>NZ_JBIWDU010000025.1:0-62834 GCF_044762155.1 Neobacillus sp. NPDC097160 | reverse complement strand
TCCTATACCGTTTCTCCTATACTCTTTACTAACATAAAACCTTCTCAGCCTTCCAATAGATTGTTCATTTGAAAATGGGTCTTTATTTAATCCACTAATAGCAACAATGACACCTTCTTCATTAAACACGCCAAATAAACCTTCTTCAGAATGATTAAAAGTATTACTGCTATTTTTATAATCATTTACTAATCTTTCTACAAAACGAAAACCATCTTCTTTGCTTTGTATTACTAAACTATCCAAATCAAAATTCAACAGATTGTATATTTGCTTAACTTCATATTTCCCCATATGTACTCCCCCTTTGAATAACGTAATTCTTGTTAAACTATTCTGCCACGTTAGCTTAAGTACAATCCTTCACAATCTGGCCCTATACAAAAAGACGCGTTGCTCGATAAACGCGCCCTTTAGTGGAACATGGAAAGGAGAAATGATTGCTATAAAATCCTTATTTGAAATTCGTGCCTTAAATACTTACACATTTAATATTAGCTCGTAATAAAAATGTTAGCATTCTGTTACCGTGCTGCAGTTGATGTTGAGAATCTGAAAGTATAAACTTTACTTACTTAAGGAGTGATTAAAATGGGAACAGTTTCAGTGGATAAGCTAAAATTCAAGAAAAAATTATCAACGGTTGAGCAATTTTCAATCAAAGATTTCTTGTTTAAATGGGTTGGTGAACCAACAGAAGGAATAGATGATTTTCTACCACTTGAGTACACAGAAAGCGTCTTTGCGAAGATGGAGGCAAAACTGGTACCAGGTTTACTCTTTAATGGGGATGAACATTTCAGATATGCGACCATAACAGAAGCTAATCAAATTGTTATAGCAGTATTAGATTCGAATGAAGAGTTAAAACATAGAATCATTTCTCTGGATGAGCTTTTGAATAGGTAAGCACTTTTAAGGTGCTTGCCTCTTTCTTATCTCTGCCCATTTTGTATACTTTCTCAGTAAAGTTTTTACTTAATTCTTCTCAGTGCGCAAACTGAGTTAAGAAATGAAATAAATTCTGATAGTACAAAAAACCGGCAGGCGCCGGCTTTTTGCATCATGACGATATCAGCTCTTTTGAGCATTCATTGCTTCCCATTCTTCTTTGCTAGGACCATATACGCCAGGAACTTTCAAGTCAGCTTGTCTCATAAGGACAGTCAATTGTCCGCGATGATGAGCCTGATGTTGAATTAGCAGACGGAAAACAGCTTGAACTGGCATGTCCATTCCAAATAAATTCACCATTTTGTTCATTTTTTCATCTGAAACCTGTTCAGAAAATGCTTGTGTTAACCGCTGACTTACTATTTTGTATGTCTCGCTGATTTCAGCAGCTGATTTCGGTGCCTCTTTTTGAAGATCAGGAATCTCAAATTTTAATCCAACCTGTGAAGGAAAGTAGTAAGCTGCTCCAGTAATATGCCAAGCCAGGCTTCCAATGCTGTTTAATCCTGGAGAAATCTCCTGATTCAACGATTCATCCGTCAGCACATCCAACACTTTTTGGGTAGAAGCTGCTTCTTGTTTCCATTCGTTTAAGAAATCATTTACTGATGTAAACATTCCATTCCCTCCTTAAATTAGCAAATCCTTCATTTTTTAAACAAGCCTTTCAAATTCATTGTATCATGTTCAGCTAACCATCCGCTTCTCTCAAAGGCTTATTAATTTAGATTATCTGTTTTATTTGTTATTCGGCAGTTTCATCAAGATCTTGCGCATAAGCCAAAATTCCACGTTTAAAACTAAAAGGACTTCCATTTAGGAAGTCCACTGCATGCCATAAGCCTTCGGTTAAAGGATGACTTTACTTAATTCTAATCTTTTGTTTTGGAGTCATGATTGTCGTCATCAACGGTACCTTCCCCCGCCTTGTTGTCCAGTGCTCTGCCAGCAACAGCACCTGCAACAGTACCAAATAGATCAAGAGCAGAAGCCATAGTATCCCCAGTAAAAGCACCTACACCAGTTCCTACTGCCTCGCCAGTATCGTTATCGTCACGTTTGCGTTTGTTGATATCAGCCATCTATTTCACTCCCTCGTCTTTTATAGGGAAGTGCTATTGTTTTAGCAGCACTGTCCCGTAACATATTTTGTCTAATAGGGACTAATTTACGAGGAGGGATTAATAAGCATTTGTAAATTTTTTTACCACCCTGTGTTATTCAACAATCTTGCCCTTAATTCCATTAACCTGCCTGTTAGCACAAGAAGTGACTGTTCTTATTGAACAATAGCGTCCGTTTCAGGAAGATAGGTATTTATGAATGAATGTTTCCTTTCTTACTATAAATTTCATAAGCAAGAAATCCAAATAAATAGCCTATTCCAGCTCCTAAACTAACTGTAGATAGTAGAGAGATTGGAAAAAACATGCCCACAATTACACCGATAGCGCAACCAAAAATCATTCCCATTGGTATTAAACTATCTAATAAATCTTGAGCACCTTTTGATTTTTTCTTACCTAGGTTACCTTGGTTATATTTATGTTTAAGTCTTTCAATTACATATACTACAATTCCTCCCACTATTACAACAGGCACAATTTCCATGATTAACCCCATGTTAGGATCTCCTCCCACCTTTTAATCAGATCATACTACTACCTAAAATTTTATTCCGTTAAATGGCCCTTAAGTTTGATCATTTCCTACCTGTGTTGTTTCACCATTGCGTCGTTTTCTGGAAAACCTCCAAGAAGCATATCCTTTAGTTAAAAAATAAGCAATAACTATTAGGACAGCCAAGCTACCGTCAATCAGTCCAATAAATCCAGCCCCTTCGGCATTATCTTTAATAAGAACAAAAGCGGAGACTGCCATAGCAAGTTTATGAAATATTACCAGTTCCCATATTCCAACATAACGGGTCGGATTAAAAGCTAATAATGTAAAAATACCTGCAAAGACAATAAATCCTAGCAATCTCCACAGTTCAACAATCTTTTGATTAGTTGATGCTGTGACAACATTTTCAAAACTGCTGATAAAAGCAACGATTGCACTCAAAGCACAAAACAACATGATCCATCGAGCAATTTTTACTGCCATTTAATCCCCCCTTATTTCAAATAAATTACAATACATATCTGAGTTCAACTTTCTTTAGCGAAAGAGCAGTATAATGAATTGTTTATACTGCTTTTTTTCCTATCCAATGAGCAAGTAAAGCAATAGGAATTATTAAAAGGACAAATGGCAAGCATGCAAAAATAATTTCCCATGTTAGAATTCCATTTAATAATAATGTGTTATACAAAACTAAACTATAAGGAATTATGATAATCATTGATGTAAATGAACCAGGAGTAATGGAACGAAGAAATATAGACTGGCCAATATGAGAAAAGGAATGCAGAAAAAAAGTCAATGTGATAATTGTAAAAATATAAATATTTGCAAGTGATCCTTGAATCACAAATTGGTTTGCCATAATTGTTGAGCTACTTACGAATAAGAAAATAACTAAAACTGCTACTGCAAATTGTGCTGTCGTCATGGAAAACTGTTTGATTACCCTCTCAGCAATTTTTCTTGGTACTCTTTCATAAATAACATCTGAGTTTTGTTTCATCCACTTCTCAACCATAATAATTTCTTCAAAATCATGAATGATAAACATAATCGGAAATAACCAGATGAGTGTTTGAACATCAAGCCACTGTTCCATAAACTCCACCCTTGTGAATCTTTCTTATTTTATTTACTTTTTGATTTGCACTCCTTCTTCAACTAAATGCTAATGTTAACTATAATTCTAACATAAATATCCAATTATAAGTACCGATAACTTCTTGTTCTCCTTTTATAAATCTGCTTCGTTACTCTCCGCAATCTCCTTTATGTTTTAAAGTAATTTATCCTTTTCTTTGTGAGTGAACTTCAACAATCTGGTCCCATACAAAAGACGTGTTGCTCGATTAACGCGCCCGATTATTGAACAAGGTATTAGGACTTTTATGTTTGGCCTTTACTTTCCCCTGAAGAAATTTGATACGATTAATAGTAATATACCTGTTACAATCAAAGGGACTGAAAATGACGCAAGTAGTTCTGGAATGTTTGTTTTTGGAACCCCTCTCGTCTTATTAAATGCAATTCCAATGGCAGCAACCCATATTCCTATGAAGGCTAATATTTTTCCTGTTCGGTTAAACCTTTTTAAAAACATATATATTCCCCTTTGTTCAATACAATTATTTCAAACCGTTACGATTCCCTCGACTTGTTATTCTGCAATATGGCCCTAAAAAGAAAAATGAGCGCTTATCCTTGTTCCAGAATAGCGCCCGATTGTGGAAGATAGTTTTTTAGCATATAGCTTCTGTTGTTTGTTATAATTGTCAATGGAAAATAATACTTATCAAAGGGGAAAGATTATGTTTGAGGTGTTAGAACCAATCCTTACTACAAGCGGACTTGCAGGGATGTTTAAATTAAGAAAAAAGATTATCACAGTTCTGAATCTACTCCGTGGGTAGCATACCGTGTAAAGCAAAACCTTTACAAAATCAGATCGTTTGAGTTGGTGTTTTTTTTATGTATACCTTCCAGCCATTGTTTTTCCTTTGGATAAGAGATGAACTGCAAGAGTCAGGTAAATAAAGCACTCACCGTGTAAGTAAAACGACAGGACCCCTAGATGGTACGTTATATGTATAGTGCATTTTTCAATATAGAATTATTAACTTAATTCCGCGAGATTGACGACGACTTTATATAATCTTAACCATATCATTACCATCAATTATCATTATTTCTTGATATTCTTCTCCATTAAATGGCCCTTAAAATAATAAAGACGCGTTCCTAAATAAACGCGCCCTTTAGCTGAATAAGTAAAATTTCTATGTTAACGCATATTTTAATAAAATTTAATTAGTGTTGCAATCCGTTAACCATTTTATTCAGTTCCGCCTCAAGTCGATCAAAGTTCTGTTCATTGGCTTCGTAACAGAAACTTCTCACTTTTTCGCATTGATTAACTGATTTGTGGAGCATTTGCCATATAAGTTCGGTTTTGCCTTCTTTCTCAGCAAATGTAATGGTTAATAAAAATTCATGTATTGGCCCCAGATGGTGGATAACAATCTTTTCTGGTTCAATTATTTCGGAAAAGATGGATTTATTCTCATAATCTACACCATTGGGTCCATGCATAATGAAACGCCAAATACCGTTTGGTCGCATATCGAACTCATGAAACGTATTAGTAAAGCCCTTGGGTCCCCACCATTTTTCCAAATGATTCGGGTCACTGAATGCTTTGAACATGATTTCACTTGGCACATTGAAGATACGTGTGTTGACAATCTCACGATCAGAGATTGGCTCAGGAGAGTTAATAATCTTCGATACCCCAGAGGATACTCTTAACTCTTGATTATTTTTCAACTGTTCACCAAGCTGATCCAGCAAAATACTTGTCCCGTGCTCACGAACTGCAGCTGTATCATGGCCGTCTAGGAATGCGCCTTGCTCGGTAAAAATCAGGTGTGTTCCTTCATCAATTTGTTTAAACTCGACCGTTGCTACAGATACGGAAATCCGCGTTTCATCAAGATCCATGGTGTAAGAATAGACAATACGGTGGTCAGGAATGACCTCCTGATAGTGAGCCTTAAATGTGTAAACAGGACCTCCTGGAGGGCCGCCATGATTTATCTCTTGTCCACCCACTCGAAAATCAAACTCTTCCGCCTCAGTGAACCATTTTGCTTTAAGCTCTGGGTCCGCCCATGCAGCGAATACCACTTCAGGTGTGAAATTATACACCCTTTCAATAACAAAGGTATCGTGTGTTGCAAAGTGTTTTTTCATTCTCACTTCCTCCTTTTTTGGTGAGACGGATGATTAGAAAGGAATTCGCCAAGTCGATCAAATTGGCGCTCAATATTCTTTTGGCGCCCGTAAAAATAATTTTCATGACTTTTTTTCATCATTCCAATTGAATTTGTAAAATCTTGAACCGTCAATGTCTCTTTCGTTTGCAAAATCTCAGATACATTTTGTAAATCTTTTAACAGCTTCTGTTGAACTCTTATATTTTCTCTTAAACGTTCTATTTGAAGAGTCACCACTTCAATTGGGTTATACGTATCGTCGGCAAGGATCGATTTAATTTCCTCTAGCGTTAATCCTAAATCTTTTAGACTAAGAATTTGCTGTAACCGCGAAAGATCTGTGGCGTTATATAGGCGATATCCTGATTCTGAATAGTCTGACGGTGAGAACAATTCAATTTGGTCATAATACCGCAAGGTCCGAATCGTTAAACCTGTTAACTTTGCAAGTTCCCCTGTCTTCCATTTCTTCTTACCTGAAACTAAAATAACCACCCCCTTATTTCGCGAGAATTTTTACCGGTATCTTCACTATAAACCGTTACGTCACGTAAGAGTCAAGGGAAAATAAATTTTTTTGAATCATGAGAAAACCTTTATCCTACCTCGATAGCTTAAGTGTAACTTTTCACAAACAATATTTAACCAGTATGTTTACTGTTCATGATTCTTCAACAATCTGGCCCTTAACATAAAGAAAGAGCGTAATTCTTGCTGCAGAATTGCGCCCTATTATGGAATAACTCAAAGTGATTCGAAAAATATTGAATTTTAAATTCAATTAACTTAGAATATAATTAAATATTCTAAAAAAGGGGAAAATGTATGAAGTATTATTTACCTCAACCTGTTGAAACAATCTCTCTTAAAGTTGAATCGTCACCAGTTTGGGAAGTTATTTTAGGTATTGCAGGCTATACACATACAAAACTTCGACATACATTCGATTTAGATGAAAAGTGGATATCAGAGCAAGACTCAATGCCTACATCACTAATAAAGCATTTAAAAGTGATTGAGGAAACCAACTTCTGGTATGCGCTGATTATGCTTCAAAACAAACTATCCTCTTCATCTGTTCAAGATTTTTTGAATCGTCTCTTAGAAATTCCAATTGATTGTTTTTATGAAACACTTTTACCTTACAAGAATCGAAATACTGAGCCAATAAGAAAAGCGACAGCCACTGAACATCATCGAGGTGAATTATTTGAGAAGTATGCTACATATTTTGATACTCATGACTACTTAGCTGGATATGTTCGTGATCTTGGTCATTATTCACATCAAGAAATTTACGACCTACTCAACAATACATTGGTTGAGTGGGAGAAGTGGGTAAGCCAACAAGAAGAGTGGAAGAAGTGGACTCAGGCACTTGTTTTTGAGCAGAAACAATACAGCTCACTAGATATCACAAATCCTATTGATCAAATCGAACAAATTACTGGTGGAATCAAGTATCATCCTGAACCCTCTGTCTGGACTGTCAAATTAATTCCACATGTATCTTATCGTCCGTGGATCTTAGAAAAACGTACACCTGATACTAAACTCTTCTTTTATCCTTTGAAGGAAGAATATTTGATGGAGCCAGGTGTTCCATCGAATGAATTAATTCGTGGTCACAAGGCATTAGGGGATGAACTACGATTGAAATTGCTTTACCAGCTTCTTAAGGGACCGTTATCGCTTCAAGAAATGAGCGTTCAGTTTAATACTTCTAAAACAACACTACACCACCAGCTTTCTATATTAAAAGCAGCAAAGTTTATTCGTGTTGATAAGGGGATCTATTCGGTAAATCTACCGCAGATCAATGCTTTTTCTGGACAGCTCACTCAGTACCTTGGAGTTCATATATGAAGAAGTTCTCTAAGTCATTTAAAGCACTTTGGATAGGTGAAATCGTATCAGAATTTGGTGGATCAGCCGGAGGGATCATTAATGGATTGTTGCTGTATGAACTAACAGGATCAAAGGAATGGATGGGTGTACTTTGGCTTATTTATTTTATTCCTTCTTTAATTTTGCAAGGTATAAGTGCGCCCTTCTTAAACCATGTTGTAAAAGAAAAAATGCTTCGAAACATACAGTTAATTCGTGGGGGAGCCTACATTCTTCCACTAGTTGGTTATTTAATTGGTACAGACGTGGGAACTATTTTCGGATTAGTCGTTCTGCAATGCCTTCTAGGATTGATGCAGCCGATTTACGCGAGTCTATCTTTTTCACTTCTACCTGAAATCTGTAAAAGGGAAGAGCTTGTCGAAGCAAATGGTTTATTGGATGGAACCATTCGACTTATGAGTTTTATAGCTCCCGGATCTACTTCCTTACTTTTGTTAGTCAGTCCCATGCATTTTATCTATGGTTTTTCTTCTGCTATGTTCATTGTTAGCTATATTGCACTCTCACGTATTCCACAGTCAAGTAAGGAGAAAGTGGCAACTTGGACAAAGAAGTTTTGGTGGGCAGAAATAAAAGAGGGCTATAAGATATTTTTCAAGTATCGACATCTTTTACGTCTCACGATTCTCTCTTCAATCGTACAATTTGCGGTTGGAGCTACGATGGTTATTAATATTCCTTTTATAAGAGGGGATTTAGGGGGTCATTATTGGGAATATGCGATTTTTTCAGGCGCTTTCCCAGTCGGTTATGCCATTGGAACAGTCTTACTTTTGAAGTTGTCTAAAACGTATAAAACAATGTACTTCGGTTTGGTTGGAGGAGGTCTTTCGTTCGTACTCCTGTTTTTTGTTCATGCGGTTCCTATTGCATGGATTTGTGAGCTAACTGGTGGACTTCTGTTTCCTCTTTTTAATTCTCAAAGTGCAGCCATTTTCCAACGAGATGCTCCAAGAGATCGATTAGCTCAATTAAGTGCAGTTCGATTATTATTTCTTCGTATTACTATGCCTTTAGGTATTTTATTTGCTTCAACTAGCTTATTAGACTTATCCACACGTCAAATATATTTGATTGTTGGTACGGGAATCATTCTTCCAGGATTCTTTTACTTATTTACTTCCCTATCTAAAATCCAGAGTAGTTCCATGAAAAATCCAAATCAAAAAACTAGTTAGGTTGAACTAAGGGATAAAACTTAGCCACCTTAGAGAGTTTTTATAGAACTTTTGACACTACCCAGTTTTCTAGTAATAGCCTTCTAAAAATAAATAGCCTATATTATATACTAATTTGGTTTTATCTGTCATTAACAGGGAATAGTAAAAAAGATGGTATGCACTAAATTGAGAAGGGAAATTACATATGAAAATCAGTCCTATCTATTCCACTTTGGAAAACAAACAAATGGACATTGTTCTCGCGTATTCATCTGATCCGGATTTCAAGTTAAATGCATACTTATGGAACACATTCACTAAGGAGGATATATATGTCTGAAGATAAGAGTGAAAGTCATAAGGTTAAAGATTTTGAAGTGGAAAAAGTTTTTGAGGATCGTGTTCATGAGCGGTACGCATTCACCTTTAAAGTGAAGGGAAACGAGTTTAAGGGGCATTTTTATGATGATGAAATCCATTGGCTTCATCCACACCCAAAACAAATGATTGATGAAAGTAAAGTGACGGCCATAGAATCCACCATACATGACTTAATGGCCCAACACGGGATTGCAAGCCCTATCAAAGATTTTGAATTAACACATATATTTGAAGAGAGCATACATGAACGCCATCAATTTACTTTACAGGTTCAAGGAGAACAATTCAAAGGCTTTGACCATGAAGGCGAAATCCAATGGTTCCATCCACAACCTAAACAAAAGCTTGAGGAGGAACAAGTAGAAGCAATCGAATCAGAGATACATGAAAAAATAGCCGAACATGAAAAAGAAAACAATGAAAATGATAAAAAATAGTATGAGAACATGGCCCTTAACATAAAGAAAGAGCACAATTCTTACTGCAGAATTGCGCCCTTTTATTGAATAAGAATTTTCTTCAAATCGAGACGGATTGGCATATAACGTTTTCGCATTCACGAACCCTGCGAGACTTAGAACGAAGTTCTTAGGCTCGCAGGGTTGTCGCCTGAATCTGGCTTCCCTGTTTCTTCTCCTGGCGACCAAGGGGCTCGGAGAGTCCCGCAGCGTGAATGCTGTGTTATATGACGTACCCGACTTCTTCGAGATACTTTCACACTGCTTTTCTGTTTCAATTTTTACTTCAGTAATGTATATTTCAGTAAAGGCTTTTTATAAAACGTCACTTACTTATTTGTTACCGAGTTGTTCCGCCAAACCGATTAGAAGTCCTTCGGTTCCACGAATGTAGCAGAGCCGATACGAGTCCTCGTACTGAACCACTTCGCCAACGAGCTGAGCACCATACTTAGTGAGTCTGGATACCATTTCGTCAATGTCTTCAACGGTGAACATGACGCGTAGATAACCGAGGGCATTTACAGGAGCAGTCCGGTGATCTGATATAGTAGGTGGGGTGAGAAATCGCGAAAGTTCAAGTCGGCTGTGGCCATCTGGGGTAACCATCATAGCAATCTCTACGCACTGAGAACCTAATCCGGTTACGCGACCAGCCCATTCACCTTCGACAGTGGCTCGCCCTTCGAGGTTCAAGCCAATCTCCTCGAAGAAAGAGATTGCGTTATCAAGGGATTCTACAACGATGCCGACATTGTCCATTCTTAGTAATTTGTTTTTTTCCATAGTTTTATCTCCTTATGTGTAAAAATTTATTATCTGATCATCTTCATAATTATTCTATTAAAAAGTTACAAATTCCTTCCTAACAAAAAACACCTTGTCACAGTTCATGATAACAAAGAAAAGTCACAGTATAGGAAAATGTGAAATTGGGTTTTCGGGTATTTGTTAAGAACAACACTTCGTAAACCCTCTACTATTGGAATATTCGTGAACCTTATTTCGTGAATGCCATCATGTTCAAATAGTTTCAAAAATTCGATACCGTAGTTGCTATTCGATAAAACAACTTCGACTTCCCCACAAAATATTCCTGCCCTGTACTCCATTAAATGGCCCGTTTGCTGAAGATCACTGTATAATCAGTGTCATCTCATTGTAGAGGTTGTTTTTCATGAGAGATACATGTTCGATTAGGCCGAGACAAGTATTCGCTTTTTCCGTGAAGGTCATTCAATCTAAACGAAAATATTCAATCTGGTAAATAAACTGTCATTCGGTAATAAATCTATTGTCATTCATTGGTAAATATTATGTCATTACTGGTACAGTTCGGTGGCCGTAATCATTTACTGTTTAGACGTATTGTTCATAAATTCTTATTTGAATGTTTTTTATCAGAAGCAATCACTATTAATATACTTCCAACAAATAAAAGGATACCTTCAATTAATATTGACCAAATACTGCAATCCCCCGTACCTTTTCCCATGCTACATTCGTCTTCCATCCTTTAGAAATCAGGTCATTATTTATGATCTCCTTTATCTCATCTTCGGACATCCCAACGGTTTGCTTTTCTATGAAGTGAGATTCATTATTATTAATCTTGGAGTCAGTTAAATAATTCCCAATTTTTCCGTCAGTTCTTTTAACACGTTGAATCATTCCTCTAGATTCTATGTCCCTGCACGCTATATTCACATTCTGCTGCGGTTTTCCATGCCCCATTATTTTGTCCGTTATTTCTCTATCCGTGAAACCATCATCAACTTTTAATAACTCTATTATTTTTTCTTTTAAAGTTGGCAAAATGTGTCCCTCCTAAAATATTGTTTAAATTTGCTTAATAAGAAATCTGCTAAAAAAATGTTATCATTATTAAGAGAAAATATTTTCGAATATGGTGCCTGACCCCCGGTGTATTAAAGCGTTACTCCATCGGGGGTCAGGCACCTTTTGCTCAAGTTGAACATGCTAATTAATTTTCATGCATGACACCTGCATTTATCCATTTTACGTTTTTAACCATAGCATCTTTTGACCAATCAGCGGGCATATCTTGATCTGTAATCACGCATTCAATTGATGGGAATGAACCTATATGAAAAAGAGCCTTCTGATTAATTTTAGAAGAATCAGTTACAACATAAACACTTCTTGATCTTTTCATCATAATTGTAGATGCAGTTGCTTTATCAATATTAAAATCACATATTCCATCTTTGCTAATTCCCCCACATGAAATAAATGCTTTATCAAAATAAAAATGTTCTAATAACTGATTGGTTAATGGTCCACTGATTGATCGTTGCAGTGGATTGGTTGTTCCTCCAAGGACGATTACATTGCCATCAAATAGTTGATTTTCTAATCGATCATTTAAGATTTCCGCTGCTGCTAATGAATTGGTGACAATCGTGATATTTTTTAAGTTTTTAATTGACCTTGCAATATGTAAGGTGGTTGACCCTACATCTAGAGCAATCGTTTCTCCATCCATAATGAAAGTTGCGGCAGCTTCCCCTATCATTTTTTTTTCATTATGAGCGATGCCGATTTTTTTATTAAAATGAGGTTCTTTAATCAAACCAAAATATTGAATAGCCCCACCGTGAATTCTGCGCAGTTTCCTTTTCTCCTCAAGCACGCTTAAATCTTTTCGAATCGTTTCTGGTGTGACGTTTAATTTAATGGCTAAATCCACCACATTAATTTTATTTTTCATTTCAAGTTCCCTAATGATTACTCTATACCTATCTGTAATTACATGCTTATTCATACAATCTCTCGATGCCCCCATCATTTTAATTTGTTTTGTTTTATCCAATTATCGAAAAAACAGCGAAAAACCCCTAGCTTTAAATATGGGGATATAAGCTGTGTTTTTGTTGATTATTTCATGTGATTTCACTATACATTTTAGCATGATCTGATATAATTAATACGAAAAGAACATTTGTTCCTATTTAAAGAGGTGAAGCTATGTATCGTTCCTATAAAATACAAATTCATCCTGAACATAAGTTGTTCGATTACTGTGATTCGCTATGTTTTAAGGCGAAAAATTTGTACAACATCACCAATTACTATATTCGTCAGGTTTACACAGCATTAAGAAAAGAAATAAGAAATGAAAATCAACTTCAAGTGTTAATGGATATTGAAGCCTATTTGCCTCAAATGAATGAAATTCGCCTGAAAAACTATGAAAGAGCAAAAGCAAAACCTAAGAAAGTAGACAAAAAAGAAAAACTAATAGAACCAAAGTTGAAACTCTTCGAAATGCCAACCCAAGAAAAGTCTTTCATTGGATATGCCTTTGTAGAAGCGTTATTTAAGGTCATGAAGCAGATTGATTACACCTCTATGCCCTCTCAGTCCAATCAACAAACGATGAAGAATGTATACGATGATTGGAAAAGCTATTTTGAAGCCTCTAGGAAATATAAAATCAATCCAGCCAGCTTTTCCGGTAAACCGAAAATTCCAAAATATAAACCGAAGAATGGCCGCACTACGTGCTATTTAACGAATCAAATTACTGAAATAAAAGAGGGTATATTGAAATTACCAGGAACCCATCTTCTATTAAACCTAGGTAAGATAGCTCGTTCTGAAGGAAAATTGCAACTGGTTCGGATTGTACCGTCCTATGGCCGCTATGTAATAGAGATTGTTTTTAAAGGTGAACAAGAAAAGGAAATCAAAAGAACAGATAAACAAAAAAATGAATTTGTATTTACACCAAGACGGGTAATGGGTATTGATTTAGGAGTGGATAACCTGGCAACCATCGCCGATAACACGGGGCTTAAGCCGCTGCTTATCAAGGGCACAGGATTAAAATCACTCAATCAATACTATAACAAATTAAGAGCCAAATACATGTGTATTATAAGGAATGGGAAAAGTCCGAAAGAAGGAATTTTTACCACTAAGCGGTTGATTTCCATAGATCGAAAAAGAAATAATCGCGTCATGGATTATTTACATAAAGCAAGCGCAAAAGTGGTGGAAATTGCTTTGGAAAGAACCATTGATACAATCATCATAGGAAGAAATGTCGGTTGGAAATCCGAGGTCAAAATGAAAAAGTCTAATAAGCAAACCTTTATCCAAATTCCGTATGCGACGTTCATTGAAATGATTCGATACAAGGCTGAACGTCAAGGAATTCAAGTCATCGACCGTGAAGAAAGTTATACCAGCAAGTCTAGCTTCTTGAATTATGATCCCATTCCAACTTTCGGAGATGGTGCCCATTCTAATTTTAGTGGGTATCGGAGTAGTAGAGCTTTTTACAAGATAAAAGGGTCGAAAGTTCTCATTCATGCAGATGTAAATGGCGCCTTTAATATTGTTCGAAAATATGTAAAAGATGCTTTTGAAGGACTTGAAAGAAAAGAGTTCCTTCAAGCCCCAAAGAAAATCATCATAATGGGGAAAAAACATGCAAAGCTGAAGGCCTCGGCCTGATGTATTAGCGGGACTTGTGGTAGCCCACGTAAAGACAATGCGGCTTTTAAAGCCTATTCTTTCGAAACCCCTGACTTTAGTTATGGGGATACTCATAAGAACTGAATATAACAAAAAGTCTAAGAAAATATTAAGTTTTGTAAATTAGTCAAAAATGAAGAATAAAACAAAATCAAAAAGCATCTTTTTCATCTATCTTTTCTACTATAAGTAATCTGAATATTTTCATAAAAAGGACTATATGGCCGTTTTATTTGGCTTATTTGTTTTCTGTTTTTTCTTTGTTTATTTTACTTACCTTTCTAGCCTACTTAATACTCTATTAATATTTTTATCCTACGATGTAATAGAGATGACGGGGAATAATTTTTAAAAATTGGGAGGTAATTTTCATGAGTAATCAGGATCTAAACAAAGGGTTAGACAGAAGGAGTTTTATGAAAATCGGAGGAATGAGTACGCTCGCATTAACACTTGCGTCTACTGGATTACCTGGAGATTTATTTACTAGCCAGGTACATGCCGAAGAATTAGGAAATGCTAAGCTTCAATTTAACTCCGACGGAAAGTATAAAGTTGTACAATTTAACGACACTCAAGATGATGAACGAATTGATCGCAGGACGATTGAACTTATGGAGAAGGTTCTTGACTCAGAGAAGCCGGATTTTGTTGTTCTTAACGGTGACAATATTTCAGCGGGCTGTGATTCTGAATTAGAGATGAAACAAGCCTTAAATAATGTAGTTCAGCCTATGGAACAAAGAGGTATCAAATGGGCAGTTACATTTGGAAATCATGATGAAGATTCTTCACCCCAAAGTGGAATGTATGAGAATGACATGCTGAAGTTCTATATGAATTACAAATATAATATGAATGAACCTGGAGAAAAGGGCCTTACTGGAACAGGAAACATGAACCTCTTGATAAAAAATTCAAAAGGCAATAATGCCGCATTCAACCTCTGGCTTCTTGATAGCGGAAGATATGCACCAGCAGAAATTGCCGGACAGGATTTTAAAGGATACCCTACTTGGGACTGGCTTCGTTTTAATCAAGTTAATTGGTATTATGAGAAATCCAAAAAACTTGAGAATCAATACGGTTTTAAAGTACCTTCACTTGTGTTCATTCATATCCCTCTATGGGAACATCGTTTTATGTGGTATGGAAGTGTTGATAGTAGAACACAAGCTAACCATGATCGTGCAGCAGCAAAACATAATATAGTAGGAGAAAGAAATGAAGACGAATGTCCAGGACCGGTTAACGGCGGTTTGTTTTCAGCCATGTTGGACAGAGGGGACGTTAAGGGGGTTTTCTGCGGACACGATCATGTAAACACCTACTGTGGCAACTATTATGGAATTTTGCTTGGTTATGCTGGTAATACAGGTTTTGGAACGTATGGTCTTTCTGGTGCTGATCGAAACAGACTTCGTGGAGCGAGAGTATTCAATTTAGATGAAAATAAAGAAGGCGTTCTTGTAGAAACCCATATGGTATTCGCAAAGGACTATGGAATCGATTTAACAGCGAACGATCAAAGTATGGATCCTTTACCATTAAATAATGGAGAAAAGGAAAAAGCGGTGAAAGGATAAATGTTGTTCATTTTATCCGTTTCAATAGTTTAATAATGGAGGTAACATCATGTTACAAAATATAGGAGTACCTGGTCTAATTTTAATATTAATTATTGCTCTCATCATATTTGGGCCATCTAAATTACCTGAAATTGGCCGTGCATTTGGGAATACATTAAGAGAATTTAAAAGCTCAGCAAAGGATATTATGTCAGAGGAAAAAGAAGATCGTGGTGATTCTAAGTAAAAGTGTCGAAGATGTAAGTTCGAAGCTTACATCTTCCTTTTATTTCTAAAAGGAAAAAGGGAGAGCCTTATATGAAAAATCAAGAGTTAACGCTTGTTTATCACCTAGGGGAATTAAGGAAGCGATTAATCATTACATTACTCACTTTTATCATTTTTTTATTTGGATCATTCATTTTTGTTCAGGATATTTATGAATGGCTTATTCGTGATTTTCACCGTGAGTTAGCAGTACTAGGACCAACTGACATCCTTCGAATATTTTTTATGATTTCGGGAGTAAGTGCGTTCGCACTTACCATCCCGATTGCAGCCCATCAAACGTGGCTATTTGTGAAACCAGGTCTAACCAAGAAAGAACAAAAAATAGCATTAGCCTACATTCCGGGATTTTTTACTTTGTTTGTAGCAGGGCTTTCATTCGGTTACTTTGTTTTGTATCCAATTGTTCTAAACTTTTTATTATCCTTATCTAAAGGCCAGTTTGAAACCATGTTTACTGCCGAAAAGTATTTTAAATTCATCATAAACTTAACACTGCCGTTTGGCTTATTATTTGAAATACCACTCATTGCCATGTTCCTTACCTCAATTGGTGTCATTAATCCAAAGTTTCTATCTAAAGCTAGAAGGATATCTTACTTTTTACTAACTCTTATAGCTATTTTCATAACTCCACCTGATATTATGTCAGATTTATTAGTTATCGGACCACTATTCATTTTATATGAATTTAGTGTTACCTTGTCTAAAATCGTATATCGAAAAAAAAGCAAAAAGCAACAATCAGATCATAATATTATTCCAATGAAAAAAACGTCATAAATAATCATCACCCTAAATGTTTATCGATGTTAACAGACGAAAAAGTCCTCTTTATTAGCGACCGAGCTGGGAAGTTTTTCTTAGTTTCGGCCGCTTTTTTCCTAGATGCGCACTTCATTTTACCTATGCCATTCACCCTATTTAATTCCAAATATTCTTAACATATATTTAATGATAGATTAATAAACTTTCAATATTATGGAATTATCGTCGGTAATTGTAATAATAGCCCACAATTTGCCGATGTAACAAAAATCCTGGGAGGTACATATGAGGAGAAATTGGAAAAAAAGGCTCTTACCCATCACCCTGTCATTTGCAATAGCAAGTAGTATGATTTCCCCTAGTCTTACATCAGCTTTTGGGGGCTTCAATTTAAGCTCACCCTTAATTCAAACACCCATCAATGAATTTAAGGCTAGTCTTGCTCCAGGTGTATTAGAAAAGCACTACAGCTTTGAAGGAAAAGACGGAAAAAAGATTGAGAGTTTTGTAGTGGATGTTGATGTACATAATCCTAATGTATCTATTGAAGTAGGTACACCTAATAACGGAACAGCATTTGGCCTGCAGCCTGTTAGACAGCAAGCCAGCGCAGCAAATAGCGAAAATCATCAAGTAGTGGCGGCCGTGAATGCCGATTTTTATAATATGGCCACAGGTGAACCACTCGGCATTGTTTATAAAGATGGACAAGCAGTGAAAGCACAGAATGCAGCAACACATAAATTCTTCGGAATCAAAAAATCCGGTGAAGCCATCATTGGTGACGCAACTGTATATGAGGGAATGAAAGATCAATTGCAAGAAGCGCTAGGCGGAAATGCCATCCTTGTAAAAAATGGACAAATCTATCAAACTCCACAAACAGGAGCTGATAAAGAACCCCGAACAGCAGTTGGAATTAGAGCAGATGGCGATGTATTTTTTGTCGTTGTAGACGGAAGACAGGAGCCTTATTCAAGTGGAATCTCCATGCCTGATTTAGCACAATTCATGATAGATTTAGGGGCTGTCAATGCACTTAACCTTGATGGCGGCGGGTCCTCTACCTTCACAACCCGTGAATTGGGCGGCGATAAACTTGAAGTAGACAATCAACCATCTGACCGTTCAGAAAGAAGTGTAGCCAACTCTTGGCTAATCGTCTCAAAAGAACCATCCGATCATCTTTTTGCTTCAGCTCATATCGAACCATATGACCAATCCTTTACACCGGGTTCAACGATTTCTTTCACTGCTATGGGAAGAGACAAATCGATGGCTTCAGCCGCTTTGCCAGCATCCGGTCTAACCTGGAAATTGTCGGATGAATCGTTCGGCACCATCGATGGGAATGGAAAGTTTTTATCAAATGGGAAAACAGGTCAGTTAGAAATCAGCTTGAATTATCAGGGAAATGAGGTTGGAAAAAGTATCATCGAAATTGCCCAGCCTGATGAGATGTATTTTACCGGAGCGGAGCTAACCGCAGCTAAAAACAGTGAAACCAATTTAAACTTAATCACAAAATTTCAAAAGCGAAATGTACACTGGAACGCTCAAGATATCGAGGTTGACATCCCTGAAGGAATGGGAACCATTGATGAAGCTGGTGTGCTCCATACAGGGAACAAAACGGTATCAGGAAATATTACAGCTCTCTTAAAGGGCACAAGCCTTACAGCACAAATCAAAGTTTCTGTTGGAAAGCTGCCTGAAGTTCTATTTGATTTTGAAGCAGGGCTCGGTGGCTGGAAACCATCCGTTGTCGGCCGTGGTGAAAAAGCGGCACTTGGTTTGTCCACCTATCCAGCTCCAGTCAGATTTGGCAATCAGTCATTAATACTGGATTTTGACTTAAGTAGCGCACAAACAGGAACCACTCTTGGAGCCTATACAGGGCCTGGTTCGAATATCGACATTCCGGACAATCCTTTAAGCATTGGAATGTGGGTATACGGAACTCCGGAAGCACAAGGTTATTGGCTAAGAATGAACATAGTTGACGGGAACGGCAAAACTCAAACGATTAATCTCACTCAAGAAAAACCAGGGATTGATTGGACGGGCTGGAAATATATTGAGGCAGAAATACCAGCTACTTTTACAGGTCCGTTCAAATTATCGGGGACACAAGCAATCAGATTAATGTCGACGAAATCAGGTATCACCGGACCAATGACAAAAGGTGCTATCTATATTGATAATATTAGAGCCGTATATGGCGAAACATTGGATGACTTATATCCACCAGTGATTCAATCGATTAACGTGGACGGGAAAGATTTCACGACAAATGCGGTCAATCTGAAAGCGAACGTGAATGAATATGAAGACGACCCTTTTAAAACGGGAATTGATTGGGACAAAATTAGAATTATTATAGATGGCAAGGACTACTCCAAAGCAGAAGGTCATTTTTCATTTGATATGGATGGATCCGTCTCTTTAAGCGGGTTAAAATGGGCGGATGGAACACATCAGGTAATGCTTATGGTCCCTGATAAATTCGGAAACCAAGCCATTAAAACGAGCTATTTTACGGTAAACACGGGTTCAGCAAAGATTGAATTAGTCAAAAAACAAGAGCAAGCCTTGCTGGGCGATGTGCTTGACCTAGTAGTGAAAGTTGCTAATTCATCTGAGATCTCAGGCTCTACTCTTAAACTGCAAGTAGATAAAAACTATCCAGTGAAAGATGTTACTTTTTCAAATGGCTTTAGTACAAGTAACTCAAACTATGATGCCAAAACTGGAATTCTAACATTGAATCTAGTAAATAGTGGTGAAACAGCGGCTGCCGCAGATGCAGCATCGGTTCAGCTTCGAATCCCTGCATCGACAAAAGAAGGCAGCAAGGTAACGTATGAAATGGCAGAAGCTAGCTTAAGCTACTCGATACCAAAAGAAGATAACTTCGTTTCAACGTATTCAATGAAACCAGCAAGTGTTGAAGTAAAAGGTGCTTTCGATCTAACAGTTGAGCCTATTTTAATTGGCAGGCCCGCTGTTATGACTGTGAAAAATACCAATAATGAAGTAATGGATAACGCGGAAATTTTCGCCGACATAGATGGCAGCAATACCCCTGTTCTCATAGGGAAAACAGATGAAAAAGGTACTCTTCGTGTCGATGCCATCACAAATGATGTGAAGAAAATCGAATTATATGCTGTCAAGGATGGGAAGTACTCATTTAAAGTGAACACGCAGACCTATCCGCCGCTTGCAGCTGCGAATGAAATAAAAAACATCATTTCTACTCCCACAGGTGACCCTTATAAAGAAAAAGGGTTCACATGGATGGCGAGCCCTTTAGCGAAAGAAAAAACGGTTATTCAATTTGCACGAAAAAAGGATTTTGACAAAAAAGGTGAGCAGTCACTTGAAACCATCACCGGATCATCCAGTGACCAAGTATTCTCCGGTGAGCAAGATCCTGTGAAAAATGGAATCGTCCGCGAAAATGAAGTAACATTAAAGAAATTACAACAAGGGACAACCTATGTGTATCGTGTTGGAGATGGAGAGAATTGGTCAGAGCTGCAAGAGTTCACCACATTAAAAAGAAAGCAAAGCTTTGAATTTGCCGTATTAGGTGACACACAATCGCCTGCTGATTTAAGCGACTTTACGAAAATACTTGGGGATCTCAATAAAAAAGACTTATCGTTCATGATCCATGTAGGCGATTTGATTGATGAATCCGCAAAATTCAAACAATGGGATGATACATTAAAAGCCTTAAGCCAATACAATAATATCCGATCTACCGATCTTGTTGCAGCCCTAGGAAATCATGAATACATGGGAGATGCGAAGGGTCAGCTGGCAAAAGCCATCTTTAACTCGCCCAAAAATGGACCTGACGCAGACAAAGGCGGGACATATTCGGTTGATTACAATAACATACACATTAGTGTTTTAGGCTACACAGATAATACCGAAGTTCTGAACAAGCAGTTGGAATGGCTGAAGCAAGATGTGAAAAACTCAGACAAACCTTGGAAGATCCTTGTTACGCACAAACCACCTTATTACACAAATCCGTTTGGCGGGAATGAAATCATGAGACAAAAACTGCCGCCGGTTGTCGATGAACTAGGGATAGATATCGTATTCTCCGGTCATGATCATTCCTACGGCAGAACGAAAAAGCTGAAAGACGGGAAAGAAGATTCGAACGGAACGGTATATGTGGTCGCCGGGACAACCGGTAAAAAACACTATGACGCTGTCGCAGATGAAAAATTTGACTTCGTCAACATGGAAAACATCGCCGTTTCCTTACATGCCAAAGTCGATAAAGATCAAATCACCATCACCACCATTACATCAGACGGTGAAACCATTGATAAATTTACTGTTAAAAATCTAGATTATCATGAAGAGTAGAAAATAAAAAAAGTGCTAGGACCGACCAAATGTTGAATCCTAGCATTTTTTTATTGTAAGCCTGGCTCTGGTTAGAAAAATATAAAGCCTCCGTCGCTTCATTTGCGACAGAGTCTCTTGTTTTATGCAGGAATTTGACTCCTGCATAAAAAAATTACTCTTTAATAGCAGCTTCAATTACTTCTGAAGTTTCTTCAGTCACAACTTCAGTAGATTCTGCTTTAGTTAACTCCGCCTCTTCATCTTTTGTTTTCACTACAGCTTCGTGATCATGAGCCGCTTTCTTAGAATCAGAATCATGGTCACCATCTTGATCCTGATCTTCGTCATCCTCTGGTTTTACTGCTGAATCGGAATCGTGATCTTTCATTTTTTCATACGCTTTATCTTCTGTCTTTTCAGCATGCTTATGATGAACTTCTTTTGATGGAGAATCGGTATCAGTACTTTGATTATCTGTTGTTACGTCCGTTTCAACATCACCAACCTCATCGGCTGCTGGTTCTTGAACTGGAACTTCCTCTTTTACCGCCTCTTCAGCTGGAACTTCCTTTACCGGCTTTTCAACTTTTCCAGCCTACTCTATTTTCTTAAAAATTGACCAAAAATTAACAATTAATATATTAAAAGTTAATAAATTGCATATATACTTAAAGTCGGAAAAATCAATTCTAAAGAAGCTGCAATTATGGTCGCGACCGACGGTGACCCACTGGCTTATAAATGAACAAGAGTACTCGATCTAAACCAATCTTTTTCTTTACAAATGTCAAAGGAGTGAAACTATGATTCAGTCCATTGAAATGAAGTGGCTCACTTTTGAAGTGATTACTCTGGCTCAAATTAATATTGACAATACACCATTATAAATTTTGATTCAAAACGAGATTTTTGCACTCATCCAAACTATGAAAATAGAAAAAACCTTTAATGACGGAAAGCCAATCAAGGTTAAATTATATATTTCATCCGTTAGGAGGGATATTTTGGAAAATTAATTTTTAAAAAAAGATGCCCATTCACTATTCAATAATAGGATCAAACATTGCACGATTTTTCCTAGATATGAAGTCTATTCTCTATAAAGCTTTCATCTTGATAAACAATTGTACCGTGTTTAACCGTTTGAATGACTTTCCATTGATTTGCTTGGCGCTCTATCAGCACAAAGTCAGCTTTTGAATTGACACTTAGCCCATTTTGACCAGGCAAGTCCATGAATGCCGCTGGGAGTATAGAGGCGGCATTCCATGCACAAGGAAAGCTGCATATGCCTTGTTGTACGAGATATTCTATTCCACTTTTCAACATTTGCACTGAACCGGCAAGCAAATTAGGATTATCTGCTAAATGAAGTTTACCTTCTGATGTAAGGACGACTGCTCCTCCAATGTGTGTATTATACGTTCCATGCGGCAGTCCGCTTAAATAGACGGCATCGCTGACAAGAATGGCCTTTTCTTTCTTCACCTTAAAAATTACTTTTAGTACTGATGCCGGAAGATGGAACCCATCTGCAATACAGCTGACCCAAAGGTTATCCTGTGCCAGCTGTTCCCAAATATAGTTAGGATGGCGCGGCAGCATGAGGTGAGCGCCGTTCCCTAAATGGGTGGACAATCTTGCCCCCGCAGACACAGCAGCCTCGATTTGCTCCGGTGTTGCAGCGGTATGCCCTATGGCAACCGTTACACCACTGTCTGCACATTTTTTAATAAATTCTGTGGAACCAGGCCATTCCGGAGACATGGTAAGTATTTTTATCTTCCCTTTAGCAGCCTTCTGCCATTTTTGAAATAATGACCAATCCGGTTTCTGGACATATTTCTTATTATGGGCTCCCCGCGGTCCATCTTCAGGCGAGATAAAGGGACCCTCTAAATGAATCCCTGCAATACTTTTATTAACAAGTTCATCCGAGTCACAGGCTTCCAAAATGGTCCCTATCGCTTCTTCGATTTTAGAATCTTCATTTGTAATAATTGTAGGATAATAGGAGGCCACCCCTTCTTTCCATAGAGCGGTGGTTACGTTATAAACATCCTCTTTAGAAAAAGGAGGGGAGTTGAAATCGGCTCCCCAATATCCATTCAGCTGTAAATCGACCAATCCAGGTGCAATAATCGGTAGTCCTGAAGAAATATTTCCTTCTGTTAACTTTTCTATCGAAGAAATAGTCTCCTCTTCAATAGAAATAGCAATCGTTTCACCCGTTTGGTAATGGATGCCCTTAAACATCGGAAACCCTCCTATAGGAATCTCTGTCGACATACATCTGACAATTCGGATGTGTTCGCAAAATAGATGCCGGGCAATCAGTGGAGATTGGCTCTGATAGTGTACGTTTTACGGCAGATTGCTTCGTTTCACCCGGCACGATACAAAATAAGGACGCTGCATCCAGAAAGGTTGGGATGGTTAAAGTCAGAGCGTGAGTTGGTACATCATCCAGCTGCTTAAAGCATCCATCATTCACCTGCTGCTTGCGGCATGCTTCATCTAACTTGACCACTTTCATCACTTCAGGGTCTTGGAAATCTGCAAAAGAAGGATCGTTAAAAGCGATATGCCCGTTTTCTCCAATCCCTAGACAAATAATATCAATGGGACCGGAGCAAAGCAGCTGACGATATCTACGGCATTCCTCACTGGGATTTTGTAACCCATTGATAAGATGAACTTCCCCCGGGAGGACATGCTTGAATAGATTCTCCATTAAGAATGTGCTAAATCGTTGAGGGGCATCCTCTAAAAGATCGATATATTCATCCATATGAAAAGCCGTTACTCGCTTCCAATCCAGTCCATCTTCTGCAATAAGTGCTTTCAGAAATTCGTTTTGGGATGGGGCTGCCGCAAAAACCATACGTATTTGTTCTTTTTGAGATAATAATTCCTTCATTTTTGCAGCGACAGCTTTCGCAGCTGCTACCCCCATCTCATAGCGATTATCAAAAACATGTAAATTTATCCCGTCAACTTTATCAACTATTATTGGTTGGACAGTAGAGCTCATCTGACTACCCCCATTCTGTTTCAAAAAATTTTTATAATAAGAAGATTTCTTTCTGGCTGCGAGAGGATTCATACGTACCAAGGATTATCTGCAATGAGTGTTTCCCATCCATCCCCGTTACGATTGGCTGACGATTTTCGATAATCGCCAGTGCCATATCACGTATTTGAATACGGTGGCCATCTGGAATCACTTTGAAGGGCTCGAATGACGGGAGTTCTATTTTTTCACCCTCTATGACTAGCCTAGTAATAGTGTCCTCTTCGATTTCTAATGTTCCCTCTTCTCCATGTATTTCAAATCTCTGCCCTTTTCCTTCAACTGCGGTTGTAGTAATTTCTAAAATTCCTAAAGCGCCACTCTCAAACTGAAGAGTAGAGACTACAGTATCTTCCACCTCAATATCTCGTAAAATTGCTTTAGCCTTTCCATATAGGGAGGATACAGGACCAACTAACCATTGAAGCATATCTACTGTGTGAATGCCCTGATTCATCATCGCTCCACCGCCATCCATTTCCCATGTACCTCTCCAACCCGCACTATCGTAATATTCTTGACTCCGATAAAGTTTTACGTATGCCGAACATAGACTTAATTTCCCTAGCTTTCCTTCTTGAATTAGTTGTTTCGCATATTGGGCCTGTGGTGACATTCGCCGCGGGAAGATCGTACCTAAAAAAACCTCGTTTTCTTCACATGCTTGAATCATCCGATCCACATCTTCAAGCTTAATAGCCATAGGCTTTTCTACTAAAATATGTTTTTTCCCCTTGGCTGCCTGAATGGTTTGTTCTATGTGGAGGCCGCTCGGAGTACAGATGCAGATAACATCTATCTCAGCCACTTCTAATATTTCCTCAATAGATTCAAATACTTTGGCACGATACTTTGCGGCAAATTCAACTGCCGCATCTTTTTTCACATCATAAACCGCTAGTAGCTCTGCTTCTTCCGTTTCTTGTATACCTTTTGCATGAATATCAGCAATAATTCCACAGCCAATGATCGCAAAGCCCACTTTTCCGTTCGCTAACATGTTATCCATCCTTTTCGAAGTAGTAAGGGATTCAAACTCTTAGTTAGATTATCAACTTTTTTCTTTAAGGCGGTATATAGTCTCTGCACATTCATCTGCCATAATTGTCGCCTCTGTTGCAGCAATAATATCTTCATGCTGTAATAGACTGTTTTCCCCACGAACTCTATTAAGAAAGTCCTCTGTAATCGTTATCGGTATCCTACCTTCTTCAATTGCTGTTAGCTCTTGTTCACTCGTAACCTTGAGGTACAGGGTATCTTTTGCTACCAGCGGGTCTCCCTCAAGGCGGATTTCGATGGTACCCTTTGTCCCTACAACAAAAATTCTTCCATCCCCCCAGGTCCAGCTCTTCTCTGGTGTAAACCAATCAGCGTAAAGCTGGGCTGCCAATCCATCTTCCATAATGACCTGTAGGCCAGCTGTATCAAAGAAAGATGGATACTCTGGAAGAATGTTTTTTGCCATATAGCCTGTAATCGATTTCACTTCTTTACCTGTTAACCAACGAAGTAAATCAAAATCATGGATAAATAAATCGATCACAATTCCTCCGGACTGTTGTTTCGAAAAATGCCATGAAGGGCGCTGCTTGGGGTTTAATAAATGCGGCTTTCGCATTGAAATACTAATAAGTTCGCCAATTGCGCCTTCATCGAGTTGCTTTTTTAATGTAGAAAGTGAAGCCCTAAATCTCTCTGTTAACAGCATCCCTACCTGGATAGCTCCTCTATTCACTACCGCTTCCAGCCTTGTCAAGTCCTCTCGATTGGTCACGGCAGGCTTATCAATCATGATGTGCTTCCGATACTTTTCACAAAGTTCAATGACATCTATTTTTTCATTATTAATAGCAGCGCAGCCAACCAATTGAATGGAATCATCGAGTAATATCATCTTGTCATGGACAAGTGGGATTTGATATTTTTCTGCAAGCCTACTTGCTAAAGTCATATTTTCCATTTCAAATATACCTGCACACTCATGACCTAATTTCATCATTTCTTCTATAAAAATTTCAATATGAGCATGCTGGCATCCAATGATAGAAAATTTCATATTAAACACTTCCCTACAAACTAATTCACTGTTTGGTTATTTGTAACAGTAACATTCTCGAGCATTTGTTTAACTTTTTTTAAATCGTGGGCTAAACGTTCTTTCGGCGGATGGGGGGCTGCACATTCAAGTGTGATCCATTTGTCGTAACCCACTTCCTTAAGGGCATCGAAAAGCGGCTGATGGTTTACTTCACCCTCATCAAGCCTGCACTGGAGGAACTTCTCTTCACCGTGTTTCGTTAAATTAATGAATGTACCTGGTGCACCCGCCTTATCTACCCTCTTTTCATCTTTAACATGAACATGAAATAAATGCCTTCCTAGTCCCATAACAGAGTCTCTTCCGTAATCCGTATCGGTGATGTACATGTTACCGGCGTCATGAATAAGACCCACATTCTCTTCATTTATCATATTTAACAGCTTTAGCCCGCTTTCCACTGTTTCTGCTAAACTCATATTATGAATTTCTAAAACTATTTTTTTGTTATACTCTTTTGCTTTTCCTGCACATTTTTTGAGCCAGTAGGTAGCTTTTTCATAATGATAGTCAGCAGCCAGGAAGGCATTAGGACCGCCTTGGAAAACACGGATCATATCTGATTCCAGGATATTAGCCCACTCTACTATCTGCTGAAATTCAGCAAACGATTTTTCACATTCGTTATCACTTGAGGTAGAGAACCAGCCTAGATAACCTGCTAAGGCAGGAATTTTTATATCGAAGGCTTTTGATAGACTCTTTATTTCTTCTACTCTTTGACGTGATGTTTCTATAGAGAGATGTGGTTCTTTACAGGCTATTTCGATTCCATCAAACCCAAGCTCTTTTGTATTTTCCATAGCCTGATGAATGCTATAGTCAAGAAAAACTCCACTAAATGCTGCAATTTTCATGGTTTTGACTCCTTTTATTTCACAATGATAGAGGGAATACTAAATTTCATTAGGAGAAGCAATCATTCTGTAGAGATTGCATCTTCCTGTTCCCTTTCCTTTCGCTGTTGGAAAAAAGGATAATCTCTTCTCTTCCAGTTCAGAGATGGTTGTGATGTCACCAGCTAAATACCCTTTTATCCTTTGATTCGCTGTGTGTATTCGTGCTAAAAGTCCACCGTATCGAATATCTAAAACTTCCCAGCCAAATGGTTTATGTGTTTTCATCCATTGTTTATAATGAAGATCCCACAGCCTCTTGACTCTTTCCTCTAAATCAGGAAGAACACGTAAAGCGATATGTTGCAGTTCATTCTTATTCTGAGCATCATAAGCTTTCTTGAGGTTTATTCCTAATTCACTTTTAAGTGCCAGCACAGAACAAAGCTGGATCGGTACATCAAACAGTTCTCCCCAGACTCCAGCAAGATCTTTAGCCTGTTCCAATTTACTTCCCATTTCTTTAAAATGAATTTGAATGTCGATCCCTTCAAAATGCTTATCAAATAATCCTAAAAGTGGATCCTGCCACAATAAATATTTAGAAGGGTTTTCCGTCTCGAGTGGACGTTCAGCTACATCCTGAGCCGTTCCCGGTGCTGCATCTATTTGGCCAAGCATAAGAAACGCCTCCATATTAGCTCCCGTACAATAGTTAAATCTTTCTTTTAATTTATCTTGGTCAAACTCTCTGGCATATCCATGTTCTGCATACAGCTGTAAGCCCAAAAGTGCAGTAAATGGATCCGTTTCCGCGCCATTGTCTCCCCACAAGGTCGCAAATACTTCTTTAATCCCTGTTTCTTTACAGGCAGCAAGGGCCGCATTTGTAGAGGAAAAGGTTTTATCGTAATGGACGGTTAAGCCATTCCACGTCCATATACCCCCGGCAAAAATAGGATGAGGACTAAACTCCAAATGCTTTTGTATATAAGTTTGATAGAAGCTTTCATCTTCATGATAGTAGTCCCAATAAACATATTGGACATCCTTAGGCATTTGCTCCTTCACTTCATTTGGAATGTTTGCCTTTAGGTCATAATAATTCCTGTCTTTTGAACCTAAGCGAAAATACATATCACTCCAAATCATGGGATGCAGCTTGTAATCATCTGTTATTTCCTTCACTCGTTTTAAATGATTGCTCATGATTTGAAAACTGGATTCAAAACCAAATAAATCTAAATAGGTTCCTCTCCCTAAAAAGTGAGCTTCATCCATGCCGATATGAATTCGATTACTGCGAAACGGCTCGCTTGCTGACCGAATCATTTTTTCAATAAGCTGATAGGTCTTATCTGATCCTGCCAATAAGATATCGGTTGTATCTCTTATTTCACTATTAATCTCCCATCTCAAAAAGCTGGAAAGATGGGCTAGCGTTTGAATACATGGGATGATTTCAATTCCAAATACATCCGCAAAATCGTCGAGTTCTTTCAGTTCTTTAGCGGTGTACCGGCCCCGCATATAACCAAAATACGGTTCATCACGTATTTCGTACGTATCCTCCATGTAAAGCAACAAAGTGTTCAGGCCCATGATGGCCATTAATTGCAGCCATTTTTTGACCGATTCCACCTTCCAAACTGCATTTCTAGAACAATCAATCATAGCTCCATTCATGGTAAATTGAGGTTCTTCTATGATGTTAAAGGATTCCTCTCGAACTGCATGCTCAAGAAATAATCCTAACGCACGAAAGAAATGTATCTTTTTGTTGTACCGAATATGGCCTTGATGCTGCTCCAGGGATACCAAAATTCCCCTTTCATTTCCTTGCTCTACCAATATTGGAATACCATCGTCTGACAGGACAAATCTCCTGTCAGACGCAAGCATTTCGACGCCTGCTCGTAAATCACCTAGCTCTTTTTGGAAGAATAATTTTATCATGATTTTCCAACCCTTTCCTGCTAAGCCATGTATCAATTAACCCTTAAACAATAGAATTAAGGATTGAGTATTAAGTAGGGCTGATTTTCCTTGTTTTTGCTGCTATTTATTTTCACAATCATACTTTTTGTCTTTGGATCCATGAATCTGAAGGTAACCACCTTATCCGAAGTCTGTTTTCTTACTAACTCGGAGACGTCCACACTGTACCAATCAGCGGATTGAATAGGAACCGTTCCCAATGCCTCAGAAACGCCACCGATTCGATTATTCCAGTTCATGGTGGATTGATTCCAATGGTTATTGACATATCCATTAATCTCTAGTTCTACTGATTTACTAAGACTTTCCGGAACGTAAAAATACAATTTAGCAGAATCAATCGGTTTATTATAGGCAGAATAATCATACTTCATATACGCTAACCGGTCTCCACCGCCATTGGCACTTGGGAAATCAGCAACCTCTAAAACTTCTGCAGCGCCAAAATTCTCCTGAGGGCTATTTTCATAAACATACGTATCATCAGCTGCAAAGAATTTATTAACCACAGGGCCTTCTCGAACGATATGAATGGTATACATGTCCGTTGAGCCATCCCTGTTTGCCACAATGAGTGAGACTGTATTCTTCCCTTCCTTCAGCACTACCTCCTGTGAAGGACTTCCACTGCTTACTTGTTTGCCATTGACTGTGATCACACTGTCCGACTGAGCCGCTGTTGGTGTAACGTGTACTGAGCTTACTTCATTTGGAACTTTAACCGTGTAGCTTGTTGTATTCGGTAAAAACTTTAATGGTCCAGCACTGACAGTAAGATTACTTAATCCTGCTTTTGGGTAAAGCGTAGTCGAGTGCGGTTGATCATAGGCAGCAGCCCAATAATATCCTTTTGCTGTAACACGTCTCGGTTCGAATCCAATTTGTGTGTCTGTCAAAATGGTTTCAGATGAAAGGCTGATTGCCCCCTCTTTATTCACCAATCCTCCTACATATTTGCCGCCTGCATAGGTAAACCTTCCTTCAATATGTGCATCGGTAATAGGAGTAAGTGTCTCTTTGTCTACTAATTCCATATAGGCAGATGCCTTTGAAGCTTGAAAAGTGATACTCATATTTTTAAGAATCATTGGTTTCAATGTGGTATTTCCTGTTGTCGCAGACGTTTCTTTAGATATCGGTCCTATTTTCCCACTCAGATCCATCGCAGCTACTTTATAATAATAGGTTATATTCGGTAACAGCCCGACATCACGGAATGATTGTCCTCTGGCTAATCCCGCAATATTAGTTGAGTCAGGTGTAAAATCTTTTGTTGTGCCTCGATAAATAATATATCGGTCAATATCTGTGTCATCGTAGGCCATTCCATATGATAGTTCAATTTCTTGATAGCTTTTAACAGCAGCAGTTGGAGGGTGACTAACAGCAGTTGGTTCTTCTGTATCAACAGGCGGCTCCCAGACATAGTGATTTAATCCCCAAGATGAAGGCAAAGTTCGAATAGAATCATAATGATGCAGGGCAATACCACCAAAATATTCACTATCACCAAATACGGAGTAAACTTTATCTAACTCTTGTTCCATGTATGTTCTTCCTTCTTCACGAAACGTAATCGTCGAAGGATCGCCACTATTGGCAATATCCAGTGTCTCTACCCCGATTACGACCGAATTTGGTTTGCCTATTTTTTTGGCGTAATCGATTTCACCTTGAGCACCAGCAATTATGCCAGCTGACCCTTCTGCTGTATCGCGATAATCCATGATAGATATATAATCGCTGATATCTTGAATGTGCTCAGATAACCACTTAGTACTTCCGTTCCAGGTAATGTCTTTTGCGGTATCTGATGAATCAAACCACTTTGGAATTGCAGGACCAAACGGAAGGTTAATCCCTGCTCCGTTTCTTCGCTCGATCATTTTTTGTAGCCCATTAAGATATTGAATTTGAAGGGACGGATAATCTGTTTTAAAATCTGGAGAAATGTATGGTTCAATATCAACATTCACCCCATCAAACGCTTCCATTTTATCTGCTGCGAGATTATAGTTGATTACCTTCTCCATTTCACGAATGGCATGACCATGATAGGCACTATAAGCTCCTAGAAACTGTGGCGAAGTACCGCCTGCTATACACGCGTGTACTTGGTAGCCATTTTCGTGAGCCCATTTTATAAAATCTTTTAACTTATCAGGTGTATCTTCAAAAATATCCATACCGGCAAAACCGCCAACGGCTAAGTAGAGAGTCGTAACCGCATTTGATTGAAAAGTAGTCGTATCTTTGGCAAAGGCATCTAGAACAAGTCTGGATTTTGGATTGAGCAGTAGTTTATAACTTTCAGGCTCCCAAATCCACATAGCACGATCTTGCTTCTTTAATTCAACTGGTTCCTTTGTCCCTTCACCCACTTTTGCATAAGTTGTGAAGCTAACGCCAATATTGCCTTGTTCATCGATGGCCCTGCCTTGGATACTGTATGTTTTGTTTTCATGCTGAGTTGGACTCCATTTATATTGATAATGATTGCCCGTTCGTTTTGCCTCTTGCCAAGGTCCACTGTTTATTCTTATTTGGACAGTTTTAATGGCGCTCTTCGCCTCTGCCTTTACTTGAATAGGCACACTTCCAGCAACTTGCGTTCCATCGCCAGGATTCACAATAGTGACCTTTGGAACATTAGCTTTTGAGTTATCAATGTGCAGTGTTATGGACGGACTCCAAACCCCATAACGAGTATCAACATCCAGCCCCCTTGCATTAAGCGTGATATCCCCATCAATTTCACTTGTATTAAGGTCGTAATACCATGTCCCTGAATCGTCACCATCCTGGTCATCCGTCATGACATCGACCTGCTTTTCACCGTTGACAAATAATTTAACATCGTATGCATTTGTATAAGTCCCCATGATCCGTACTGCTTCTCCAGATACCTGTGCCCCCTCTTGTGGTGAGTCCAGCGTTATCGTTGAAGCTGCCTTTGTTTTAATTGGACCATTAACTGCCACCGAACAAATAATGATTATAGTGAGCAAGATCATCTTAATTTTATTACGCCATTTCTTCTGTTGATCAGCCATCATTAACCCCTCCACTTCTACTTCATCGAATATTGACTGCCATTACTTAATTCCAGAATTATTGAAGTTGCTGACAAAATATTTTTCTGCGAAAAAGAAGACGATTAAGATCGGGATTAAACTAATTAATGCAGCCGCAACCATATACTGTTCATTTCCAACCCATTGACCGCCCAATGATAAAATCCCAATTGGCAAGGTATACTTCTCATTAGTGGTTAAATAAATGATAGGAGCAAGAATTTCATTCCATTTGGTCATAAAAGTAAAAATCGCTAATGTTGCCAGTGTCGGTTTACACATGGGCATAAAAATTTTCCAATAGATTTGCAAAGGATTGCATCCATCTAATTTAGCTGATTCTTCGTATTCTTTCGGAATTCCCATAAATGCCTGCCGCATTAAAAAAATGCCAAATGGCTGTGCCAGCCACTCCAAAATCCAGAGCGGTGTCAATGAATCTAGCAGATGTAAATTCTTAAAAATAATAAAATGCGGAATGATTATGACCACAGGAGGGATCATCATGGTTCCAAGCACCATCACAAATAAGGTATTTTTAAAAGGGAATTTGAGCCTGGCAAAGGCATACCCCACCATTGAACAAGAAATGAGTGCTCCGATAACCGACAAGATTGTAACGGTAAAACTATTGACAGTATAATGAAAGAAATTGCCTAACTTGAAAACCTCGGAATAATTAGACCATTGAAACACACTAGGGATCCACTTTGGAGGTATGGCAGTAAATTCTTTGTACGTTTTAAGTGAATTAAATAGAGCTGTGACAAAGGGCATGACCATGATTAATGCACTAAAAGTAATAATGGAGTATCCTGTTACTTTGCTCCAAACCTTTTGATTCTTCATTTCATAATCTCCTTTCTCTAAAAACTACCTACTTTTATGCCTAATCATAATGAACCCATTTCTTTTGGATTTTTAATTGAATTATCGTGAGTGTGAACAAAATAATAAATAATATCCAAGCAATAGCCGAAGCATAACCCATATGCATGAAGGAGAAGCCTTCACGATATAAATAAAGCATAAGCACTAAGCTGGCATTGTTTGGCCCCCCTGCTGCCGATATATCCGCAGCTCCACCGGTCATTACATAAATTTGCTCAAAGGCCTGAAAGGTGGTAATTGAACTTAACACAATTACGAGAAAAGTAGTCGGTGATATTAACGGAAGAGTAATAGAAGTAAATTTCCTAATCGTTCCGGCTCCATCTATTTCTGCCGCCTCATACAATTCATTTGGAACACTCTGAAGTCCCGCTAAATAAATAATCATGATATAGCCGATCCCCTTCCAAACTGCAACTAAAACTAGGAGGGGTATGACTAAATGCTCGTCGTTAAACCATCTTTGAGGTTCAAGTCCCAATTTTAATAAGAAAGAGTTTGCCAATCCAAAACGCGGATTAAAAATTGCATCTGCTACATACATAATGACTGTCCATGATGAAATGACTGGTATAAAATGTGCCAATCTATAAAGCTTTAATGACTTTAGTTTTTGATTAAGCGCAACCGCGAGTAATAATGCTAGGAATGTTTGTGCAGGGACGAATAGAATGGCAAAGTAAATCGTGTTCCAAAGTGATTTATAAAAAAGTGGTTCATTAAACAGCTTTTGATAATTTTCCAATCCGACCCATTTTGGAGGATTTAACATATCGTATTTACTTAAACTAAAATATAATGAGGCGATTAAAGGCCCAACAACAAATACAATCAAGTGAATAAGATAAGGGGAGACTAGAATAAGTCCCCATCTCCCCTCATGTGAAAAATATTTTCGTTTTTTAGTTGTTGGGATTGTTTCTGCTGCTATATTGTTAACGACTGTATTACTCATTTCGCCAATCCCCGCTTTCACGATTATTTTTTATAAAACTCATCTAGTATCTTTTGAATATCTTTATCTGCTCCTTTTAAGGAATCTTCAATAGATGATTCGCCTAGAAAAGCACGCTGCGCATGTTCATTAAACTTAGCGACCCACTCTTCCCAAACTGCATTCGTGTCTAATGCTCCTGCAAATTCAAAGCTATCTAAAAATGCCTTTTTGTTCACAGGATTACCAGCCGCTTTCAAGAATACATCTGAGTTTGCAACAGATTTCTTTACTGGAACTGCCTCACCAAGTTCCGCCCACTCTTTTTGGACCTCATCTTCTGTCGCCCAGAATTTAATCCATTCCCAAGCTGCTTTTGCTTTCTCATCACTAACTTTTGAATTAATAACCCATGAATTCGAGATAACAGGAGCAAACCTTTTTCCTTCTGGACCTTTTGGCAGCACGGTTACGTCGTAGTTTAAGCCTGCTTCGTTTGCCGCTAACACACGCGCATAAATACCAATTCTCATTGCCGCTGCACCGCTTGGGAATACAGCCATTGGGCTTTGAAAGCTCTTAAGATCGGCTGGGTCGGTAAGAATTCCTCGTTTCATACCATCAACCATCCATTCAAAAGCTTTCTTGTTCTCATCTGAATGAATGATTGACTTTTTCATTGATTCATCCAAGACACCGCCGCCATAGGATTTTAATACAGAGAACCAGCCTTCTGTGATACTGAAGAATGTTAGACCAAATTGTGAAATGTTGTTACTTTTAAAACCAGACTCATTCGCATTTTTCCCACCCGCATCAAGCGTTAATTTCGCTGCAGCAGTCTTAAGATCTTCCCAAGTCCAATTTTCATTTGGATATTCAACATGTGCCTTATCAAACAAATCCTTGTTGTAGTATAAAACACCTATTTGGATTCCTTGTGGAACAGCCCAGTACTTCCCGTTTGCATCTTTATTAAAATCTAATCCATAATAATCGTCTTTGTTTAAGTCTCGATTAATCCATTCGGTTAAATCTTTTACGGCCCCTCTTTCCGCGTATTTCATCACTAAAACTCCATCTGATAGCCAGACATCAGGAGCTTCCTGTGCAGCAATCTGGGTATCTAATTTTTGGTAAAACTGACCATAAGGTGCACTTTGAGAAGTAACTTTAATATTTGGATGTGCAGTCATAAACTTTTTAATTAACGCCTGCATTTTTTCATCAGACTTACCGCCTGAATAGAATCCCAAGTTTATCGTCACTTCTTGTTCGTCGTTAGATTTAGGAGTATCCTTTTTTGTAGATCCACCTGTTTTTTGACTATCAGAGTTAGAACATCCAGATAAAGCTAAAACAAGAATGAGAACGAATACTGTTATTATTGAAATCCAACTTTTTTCCTTCATTACCCTATCCCCCAGTTTTATTTAATATTTATTAAACCGCTTACACTTATTACTTTAAAGACTTTTTTATCCGAATTGAATGAATTTTCTTTACTTACTTGTGTTTTTTTGTTCTAATATTTTTACAACTAAGGCAAAAATAATCATAGGGAAGGTTCTTTTATGAAAACGTCTTCAATAAATAAAAAACTTTTTATTATCATCCTTGTTTTTGTTTGCTTACCTATTTCCATTCTTGGATTGATCTGGTACGAAACGAGCACCAAGACAATTGAACAAGAAGCCATCCAGTCCAACCAAAAGTTAATTCAGCAAACGAATGAGTATTTAGATTTGTATATATCGAATTTGGAAAATTCGACCTACCCCTTGGTCAATAATCCACAAATTCAACATTTTATTAATAGCAAAAGCCTTAGTGACTATGATTATTTCATCTTGGCTGAAAACATAGAAAAGGATTTATTTTCCCAAATGATCTATGGCAGACAGGATATAGCCGGCATTTCTCTGGTTGGTAAGAACAACATGCAAATCAACGATTATACAAGAGTAAAAGAACTATTAAATATGGAGGAAATTAGAAAACGGAATATAGATCTTCTGCAAACGACAGATAAACTGGATAATTTCAATATCATAGGACTCCATCAGATTGGGTCAATGCCTATTTTAACCATTACAAGAAAAATACATAGCAACATTTCCTACCTGTACGAAGGGCTTTTGATTATTGATATCAACCTAAATCAAATCTCGAATATTAGTAAAAATCTCTTAACCGGTAAATCGAAAGTATATATTTTAGATTACAAGGGACAAATCATTTATCACTCAGATAAAAAATTACTTGGTTCTACTTTTTCAAGAGATATTATGAATAAGTATTTGAACAAAACAAGCAATGCCTTTCTGACTAATTTAAATAAGGTAAAAAAATATATTATTTATGAACATTCCCATGTGACTGACTGGATCTTAGTTGCAGAAATTCCTCGGGACCAAATCATTAGTAATTTAATCAAATTAAGAACTGAGACCATTCTTTTAGGGATCATCCTTCTCATTGTTGCGATGGCTGTTGTTGGAGGATTTTCTCTGTCCATCACCAAATCATTATCCTACCTGCAGCGTCTTATGAGGAAAGTAGAATTCGGAGATTTAAATATTGAGATTTCTAGTATTCAAGATCGAAAAGATGAAATTGGCGGAGTATTCAAAAGCTTCTTTAAGATGGTTAGTGAACTGAAAAGGCTTTATGAAGAGATCCAAATATCTAAACTGAGGGAACATGAGCTAGAATTGAAGCAAAAAGAATCGACTTTGCAAGCGATGCAATCTCAAATTAATCCACACTTTCTTTATAACACACTCGAGATCATCAATTCTCACGCCATTGTCGAAAATAATCAGTTAATAAGTAAAATCGCTACCTCTTTAGCCCATATGTTTCGGTATAACTTAGGAAACGCAAAGCAAGTGGTCACGCTAGAAAAGGAAATTTCCCATATTCGCTCTTACCTAGAGATTCAGTGTGCAAGATTCCGCCATTTACATGTCGATATCCAAGTAGACGAAAAAGAATTGGCTGCGATTGGAACCATTCGTTTAACACTTCAGCCATTAATTGAAAATGCCTTTCTTCATGGATATCAAAATCATAAAATGAAGCCCACCTATATCGGAATACATGGTGAAAAAAAATCATCCTATTTCGTGTTGCATATCCAAGATAAAGGAAAAGGAATGGACCCGGCTACCATGGAAGATTATAATCGGGCTTTTGAAAATAAAGAAATTATTCCAATCCATGCACAAGGAAAAAGCATTGGGTTGTGGAATGTCCATCAACGAATTCGCCTCGTCTTTGGTCATCCATATGGGCTGTTGATTAAACAGTCCTCAACTGAGACAGGCACGCTGATTGAATTAAAGTTACCGTATATAGAGGGGGAAGAACAATGTATCGTGTCATGCTAGTGGATGATGAATATATGATTCATCTAAGCCTAAAAAAATTGATTCTATCTATGGAAAACAAGTTTTTAGCAGCAGGTTCAGCCGAGGATGGAAAAGAGGCGTTACAACTATTAGATTCCGTTTCTCCACACATAGTCATTACGGATATATGCATGCCAGAAATGGACGGTCTGGAATTTATTAAGTCAGCAAAAGAGAAATTTCCATCTATAATATTTATTATTCTTTCGGGATTTAGCGATTTTGAATATGCTCAAAAAGCGATTAGATATGGCGTGACCGATTTTTTATTAAAACCGATTGTACCTGAACAATTTATTAAAACATTTGATCAAATCTATACGAAATTAAAAGAAGATGAACGAGCTTTCTCGCAACAAAATGACTGGGTGTTAACTTTGGAAACCTATAAGAAACAATTAGCCGAACATATCTGGAATGCAAATGAAACAGAAGCAAGTAACCTGATAGAAAGCATTTTTAACCATTATCAAACAAAGCAACAAATACCTCTTTCACAATTTCTTGAGAACATCCTTTTTTTCTTAGACAAAGCAATGAAGAAACGAATGCAAAATCTGTCAGTGAAAGTTCCAGATCATTTTCACTGGTCAAACAAAATTGAAATATCCCTTAACCAACTGAAAACAATTATTGACCAAATGATTAAAACCATTCAAAGCTCACGAAACCTTGGCTCAAGACAAAATATCTTAAAAGCTGTTCAATATATGGAAGAACATTTTCCCTATGAGAATCTATCCCTTCAGGATGTATCTAATTTTATTGGAGTATCTGATGCCTACTTTAGCCGCACATTTAAAGAAGAGATGGGCATAGGTTTTATAAAATACCTTATTGACTTACGAATGAAAAAAGCAAAGGAACTATTAGGACACACTAAAATTAAAACATATGAAGTTGCTTTTCATGTAGGCTATAGTGACTACCCTCATTTTAGTAAAACCTTTAAAAAAACGTTTGGTCTTACACCGTCAGATTATCGAAGGATAAAATTATCTTAATGTCTTCGATCGAGGGGGATTAAAGGCCGTGACATTTACCTCGCGAAATATATGTCAAACCCTAGCAATCCGACTATTCTCTTTTTAACCCAGCAACATGGAAATGAACAACTGACGACAGAAGGTGCTTTAGAATTTATTAAACATTTAGGAACAAATAAAATGAAAGGAGTTCTTGAGCACGTAAATATCCTGATCGTACCAATGTTAAATGCTGATGGAGCTATGGGTGATGTCAACTTTTCCCTTGATGACTATGTCGCTGACGGCGGAAGGCATTTGACTCGCTATAATGCTGTAGGTGCCGATTTAAACCGTGACCATGTTGCCAAAATACACCCAGAGACCCAAGCCTTGCATAATAATGTGTTAAAAAAATACAAAATTGATTATATGATTGATCTCCATCATCAAGGAACTCAAAGTGAAATAGATGGGCAATATGTATCAGGTTTTCTTCTTTGATTTCTCCTCGCTCTATTGTTCGTTTTAGGAAAGGGGAGAGGATTACCTCACCCCCTTTCTTTTTTAAAAACAAAAAAGCATACATCCGAATAAATGAATTAAAAAAAGTCAAAGAATGATGATTTCATAGATGGGACTATTTTTTCGAATAGCTCAATCTCCATCTCGGATCCTTTCAAGTATCCCATTTCAAAAAGCTCCATCGGTTTTTTATATCCAAAAAGAATGGCTGAAAGGGAATTGATATTTAAACGAATCCCTTTTTTAGGAGGATGAACACATTGGCCACCAGCTTTTTCTTTAAATACCTTTATTTCGCCATTTCCAATTAAATAGCTTCCATTATTCCAAGGGGCATGTGAATCTTCTAGATGAAGGAATAGCATCTCATTTCCGGGTATAAAAGGAAATCTCCGTAAACATTCTTCAGCATCGACAACTCTTGCCATAAAATAAGGGTTTAACTCTATTTTCACCTTGGGTTGCGGCAGAAAATAAGGAAAAGGATCCTGACTGGCAAGAGTAATCGTCACGGTTTCAACCATGGAGTCATGCTGGCAAATAAAATTCCATAGCCCGATTCTTGCTTCATGGTCCATGGCAACCATCTCCTGCACATCCATTTTTCTTTCCTTCACATTGTAAAGAATATAACCTTTAGCCTCGTTCTCGGAATGGTAATAGACAGCAAGCTGCGAATCTTCATCATATACGTGATGCTTCCACCAATTGGTCTCGCGTTTTAGCATTCCGGTATGTTGAATGCTAAATTGTTGGTAAATCTTTTCAATTTCCTCATTATGGGTCTCTTTTGAATATCTTTTTATGAAACCTTGCTGGCTTTCGAGAAACTTCAGGTCCTTATTTTCAATCGTTATTTTTTTCTGCTCACTTAATATTTCCCATCCATATCTCCGATAAAAAGAGATAGCAAATGGGTGTAGAAGCGATACGATTTGAGCATTTTCACGCATGTGCTTTAAAGAATCGATAATGAGTGTTTTTACATAACCGTTTCGTCGATATTCAGGGTATGTAGCGACACCTGCGATTCCACCCATTTTCCATTCATCATCTTTCATATGAACTTTTAATGGAATAATATGAAGTTTAGCAGCCAGAATGTCCTCATCCCATATTCCTAAAATTTTATGGTTTTTCACCAGTTCTTTTCTAGCAGGTAAGTCAGAATCCTCAATCTTATATTGAAATGCATACATTGACAGTTTTACTGATTCTAAGTATTCATCTTCTCTCACTTCAGTAACCAACATTTAGTCCCATCTCCTTTGCCTAACTACATTTATTTTTTGCATAGCAAGAGCTTCATCTGTTTTAAAGCGAGGAGACTCCGACTTCTAAGCGATAGCGTAAGTCGGGGAGGAATCGCCTGTTTTTCTTTCAATTAGTAATGTGCTTGCATGTTCGACTCTTTTGAGTTTTTTCCAACTGGCAGATGTATGGATCTTTCTTCCATCTAATAAACGTATATCGAAATAGCCACTACTTCTTCTGCCAAAAATGAAGCATTTTCGCCCTTCGTAAACAACCTTATCAAACAACTGAAAGCCTTTTACAAATCGTACTGCCTTATTTGATTTACGTTTACCGCCTTTGAGAATAGTCGCTTTATGCAGTTGACGATTGTTCTTCCGAACAAATTTTAATTGAAAGGTAGTGTTCGTTAGTTTCGCTAATGGATGACCGCTAATACAACGAGCATCTACCGCATGTTGTTTCGCCAAATTGTTTGTAATGCGAACATTCTTAGTGATATACCCATAGGTCAATGTGACATGCGAATAAACTTCCTTTATGTCGTTGTAAATAAACCAACGCATGACCGTCATTTGTGAAGCATCCCGTAAAGGATGCGTATTTCTTTGGATTGTATGCTCTAAACTTTTTTGATGAATCTCGTTATGACAGGTCTCGCATAAGGTAATCAAATTACCAGGAGAATCTCCACCTGTCTTTCGACTTTCGATGTGATGAACGTTAAGAATTTTATCTTTCTTTTTGCCTTTGCAACGTTGACAAGTATGCTTATCTCGAAATAACACATATTCTCGTACATTCCAAAAACCCATTTGATTGCCTTGTTGGTAAGCTTTTCCCTCAATAAGAGGGTTTTTAAGCAGTTGTGTGTCAAATTGTGCGACTTCTACTGTTATTTTGGTCACAGGAAGGATTTTATGAATCAAATTCACTATTTTAATGTGTGAATCCACTTTATGTTGCACCGAAGGAGCTAACCATCCTTTCGTCTTTTTGCGATTTAAAAAACGAGCTTGTCGATAACGAGTAGTACGGCTTCTTCTGGTTCTTCGAAATTGCAAGCGAGTGGCTAATAATTCCTGTATATCAGTACGAAGCTGAACTTCTCCTTCGAATAACACTTGTTTTTCGGTAGTAGCAGATACACCAATATGCTTGGTTCCTGTATCCACACCTAAAGAAATAGATTGCTTGTAGCCACTGCTACCATAAAGTAATTGAATGGTAAACGGTGTACGATTTACCACTTTTGCTTTTTGTTGTTTTAATAGCATCCTTGCTTTTCTTGGTTGACATGGCATTAATGGTTTACCATGATGATTTAATACGTACACGAACATTACGTGTACCTCCTTTTTAGAGTAAAATGCCCCATACCCAATGTTAGAAAGGCTTGTTGTGTCTACAGCACCGCTCCTACCCAACAGAGCTTTTAACCATAGACGACAGTTGCTACGAACTTGGGGAGCATTCGTAGGTGTCATGACCTAACCAACGTAGTCCTCGAAGGACTGAGGGTAGTCAACATAGGCTTTCACAAGCCCCCACTTCAAGTCTTAAAGACTAAGTGGTGGGTTATTAACTTAGAGAATATTTTTATTTACCCGCGGTACCAAAAATGATGGCATTTCCTCATTCAACCGCTAAACAAAGCTCATTGGCTGGATGTGCATTATAAAAAGAATAGTAGAAAATCGCAAGCATTAACTGTTCTTCTTCATTTCGAACGGTTCGCTCATCGATATACTTCACAATTATATGCTGACCCGATCGTAATGGGGGTCAGGCATCCTTTCCATCTTAATAACCCAATGGTTCTTCTCCAAACCGCTCCCATAGTGCCGGAAACATCTCGGCTAAATCATCTTCGTCTTCCCAATCAAATTCTATATCATTGTTAAACTTTAATCCTTTGTTAGCTAGTAAATCTTGCATTTCATCAAATAAATCTCCATCCCATTCTTCTGGGTCTCCGCCTTTTTTCAGCGTATAGGCATCAAATCCAATAGACAGGAAATCTTCAAATTCAGGAACCTCTTCTTCACCAAGATTTTCATCGGAAATATAGTCAGCTAAGAACTCAGGGTTCTTTATTGTTTGCTCATAAACTTCTCTTCCTTGCGAGATCAGCCAGCCCCGAAAGTAATCAAAAGAATCATCAGAACACCCACCTATTATTACATAAGCAGCTCCCCAAAGTCGTGATTGGTAACTTTCATTCAAATAACTTTCGAAGATAAACTCATAATCCAATATTTCGTTTTCCGTTTTCTTACTCAATATATCTGTCAGCCATTCCGCCTGACCTTCCTCATATCCCTTCGATTCTTCGACTAATTTCCAAAATTCTGTTATATCCATCTAAATACCTCCAATTTTGCTTCTTATGCTCCTATTACATTCGCCTTTTTCACCCACTTTCCTGCAACCCTGTCCCTATTTTCCTGATCACAGAAAATAAACCCAATTAACATGTGAAAGGGTGGAATACGGAGCAAATTTAATTTTTTATTTTCGGCAGCCAATAGCCTTCAAAAGAGGGGCAATTAAACTTATAATTATAGGCAAAGTTCGAGAAGTCGGAATGGAAAGGATGAATCAGCTAAATGGAAAAATATAATTTGGTTAATAAAAATAATAGCTTCGTTCCTAATTATAAAATTGACGATAAATCCATTTATTTTGACATCTATCTCAGCCCTGATAAACAAGTCTGTATAATTGGAGCATTAGACAACAACTATTTATGTTGGTGCTCGATCACAAGTCTTTCTGAAAGGGAAACCAATGTTCAAATCTTTCAATATTTATTGAACCTTAACCCTACAATTATTTCCAACCAAACGACATTAGGAGTGCGTTTTGATGAAGCCAGGAACTGGCATAGGTTCCGCATCGAAAAAAGACATTACAAAAATGGCGAATATCTTTACCATTCTACAGGAACCCATATTTTTTTCGGAGAAAATAGTAATAAAGAAGAAGTTTTTGAAAGTGAAATGCATAGCTTTTATCGTACAGAATTCGCGAAATGCGAATACCGTTTGATTGATCGTTCTTATCTAAAACTCCTAAAAAAATATCAAAAGATTTTAACTACCAAACAGCATGTTGAGTATTATGAAGAAATGAAACCTTTAATATCCCTATTAGAAACCGAATCATATCTTAAATTATGCCCTAATGAAAAAATAAGAAGTTTATACCTTGAATGTATGAGAGAGTGTTCAAACTTATATAACAGTAATATGACGGCAGTGCGATAAACATTTCAAGTGCACTGCCTGTCAAGTTAATTTTGAATATAGACATACAACAGAAAACAGTGCTTGCCCCCAGTTGCATTAAAGCTTTACTGATTGGGGGCAGGCACCTATTTCGTATTTTTCAATATACCCCGTATTTAATCGATATAAATTTTGCCAATCCTTTTTCTGTATTCAAAGTATTTCATACTTGAATCTTTAGGAATATCCATGTTTACTAACCGAATATCAAGCTTTTAATATGAGTATACTTTTGCTAATGGATCTGTTTATTTTCCATATATTATGGGTACCAATATTTATATTAAATACATTTTTGGACTGAACCCTAATGGCTGATAACTTAACAAAAGAGCAAAGAACAAAAAATATGAAGGCAATAAAGTCACAATCCGCTTTAGAAAATAGAGTCACAAAAGCACTTTGGAAAATGGGATTTCGCTTTCGCAAGAATGTCAATTTATTTGGAAAGCCTGATATTGCTTTAAAGAAATATAAAATTGTCATTTTTATTGATTCTTGTTTTTGGCATTGCTGTCCTATTCACGGTAATATGCCGAAGTCCAATAAGGATTATTGGGAGAAAAAACTAGAGAGAAATATCAGCAGAGATCTAGAAGTAAATAAATTCTATCAAGAAAACGGCTGGAATCTATTAAGGATTTGGGAGCACGAATTCAAAGAAGATTTCAATGAGACAGTAAACAAAATAGCAGGATTTATAAGTGAAAAACAGAGTTAACTCTGCTCAAGCCAAGAGCATCTATTAAAGTTAGCAGCATTAATAAATGCCCTTGCTAAGGAGTTTGAAGAATACGATTATAATAAACAGGATTCTATTCCAATCTTGTAATAATCTTTTTCTATATACAAAAAACATAATTCAGTATTATCTATTTAATACTTCCCATCCCTCTTTAGCAGCCTTCTGATATAAAGAGTAGAGTACTTTCGACTGTTTTTCGGATGGTAAAGAGAGTTTGCCACCGATATATTTCATTAAGATGTCCCTTTGAGTAATGGTTAAAGATCTAAAGTTATTATTATTTTTATAATAGCCGAATAGCTGAATCCAATGTTCAAAATTAGTTTGAATAACAAACGCTTGGATTTCAATACCGTTGTCTAATTCTTTTTGTTTCTTTCCTGTTTTCTGTTCATACCTTGCTTCTTCAGTAGTGATAACCATTTTCTTAAGCGGTGATAGATCAATTTCAAGACCACGAACATCGTTCCAGCATTGCTCTTTTTTACACCATTGGGCGATATTAGCAGACCCTTGCGGCGGATTCGTAATCCTCTCGTAAACTTTCTTTGTAATAATCTTCATTAATTCATGCAACTCAACTGGTAATTGCTGTTCATCCCAAATACTGCTAAAATCCAAAAATAATTTCCTCTTTTGAATAGAATGAGAGAGCAATGCGACTGAATAAGCCACAGTTTGAGCTCTGAATGCATTTTCATACCAAGGAGCCTTAGAAACAATTTTTTCTGTTGCACGGAATAGAATGACTCTTGCCACGGCATCCTTAAAATAATTCTCAGTGATCGCCATCGCATTTTTCTCTAATGTATCTGTTACCGAATTAGCAAATTCTTCAAAACTGTATTGGGCACCTTTAGAAACAATATGTGGTTTCTGGTCCCAAGAATTTTCGCTTTTTGCCAGGAATGTCTTATCGATTAGCTTATCCTTCGGATTCTCAATTTGGAACTGTTTTTTCTTAGCCTGCGTTAAATAAGCCTGTTCATTTAAATATTCCCCGCGCACTCTTTCATAGAACCAATGAGTGCGTTTCTGAGAACCCCCACTTGTAGCGACCCAAATACGTTTAGAGTAATCCTTCATTTCTTTGTGGAATGGACTATTTGAGAAGAAGTCAGATTTGTTTACTTTGTTTTGCGTATTGGCATACTGTGATACGCTCGATACAAATTCGCCCTTTTTCTCTATATTATTTACAACCGATAATTTCATTTGTACCGAAACATTGGAAATATCCAGCTTCGAGTTCTTTTTCGCTGCATAAATTGCAGAAGTAGTTTGGCCGCCGTTTACGATTTGGAAATCGGTAATTTTGGTGATATATCCGTTTTCGGATTCCACATGTGTAGCTGTAGCCGTGATGCCGTTATTATAGGCAAAAAACATATCCGGTTTATATTGAATGGTATTTTTTATCCCTTTATTGACGCCGCCTCTAAACTGCAAAAAGGTACGGACGTTTTGCTCAAGGAGCTTTTGCCCGTATTCATCGTAAATTTTAAATAATTGATCCCCATCCATAATCCCTAAATAGGACTGATATTCATCGGATGTGTTATGCACCTCGAGAAAGGGAATTTTCAATTCAATTTCATATGAACCGGAGCTGTTTTCAGATTTATAGATACTGTATAAATAGTCTATATCAATAATTTTATGCTCGCATATGATACCTTTAATCAATCCGTTTGGTATATGGGATATGTTTTTAGACATTTTTCCATCGGTTAAGACAACAAAACGAAATTTATCAATTAAATTGTTTTGCATGTGCCGATTAATGTTAAATGCGAGAGAATAAGCATCGGACGTCTCCTCTAAATCATAATGAAGACCATTAATGCTTAACTCAGCAAATTTTTTCAAGCGATTAAACTTTGTCGTTACCTGTTGTTTGGTTAATGTTTCAATGGCATCATCCTGAAAAAATTGAAAGTTAATTAGTGTGAATATTTTCCTATCTTCATCAAAATCATATCCATAAACTTCGCAGCCTGTTTTAATAAACTCTGCCATTTCGTAATTATTGGTCAGGTCCCCCACCTGCATGAGATCCTCGCATACTAATTCGAAAAATGATTGAGCTTTCATTAATCCGCGGCTTTCAGAATCAGAAAAGATAGATTGTAAGAAGTCTTGATGGAACTCTTCTAAAGTTATCATTACTTCCATCTCCCTTTACAACAAAATTGAGTTAATACTAACCTTAAATTGTGAACAGCTTGATAAATCAATGCTGTATTTTATATTTGGTATCAATGGTGAAACATGTTTTAAGGCTATTTTAGGAAATCCATCTCTTACTTCATAACCGGTAACCTGCTCCATATGAAACTTTGTTAAAGATTCCTGCGGTATTTCTGTAAAAAAACCATACTCTTCAACCTTTTCAATAAACTCATTTGAAAGGCTTTCATTTTCAATTTCTTCTGTAATTGATTTAACCAAGTCAGCTATGGTTTCCCCTCTGCCTGCTTCATTTAGAGCACAGGCAAATAGATACAAAGGATTTTTTTCTGAATTCAATTGTTCTTTTGAAGAAATCCAAACAAGATTACCTGAAGTCATCCGAAAGGATTTTACTTCAATTGCGAAGTTCTCCAGAAGGAAATCCTGTTTATCTCCAAGTGCGCCAACCCAGCCGTGGATACCGGCACTATATCCATAGGCAGGAATAATGGAATCACGTAAAATTTTTAATTCGCTGTACAAGCCCATTTGTTCTTCTTTGGACATAATTTTAAAGGCAGATTTGCGAAGAAGCTTTTGCCAGCGTTCTAACCGCTTCATTACATTTACAATAATATCTTCTTCATGTTGCTTCATAACATTAAGTAAATCATTGCAAAGGATTAAAAAAATTTCCCAGTCCTTCGTTTCTTTTAATAGTAAAATCAGCTTGTTCGGAGTTGAAGATTGATCAAGCTGTATCTGAATTCCATTCAGCTTAATCTCGCGGATAGGCTGCATAAAGTCTTCATCACATTGGATCATTAATCCATATTGATTGAAGGCATCCACAATCCAAAACGCATTGTATTTGATTGATTCTTTAACTCTTATCCGGCTGAGCCGGTCTAATTGTAACCAGGGATTATTCATCTTCGTAGACACCGTCTTCATCAGCTTCTTCTTTATACGCTTCTTCCAGTTGCTTTTTATACACACTATTAATTCGAACTTTTACATTGTTAACAAAAGGATCAATTGAGGTTGGGAAGCTGATACTAAACCCAACAGCATTTATTTTAATATTATTATTTGTATCCTCAAGTTCCAACGCATGCGCGAAAAGTACTGGTTTCTCCAATTTTTCGCGCATTTTAGGTGATTTTAATTTTTTGAATTCGGCCGGCATGATAATACTTTCCGGATTCGCACGTGAAAGCTGTCTATTAGCTACTTCGTAATACCCCTGTTTTTCTTTTACAGACCGGTATTGCCGATGTACTTGTATGGAATCAACCTGGAAGAGTTCAGCCTCGTCTTTACCATTGTATAAGACTACATCCCAGTCTATATTCACTCTTTCAATATAATCTTTAATAAATTCAATCGGCATTCTCGATTTTAATCCTAAAGGGTCATTTTTATATAATCGGTAATTTCCCACGAATCGTTGAACAATCGCTTTATCAACATTTTTCCAAACATGACTATCGGCTGCTACATGCCCGTAACCGCCATTTTGTAAGGCTTGGATCGTTTCAGATAACAGGATTTCATTTGCATCTAAGTCTGCTGGTATATTGCTGATCCATCTAGTTTCTTTAATCTGACCATCCAGGTTCATCTCTAAATACATATCTTCTGTATATTTTGACTTATTCCGGGCTGTAACCTGTAGCAGACTATCTGGATGCAATTGAACGGCCAGTCCAAAGTCTTCCGGTGTTAAATTTTCTTCGCGCATAACATTTAAGCGGCTGACTAATTCATTGGTAGCATCAATAATAAAACCAAACTTCTTATTCATATCATCCGTTAAGTACACCCTGCAAATATCTTCATATCCAATTCGATAACCAAACCATCGGCCCATTTGCATTAAGGTATCATAGTAAATAGTCGTTCTTAAGAAATAACTAACACTTAACCCCTCTAATGTAAAACCGCGGGACAAGCTTAACCCGCCAATTACGATAACATTTGATTGAATATCCTTTCGATATGCTAAAGGTATTTTGGCTTTTTGATGTACATCTACAACTTGGATGGAGTCTACTAATATACATACTTCTTTTAAAATCGTGCCAAAATCGAATTCGATGCCTTTTAATCTTGTAGAAAATGTATCTTTTAAATTACTCAAATGTGGATACTTGTACGGATTCGCTAGGTTACCGTATGCTTTAATTTCAGCTCTAAGATCCTCAAAGTAACTTGCTACTAGTTTTTTCACCTTAACATGAACGCCAGTAAATCTAGAAATATGGATTAACATACTATTATGCTTTTTTTGATTGCGTAAATTACGAATCGCTATATTAATAACAAATAATCGAACGGCATCCTTTAAACTTTCGGGCAGTTTTTTAAATTCACTATCATAGTCCTTTTTGTGCTTAATGACAAAAGGGATTTCATTTGGTGGATAGAGAATGTCCTCATCTAGCTCATAAACAACTTCATCAATGGGAATTTCTACAACATACTTCTCATTGTCTTTATTAAAAATCTTCTCTGCACCAAAATAATTAGATGGTGCTTCTAACGCGTATATAAAATCGCTCGGGAATAAATCTCTTCCTGCACCATCATTTTTTGCATTATGATCGATGAAAATGTTAGCATATGGCGTTGCCGTATAGGCTACATAGGCACTTTTCTTGAATTTCTGTAAAAGAAGCCGTATCTTCTCATTGATAACTGTTGGATCTTCTTCTTTTTTTGTATTAATCGATGCATAATCTGATTCATCATCAATGACCAGCATCGGTTTATCCACCTGATTCTTATAATGGATATCTAACCATTTTAATAGATGATCTAAAGTCTTCGTATGTTTATTAATCACGACTAAAATTGGTTGCTTCATATTATCAAAGTTTGTAGTACCCTGTGCTCTTGCAGTTTCAACTTTAAAATCATTTTTTGCATTGGTTAAACTCGCAGGCATTTTTTCTCTTTTAAATCCAGCTAATTGCCCGACACCGTTATAATCTGCTCCAACAAACACTTCATCTAGTCGTGCTTGTGTCTGGTCACGCAAGTTATTTTGCCCGCCGGCAATAACAACGATAAAACGATAACCGGCATCAGCAGCCTTACAAATTAACGAAGCATAGTTAGAGGTCTTTCCTGATTGGACATGGCCTACTACCATACCATACCTTGAAAAGGACTCTAAATCAGGATCTGCTAAGTTATTCATAATAGCATCAGTATCTTCATTAATGGTTTCCAGTACTTTTTGCGGTAAATCACGTTTCATGTACATCATATAATTAGTTAGATAATAATTATCAGTTTGGAGCTGTTTTTTGCCTGTCCACCAAGTTGTGTCTCTATTCTTCTGCTCTTCACCTGTTACAAGAATCCCAGTGGTGATTCGTACGTTAAAGGATTGCTCCATTTCATTTTGGAGATATTTCCATTCCTCTGATGATAATTCGCGTATATTATTAGCATCTGCTATTCCTAAAATAGTCTTTAAGTACTGAGGGGGTGTAACTTTGATTAATGTTTTCCATTCTTCTATAACTGTTTGGATGGTATCCTCCTGCAAACCACTTTGTTCTTGGAGAGTTCCTGAAATCTTTTCTTTTACATGTTTGTACATGGTATGATGATTTACCTCAATGTTGGTTTGCATTTTCAAAATACCCCTCCTTGTTTTTGTATACTTCCGTCTTCAGTAATTCCTTAATGAACGCTTCACTTATTCCCTTTGAACGCCAATTTTCCACTAGCATTTTTATCTCATTTTCTCTAATTAGTGTTTCCTGGTTAACCTTTAACGGATTGGTATTTAACTGAGCTACAATTGCATCGAGTGGCAGATAGCTTTCTAACCCCATTAAAATAACATTTAATAAATGGTGCTGGTCTTCTCTTAGTGTATCTTCAAGATTTTTGATAATAGGATGCTCTCGATTGATAGCAAAGTGAATTTCCTTATTATCTGCAATCAACTCCCAAAAACGAGTGGTTGTCTTGTCCTCAATCTTTTTACCTCTGCCCGTAAATGGTCTTGAACCCTTTACTGTTACCTGCTGAATGATACGTTTTAGATCTCTCTTTATTTCACTCACAGGATTCGCTGATGATTTTTTAATATCAATACCCCAATCGTGATCTTGATTATTAGGAATATCTATTTTAATCCGTACAAGTTTATGGGCATCGTTTGTTCTATGCATTCCCCACCATGTGCCATGAATCAGAAGACGATGGGCACGATATAAATAAAATCCCTGCGATTTGGTATAGCCCTCTTTTGTAGCGTATTTATCAAATTCCTGTTGCGATAGCTTTGAATGATGCGGCAAAATATAAGGCTGCACCGTTATTTCTGAAGTATTGTATTTAATTTTTTCCGATACCAATTGCTGTGTAGCAATATGCTTTGGGTTAAACGGATTGAATGGTTCCAACATTTGGCCATTAACAGAAATTTTTAATGTATTTTTACCAGGAACAATACCTTCTAAAAAGCAATGGAAGACTAAAGATAAATGGCTCCGTAAAACATCTAACTTTTGGGGGATGTCGGCTTCCGTAAAAGTATCAATCCCTCGCCATACGACTAATGTTCCACTCTCTAGGTTCATAAAGTCCTCAAATAATGGAATATTTTTGTACTTATATATGTCAGGGGTTATTAATAGCCATTCATTTTCCCGTGAAATATATTCTAAATCCCATTGCTTAATAGAAACAATCCCATCCTTTTTTGTTAATACCGTTAAATCTTTACACTGTGAAAAGGACGCAGTTTTGAGCCCCAATCCAAACTTTCCTAAATCTGAGCCCTCTCTTGGCGAATCCGGGTCATTCGCAGATAAACGCATTGCGTCAATCAACTCACTATTAGACATTCCAATACCATTATCTAATATTGTAAATATCGTACTGGTATTTGGAATGCAAACAATTTGTATATTATTTGCTTTTGCAGTTATGCTATTATCTAGCACATCTGCAACAGCTACTTCAAAGGTATAGCCTATATCTCTTAAAGACTTAATAAAATTTGAAACAATAGGTTGTACTATTTCTGTAATCACTTTTTCACCGTCCCAACATTCCCAAAATAAATGGGATTCCATTATTATTTATTTCATACGTTTATACATTACTAATGCAAGGATAAGTAAGCGTATTCACTTTTTACTTTGAAGGAATGATTCAGTTTCAAGTTACTCTGAAAACTATTATTATATTCACAATAATTTTAACATATTAATAAGTAAATAGTTTTATTAATCCCCAGATTTTCCCTAACATTATTTATTAGAAAATAAAAACAAGTGACAATTACGTATAATTCTTCTAAAACCTTTTATGAGGGGTTAAGCAGTATATTCAAATAAAAGGGAGCCAAAAATAATTGGCTCCCAGGAAATTTATTCTATTTATTACATAACATTTTAGGATTTATAATATCTTTAATTTTTTCATTAATATCAATCCCAAGTGACTCTAGTATACTCTCTGCCACAAATCTAGCCATTAATGGTGGGACTGCATTTCCAACTTGCTGATACTGTGAATCCTTTGTTCCATAAAATTTATAAGAATCTTGGAATGATTGTAATCTAGCTGCTTCTCTAATACTGATCGCCCTATTTAACTTAGGATGTATCCACATCGATTTTCTAACATTAACAACTGTATCCGATGGCTTATTATAGTCCAGTCTCTTATAAATGGTGTTCTGGGTTCTGCTATGATCACTATATGTCGACTTCAACGAGTCATCCAAATCATGGAAGTTTTGTCCCGCAGTTAGCGATTCAAACCTTTTTTGTGCCATCTCTCTTGACTCTGTTCTAACATGATTGTAGACCATATTATTACTATTATTGTTTAGATATTGGTTTAAATTATTTTCAACTAATGAGTTAAACTCTCCCCTATGCATTTGATCATCACCCACAAAAGTTGATGGTGGTAATTTTTCTAAATCTCCAATAGCATCAAATATCTTATTATAGTCTCCTGGATTATCAAATATTGGTTCAGGAATTTTAACTTCTTCCACCTTTAACTCTTCTTCTAATACGCCAATTAGAATAAGCCTCTTTCTCTCCTGCGGAACACCGTAATTTGCTGTATTAAAGATATATTGCTTTTCATTTAACTTATATCCTAAACTTTTAACCTTTGCTTTTATATAACTAAATACGTTGTAAGATTTTATATAAATTTCAAAATTATCTCCTGTGATATTAATAATATCACCAAGAATATCCCTATAAAGCATAATGTTGTTTTGAATTATCTCGGATATTTTGTTAATTATCCTTTGGATTTCGATGACATCCCCTAGTGTATTTGTAAGATCATTAATATTAAATTCATCATCTTCTAATATTTTTCCAAGGATTGTATGGAGGTCATTCCAGGTGCTCTCATAGGCATCATCGAAAAATTTCTTGTGCATTTCTTGCCATTTATTACTCAAAATCCTCTTGAAATATTTATTATTATTTTCCTTACTTAAGAAATCTTTTAATGCATTCTCTGACTGTTTTTTCGCATGCCTTAGTAATAAATTTAATTTTGTTAACAATTCCTTATTTAATAAATACGGGGTTAAGTCATCCTTATTTTTATATGAATTAACTAAAAAAGATTTTAAGCTATTTGAGTTCTTTGTCAATGGTCCTATATTAATATATTCATCAAAATACTCAACATCTAATTCAGATAGTATTGTCTCTTCATCCTCAGTTACAAAAAATTTATGCTTCTCTGATTCCAATGTCTTTACATTTTCCATAACAAAAGCTTTTGGCTTAATATCTTCAATCGCTCGAAGATATTCTTTTACAAGCTGGTTATTTGAAGAAATAAGTGTGTTCTTCTGCCTATTTGCATTAGAAAAACCTTGGCATGGTGGTCCTCCAATAATTACGTCAATGTCTTGATATTCATCCTTCAAGGTCCCATTTTTGTTTTTAAACTCTATTTTAGTAATATCTTTGGGAAATGAAGTAACACTTTTATGATTCTGCTGATAAGTTTTTCTTGCATTTTCATTAATTTCAGCTGCTATTTTCACTTCAAACTTATTTGTTTGCTCAAACCCATTGCTGAGACCACCGGCACCTGCAAAAAGATCCATAACTTGTAGTTTATACACTATATATTCCACCTCTACAAGAAGAAGTCTTCTTGAAATTTTTTTATACCTTTCAGGAATCAGAAAGGACTCTGTCAATATCTATTATAGCATAAAAGGAACGTACGTTCCTGTTAAATTTAAAAATAATAACCTTACAATTATATCATCAAACCATTAAAAATGTAGCATCACTACTAGTATTTTTAATTGGTATCATCTATAAGAAAGCTATATAGAAATAGACTACAGACATATTTTCAATTTTTTCAACATCAAAAAACACCCTCCGTCTTCTAAAACATAGACGAGGGGTATCAATGTCACTTATATAAGATTACTTAATTCTTTTGAACAATTTTCCTTAAATTGAATCCAACAGGCCTCTTGTTTTGCCCACTGTGTTACATTTCTTTCACCAGCTGATTCTCTAAGGAAGGATAGGGTTTTATCAGCCATAATTCGAATTATTTCATCCCATTTGTCGGACAAAGACTGAGCTTCCCAAACCTGTACCAAATCAATTTGTTCTCCATATAAATGATTTAGCATTGCTGCCGTATAATAAATTACATTCGCCTTATATCCTCGAAGATTCATATCCTCAACAATTTCTTGAACCAGCTTATTTATAATCGATCTTGCTATGAGCTTTTGATAGAAAGATAAAGTTATTTTGGATTGATTATTTCCTTCGTTATTCCAGAAACTCTTATTTAAATCCATAAACTTTTTAAAAGCTTCCTCCCCACCTTTACTGGATACATGTGGATAACCATCCCAAGACATAAAGTGTTTTGCAATATCTACTTTCGTCAAAACCTTATCCTTTGGATATTGTTTCTTAAACTCAGTTTGTTCTTTGCCGCGTTTCCGCCTGTTTATATCCACCATGTATTGACCTCGAGCGCGTTCAAAATACCATTTACTCTCCGGTTTCCTTCCATCAAATACTGGAATCCATATATTACGGGAAAACTTTTCTAAGTCAGACATAAATCGAGTATTCGCGAGAAGATCCGATTTATTTATTTTGTTTTGAGTATTGGCATATTGTGATATTCGCGAAATCATTTCATCCTCTAATAGGTGCTGATCCTGTGTCATGAACTCACTTGACTGAAGAATGGTTAATTTAGCTTGTACAAAGACATCCTTTAAATTAATCCCGTCTTTATAGGCTTGATGAATAGAAGCTGTAGTTTGACCTCCATTAACGATTTGCCAGCCACTTAATGCCTTTATTTTATATAAGTTTTCTCCACCATCTATCTTCTCAATATCGCCTGAACGTGCAACAGTTGATATCCCATTATTATAAGCTACAAACATTTTCCTCTGAAAAGGATCCTTTAATGTATCACGTATGCCTTTATTTGTACCACCTCGGGCTTGGAGGAACGATCTTACATTTCGCTCAACCAGTTTCTGACCCCATTCATCATATGCTTTTGATAATAATTCAGCTGAAATATAACCAACATAACAATCAAAATTCTTAACTCCACTGACTGGATCGGGGACAAGTATCATATTAAACGACTCTCCATAATCACGTTCAAAATCAATATATTCCGTCTCGATAGCCTGCTCAGCAGTAATCAACTGTTGAACCCTGTCAATATCCCAAACTTGCACATTAACAGTTTCAATCCCAGGTATAGAAAGATCAACAGGTTTGTTGGAGGTATAAAATAAATTTGTTATCACAAATATATTTATTTCATTTATTACTTCAATTTTATCTGTTATCAATTTTGCTAAATCAAACGATTGTAAAGAGGGATCAATTGATTGGATTAATGCAGAAGCATTTGTAAAAAATCGTTTTGCTTTAGTAGCAAATTCTTGTATTGCTGTCATTGTGATGGTAAGCAAATCATCTTCGTTTTGCTCGAAATTGTAATCTACGATATATAAATCCAAGATATTGCTATCTTCATCAAAGGAATAAGCATTAATAGCAATATTTTTTGCTGTATCTAAATACGGAGGAAATAATATTTCAGGTTCATCCGGTCGATCCATAAAACCAAGCATCTTATCTAAAAAAGGGATTTGATAGCTGCCTGCCTTTATAGCCTTTTCTTCCAATTCCTCCATAAAATCTATAAGAAATTCTTTTCGCTGCCTATTTTCAATCATCGTTCCCCATCCACTCTAAAGTATTGATATATGTTCTCCAGGTCCATTTCAAAGTCTGAACAATGAGTAAGATCTATATTATATGTTACATGAGATATGCCTCTTGGGAGATCTTCTTTTAGAAGCCTTGGGAAGTTTTCTCTTGCTTCATAAACCTCTATTTTTTCGACAAAGTATAATGTATCCGCGTATTCCTCTTCCCGAAAACCAAGATCGGTCAAAAAATCGTTATAAATAAGGGCTATTCTTTCAGATCTGTCAGCTATCTTACTTCTTACTTGAATTGCAAGTTCTTCTAAAGACATACCATGTGTTTTACTTTGCTCTAAGAAACACACATACAAATAAATCGTTGAAATAGCTTCACTTAGTTTCAATTGTTCCTCATTAGAAATTTTAATCGTTTTTGATAATTTCTCTGCCACTGTCTTTATTTCTAAACCACATTTCTTACTTTTAAAATCAATTCTTCCCTTAGTAGGCCCATACCATTGTTCCACTACTAGTGGTGGCTGGCCAGGAAACCTATCAAGCCATTCATTCATAAACCAAAGCTCGCCAAATAAACCTCTCTGCTGCTCATCTGACAGTTTTCGATATCCTCCCCTTTGGAAAAAGACTCTCCACCTGTCGAGGACACTATAAATATTTGAAAATAAAGATTCATCCTTATTACTTACGAGATGATCAACTAAATTCTGAAGCACTGAGTCAAAAATGTCAGTGCTTTGCTCATCTTCCTGCCGAATAATTAAAAAATGATGATTTTTCAAAGAGAAAATTTTCTCAAAGTACTCCGTTTTTAACGTTAATCCCCTCCATTTAGGAAGGGCCTTTAGTTGTTCTTCATCCCAAGGGGATTGACCCAAATCAATATAAAGTAGCCTGTTTAAATTTCCTGCATCAATCCCAGCGAATATCACTGGAGCCTCATAGGTAAGAACATTTAGTTTATAAAATTCATTATCTACTTGTTTTTCAAGCTCAGAAAGCATTTGTTCAAACTCTATTTTAAGGTTTACCACAACTATTCTCCTTATAAAAATATTATTGGACAGTCTTATTTATCTGGTAAACATCTGTTTCATCTATATCAGTAAAAGGAAATGAAATGGATAAACCGATCGGGACCAAGTTGTCTGAAAAGGGGACATTCAGACTCTTAAAAACATCCACATTCGGATTTAACGGATAGATTAACAGTAAACCTCTTTCTCTTGGACGAAGTTTCCGTTTCTCCTCCCTTTTCCTTATGCCCTTTATTTTATCAGGATCAATATCAATAAACTCTTGATTAGGCGCAACGATGGCCTTTATATCAATATTATTACTCTTATCTATTGGTGCATCTACATTTTTACCACGGCCTACAGCTGATTCCAAAAATAGACTCCCCAGATTAACTGGATATTCTCCTAATTGCGATCTGTCTGCAGGGTCCCCTTCTACAACAGCTACCGTCCAGTTAAGCAGCTCCCTATTTTCATTAGCAAGCTGGATATAATTCATCATCAAATGGGAATCCGCTTTATCCCCTCTAGTCTCATAATTTGAAAGATAGTCTTTAACAATCTCAGCTTTAACATTTGAATCTACATAATAGCTGGTCTTCCCTTTTCCAAAATTAGTTTTTGATAAAGAAAGATTATCAACCAACCTTACAGTTGCCTGCATATTTGTTCTATAGAACTGTTCACTAGTATCAAATAGCCTTGTCTGTTGCAGTGTCCCTCCATAGATAATATTTGAAGAAATTGCATTTTTCATCTTTAATGGACTTGTTAAGGTCATGGAAGGATGACTCAACATTTTGACTGCATACTCGGAGGGGGTCTTACCCATTTGTGCAAGTCGGTCAAATTCTTCCCTTAATTCCACCATTGCAATAGCTAAATGCTCAAAGTTGGAAGCGATCTCCTCTGAAGTATAAATCCTGCATAAGTCCATATACCCATTTCTATAGCCAAACCAGCGTCCCATCTGCATAAGTGTGTCATACATTAAAGTATTTCTGAAATAATAAGTAATGCTCAATCCCTCAAGTGTTAATCCTCGAGATAATTTATCCCCGCCGACTGCAATGACATTTAATCCATTTTCTTTATATTGATTGTAAGCCAACGCATCTTTACTGTTCCCGTTAATTTCGAACACTTGAATAAGATCAACCACTCTTTTTAGTTCTTCATACACTTCATCCCAACTGAACATTGGATTTTCTTTCGGCCATTCCTTTGTTGTAAGCTGGAAATCTTCTTCAAATAGTGATTTAACTTCTGTTAACACCTTACTTTTGGGATTATATTGGATTTGATGAGAAATAGCCTCAAATGTCCTCGCCACTTCATCCTTAACGTTTGACTGTACATCTTTGAAACGTGACGTGTGGATAAGCATGGAATTATGATTATTCCTCTGCCCTCTTAAATTTCTGATGGCTATTGTAAGCAGAAATGCCATGATCGCCTCTCGCATTTGAGGAGGAACCTCTTCAAATTTTTCAGCATCCGTTTTTTTCTTAATGGTTGTAAATATCTGAGTATCTTCTACTCTTAGATGGCGTATTAAACTAGGCCTTTTATCTTCCGCATCTTCCTCAACATTAAAAAACTCCTCCGGACCGCAATAACCTTTTGGTTTTGGGAGTCCTACCAAAAAATCTTTCGGATAAAGGTCTTGCCCCTCTTCATCGGTTTTTGCTTCTGTACTTATAAGCAAATTAGCAAATGGAGTCGCAGTATAACCCACATAAGCTTTTCGGTTAAAAATCTCTAATATTTGTCTTATTAGCCTATTAATTGTTTTTGGATCCTCATTTTTATTGGGATCAGAAGTATCAACTGAAGCCTGATCTGCTTCATCATCCACGATTAAGACTGGAATATCCAAATCATATAAATTACGATGGTAAATTAACTGGTCACGCAATGACTCTAACACAGTTTTATTTTTCTTTACTACCATCAATGTAGGAGAATTTAAATTCCTAATCCCGCCATGCTGTGAACTAATATCGTTTTCTTCTGTTGTCCAGGAAGTGATAATATGATTGGCAGTATTTTGATAAATTTGCGCAACTCCTATTGGCATGCCTTCCTTATCCATTGTGCCAATGACCTCTTGATTTAATCTAATCTGTGTTTGGGCTCTTAAATCATTATGAATCCCTGATAATACAATAATTAATTTGTACCCAACATCGTAAGCTTTATTAATCAATCCCGTAAAATTGGCTGTTTTACCAGATTGTACAAAGCCTAAAACTATTCCACGATTATCAAATGGTTCCATTGACTCTGGGTTCCCAAGAGACTTCATAATTTCATTAGTAGTATCATCAATAGCTTCAACAGATTCCATAGGCCAGCCTTTTATTTGAGTCAAATATTGGCGGTATCTTGTCCAAAAAAAACTGTTAGATACCATTTCAGGTTTATACCAGCTTTTCCCTTTATTTAGATGCATAATATTTATCTTTGGAATATCTGCCCCAATTTTATACTTTTTGAACATTTCCAATGACCACATTTCAAATGTGCTATCATCTAAGTTTCCAAAACCCGAAACCATTACTCTAGCTAATTCAAATGCCTTCTCAGCAGCTTCCTGCTGACTTTTAGAAACTGATTTAACGTTATAATAATTTGTTGCGAAGGTTTTTTCAAAAAGAGTTTTAAATTCCATATCATTCAATTATATCTGCCTCCGTTACAATCTTTTTCAAGGTAGCCCTGTTAAGTCCATCAAATGCTGGCTGTGTAATTAATACATTAAGCAGCTGCTCTTCATTATTAGCCACATTTAGTTTTACAATAGTTGATGCAAACTGGATGACCAACGCTTTCTGAGCGTCAGATACCTCTTGAACAAATTCCTCCGGTACCTTCGGAGAATCGATAATATTACTGGGAGAACCAAGTTGGACGAACTTTAGATATAAATTAAAAAGCTTGGCTGATTCATCATCCATCCTATTAAATAATTCTGCTAAAATTGGATGGTTTCTATTTAACACAAATTGGGGGCCATCCTCTCTTCCTGACTGCTCCCATGTATTTAAACTCCCTTTAAATGTTTGGTCTGGAGTCTTACCCTGGGTACGAAAGTAGAATATTTCCTTAGAGACCTTCCTAGCAATTGCAGAAATAGTCTCGAGCCTTTTTTTTGCCTCTTCGGGCAAGTTGATTCCAGACTTTTTTATGTCTACCTGCCAATCGGTATCAGCTTCATTCGGAAGATCAATTCTTACCCTTGCAAGCTGCGATGCTGCATCCTTTGGAAACAGCCCCATCCAATCTCCAAAATACAGCAGTCTATTTTCCCTGTATATATAAAATCCCTGATGGTCTCTCCAACCTTTATAACCGCCTGCTTGTTTATATTCAGGTTCAGTTAAATGGGAGGCATGCGGCAAAATGAAATATTGTACTCTAATTCTATTTTCATTTATTCTTAAGACTTGCAATTCACCTTCAATAGTATGCTGGTGAGATTTCAAAAATGGATCCCAAGGGGTAATTTCTTTCCCATTAATAAACATATTGACCTTATTTTTTTCTAAAATGGAATGGAAAACAAATTCCAAGTGCTTGTTAATTCGGGAAACCTTTTTAAAGAAACTAATTTCCTTTAGTGTACGTTTGCCGCCAGCTCCCATGAATCTGTCTAGTTTATCAATACAGGCGATTGTCCCGCTTTCACCTTCTACTGTTCCCATCTTCGATCTTACTTCTTTAGGAATAGAAGTGAATAGCTGCCACTCGTTGCACTCTGAAACATGATCCAAATCCCAGCACCTTTCATGATAGACACCTGAAGATTTTGTAAGTACACTTAATCGCTTTCCCATTGAGAACGATGCTGTCTTTAAGCCCATCCCAAATCTGCCAAGTTCATCGGCCCCTCTTTTCGCCCTAGGGTCTTTTGAACCGATATTCATTGCTGTCTGTATCATTTCCTCATTCATACCGCTTCCATTATCTTTTATGGTAATCGTTCCATCCGAGTCACCATATTCAAAATTAATATTAATGGTTGATGCTTTCGCATCAAGACAGTTATCCACTAAATCTGCAACCGCTGTTCTCGCATTGTAGCCAATTGATCTTAACGCATTAATAACTGGCGCTGCTGAAGGTTCTGTTATAACTACATTCATAGTAAAACTCCGTTTCATAAAATTTTCCTATAATAATTATAACAAACCTGATTCAGAAAAAAGAAATGAAAAAAAAATACCAACATTGTTTCGTTGATATTTTTTAAAGGATTAAATAATATATTGCTTATTCTGATGAAAGTTGGTTAAGAAATAGTCAAATCAAATAATTAAAATATACTAATTCCTAATTCTTTCTTAATAATTCTCATTAATTGATTTGCAGATTCCTCATTAAATTGGATAGTTTGACTTACCTTGTTTTCCTTTCGGTGTTCTGAACCATAAGTATTAATTTGCAAATACTTTTTACCATCTTTAATAACAATATTATAATCAGCTTCTACTTCGCCATGAACTCTAGCATTTATTTCTGCCTTTTCTAGTTTTGTAACTAAGGCCAAAAGATCATCCCCTCAAATTATTTCTATTCTATTATAGTCACCAAATTTTATCATTATTATCAAATAAATATATTTTGGGTTTATGAGTTTCCCCGTTATTTTTGATACGGTTCACCGTATTCTATCTAAATGAGGTTATATTGAATTCCTCCAAGAAATTCACCTATACTATTTAAAGAGCCATCCTTTAGCCTTAATGACTCAAATTCTCTCAAATGAATTTGATGATTGCTAAACAGATAAGTCATTACATTTTTTAGATTTGTAGTGGATGCTTTATATTCAGGATTTGCAATAGGAGAAATTTGTACTATCGACATTACTTCCGATATCATGTTAGGATTTTTTATATCCATGTCATAATAATATTGAATAGCTGCCAAAACTATAGCAACTCCCATTAAAAATTTGATTACTTTCTTTTCCTCCTTATTATCTATCATTTCTGATGAAAAGGGATATTCTACTTCCCTACTCAAAATAAGCAACATTTTGTTGAATTCATCAAATTTATCTACTAACATATCTAAGTTTTCGCCTTCACCCCTTTTATACAATAATGCTTTTTCTTCCAAGAATATCTTAGATATCATAGATCCATCTCTTAATCCCTCTTTTAACCCATTCTCCAAAATATACATTATTACACAAATTTCTTGATGATTTTTTTGTTTATCACTTCTCGATTTTGTAATATTATAGATCTTATGTAATATGTCTTTTTCATCTTCTATTCTTTTAGACATTTTAGTTTCATTTGTGTGGGAAATTAATCTATTTATAAAATTACTTATATATTTACTTGAATCTGAAAAATAGGTCGCCATCTCAATTTCTTGATTTTCAAGAGGTTTTGTGTTTCGGTTATATCTTTTAAATAACTCAATTTCTACCTGAGGATTTTCAAAAGATTCAAATTCAAGTATAGATAAATGACTACTTAAAATTTTTATTTTATCCTTCTTTTCCAAATCATTAAATCTTTTATTTAAATAACGATCATCATCTTTGAGTATTTCTAAATTTTTTAGAGGAAATTCATTATTTACATATCTAAAAATAGAATTTAACCTGTGCTGACCATCCATTACATGCCTAATTTGCATTTCATTTCTACTTGAAACGACCAAGAAAACCTCTGGAATAGGTATTCCTACTATTAAAGATTCTATTATTGAGCTTTCTTCAGTAGAATTTGATTTATATGTTCTCTGATAATCTGGGCTTAACACTATACCTTGAAGGAACTCAAATTCTTCTTCCTCAGAAATTATTAGTCCATCAGACTTCAAATATTTTTCGCCCTTTTTTATGAATTCGACTATATCTTGTACAGAGACTAAAGGTCTATTAAATTTTATTTTCTTTATTGAATCTTGAATACTATCCATTTAGGAATAACATTTGAAAATATATACCCTGATAAAGATAATCTTGTGAAGTCGATAAAATTTAATTATGAAGAGATTG
>NZ_JBIWDU010000024.1:0-85404 GCF_044762155.1 Neobacillus sp. NPDC097160 | reverse complement strand
AATCATATGGATATGACCCAAAATAAATAGAGACAATAAAAATTAAAAAGAGCAGAACTTTATTTTTAATAAGCAGTTTTTTTGCTTCTTCACTATGGTAAATATCACTTAGTATTACTCCTAACAAGAAAGCAAGGTAGTAGTCTTGATAAAATACATAAAACAGAATGATATAGACGAAATATCTTTTCTTCAATTTCCCAAAAAGAGCTAAGAAAGCAAAGGTGAGAAAGGATCCAAAAAATTCTAGATATATAGTCCATAAATTAGTGTTATAACTGGCCTCACCAAATAAGAAAACTTTATATAATCCTTGTTTTAGCATTTCCACAAAATTAGCATCAAAATTATAAAAGCTTGCTAACCAGCCACTTCCAGTTATTCCCGCAACTTCATCTTTATAACTAAATAGATTCATTCGCAAAAATACATAAGCGAGAAAAATTGAAAACATAACAGGGAAAAGCAATCGGAAATACCTTTTGGTCGCACTTGCTATCAGTACTTCAGGATTTTTCGTTTTAAAGTACTTTCCACTAAGCACAAAACCACTCAAAACAAAGAAAACACATACTGAAAAGTTGCCATCATACAAAATACTAATTGGTGATTTTGCGATTTCATTTCCGCCATATGCTGGATAAAATCCATTCGTATAGTGATGAATAACCACAATAAATGCAGCCAATCCTCTTAACCCATCTAAATAATTTAGTTTTTCCCTCATAACACACCCCTTAATAGAATGATTATGGCAGTGATGATTTAAATATTGAGTGAACACAGAAATCCTTCTATAATTAAGATCAACGAAAATACCAACTCTTCCATTCTAATTCAAAGTAATACAAATTACTACAAATTTTGCGCTCTTGCTTGGAAGTTTCTCCCGAAAAAGTAATGCGCCCCTTCCTATTGCTTTACATTACCTACCATTTCTAATCGTGTATGCAAAAACAGTTTAATGAAAAACTATCCTTATACTATATTTCATTATACATGTCATCTCTTAGCCGAATGCGAAGTTTCCATTACAAATCTAAATCGATTTGATTACAGAAATGTCCTTAATAAAACAATTCGTATTTGTAGAATTTTGTAAGTTAATGCATTTACCAATACTTCAAAATAGTGTACTGTATAGTAGTATGATTATGAATAAAAGTATTAAAAGGGGAAATGAAATTAAAATGTTGCTAGATAACTTCAAGAGGAAAAATACCTTCGAAAACATATTGCTGCTATTTATATTAGTCCAACCTATTTTAGATTTAGCCACTTCATTAGCAATTAACTATTTAAACTCAGAATTTACAGCTGGGATCCTCATACGTTTTGCCATGATGGCTATCGGAGCAATATATTTATTATTCGTTTCTAACTCTAAAAAGAAAAAGACTGCGATTATATATTTACTCCTACTAGGTCTTTTTATATCGCTTGGCTTCATTAACAATATAATGGTGAAGTCTCCGATGAGCCTGGCAGAAGAAATTAAATTTATTATTAAATCCGTTTATTTTGTTGTTTTGTTTTTTAGTTACCTTTATGTATTTAAACAACTACAATCACGTACATCATGGGAAAACACTACTCTGAAGTATATTGTCTATGCTATGACATTGGTTGGATTATCGATGCTTATTGCCGGACTAACTAATACTGCTTTTAGCAGCTACACTTATAATAAAGTAGGAAACACTGGCTGGTTTTATGCCGGAAATGAAATCAGTGCCATCATGTCAATCTGTTTCCCAATTGTTGTGTTATATGCGATTAAAAAAACAACATCATTAAAGTCTTTCTATTATTGGATTCCTGCACTTTTATTAATTTACTCATTAATGGCTGTTGGAACAAAGGTGGGCTTCGGGGCAGCTCTTGTTACATTATTAATTAGTCTAGTTATGCTTATAGTAGAATTATTCATGATGAGAGCAAACAGAAAATATAACGTAAAAGCAAATCTTTTGATCAATGCTATTATTTTCATTTTATTTATTTTTTATATTCCATTTTCACCGATTGCTGCAAATACATCCATCCATTTAAGTCTATTACAGGAAGAAGCAAAAACGGGAAATCAAGCAGTCGAACATGGAAAACCCGAAAAGCCTGGTAAAACCCAGGGCAATAAAGAAAATTTAGATAATCAGCAGCTCGAAAATTTTGTATTAAGCAGCAGGGGAGAATATTTAAGCCAACAAAAAGAATATTTCACTGATGCACCTATTTCTCAAAAAATGCTTGGAATGGGCTATGCAGGAAATTATAAAGAGTATCCAAAACTCACTGAAATGGACTTTTATGATTTGTTTTTCTCGTTTGGAATAGTAGGCTTTATCCTGTATTTTATACCGTTTTTTCTGTTAGCTATCCTTATCATTAAGAAAATCTTTACTAATTTTAAGTCTAATTTCACGCTTGAAAATATACTGATTGCTAGTGGAATTGTATTAGGTGTTGGAATTGCCTTTACTGCAGGACATGTGTTTACAGCACCGGCAGTCAGTATTTATTTGGCAATATTAATAGCCAGCCTTTACATGAAAATTGTTAACCCTTCATAAATGAAAGATAATCCTTAAAGTAACCATGGTTCATTGGGGTTACTTTAAGGTTTTTTACATGAAATCCATAGAACGAGGTGTGAGAAATGCCAGAAATCACTGTATTAATGCCAGTTTATAACGCGTCGGAATATATAAGAGAAACCATTGACAGCGTCCTAAATCAAACCTTTAAGGACTTTGAGTTTTTAATCATTAATGATGGCTCAACCGATAATAGTGAGGAAATCATTAAAACATACTCAGATCCAAGAATACGCTTAGTGAATAATGAAAAAAATATGAGGCTTATTGCTACTCTTAATAGAGGAATTGACTTAGCAGAGGGAAAGTATATCGCAAGAATGGACGCAGACGATATCTGTCTCCCAACTCGATTAGAGAAACAATATAAAGTAATGGAAGAAAATCCGGATATCGCCCTTTGCGGCACCGGTATCAAGATGATGGGCAAGAAGTTTTTTCAACCACTCGTTATGACTGACCCTAAACAAATCAGAAATGTCATGCGTGTCTTTAATGTCTTCTTTCATCCCACGATTATGTTTAGAAAAAATATCCTAATCGAGAATGAATACCGATACGACCCTCGTTATCTTCATGCAGAGGATTATCAGCTTTTTCAACTAATGAGTGAAAAACACAAGCTGACAAATATTGACGAAACACTTCTACTCTATCGGTTGTCACCAGGCGGTATTAGCAGGGTTCACAACACGGAGCAGCAAACGATGACCTATACCATTACAACCGAAGCCCTGAAAAGGATTGGTATCAACTTTGACCGCAATCAATATGCTGATCGCTACTTGACGAAAGAGCAAATCTTAGAAATTAAAGATACATTGGAACAAATCTACCGAGTGGAAGCACTTCATAACGAAGAGATTAAAGATGTATTGAATTGGCTATGGTTAGATCTTAGCAACAGAGGCTCACATCATGGCGTGTGGATGTTAAAAACTTATAAGGCTTTAGAACTGATTGACACAAAACGGCTCAATAAAGCCATGGTTAATAAGTTTTACTTAAAGTGTTTATTAAAGAAATAGTAAAAAAACTAATTATCCTTTACAATCACAATTCAATAAAAAAATAAAGGCTAGCATGTCCAGGAAATGAACTCGACTGCTAGCCCTTATTTTTATTCATTTTACTAATTCCTTTTTACGAAATAAATTCAAAATGGAAAAAATGCAAACTCCTACAAACAATAAAATAAACGGCATTAAAGGAAGATTGTAACGATCATATGCTAAATAAATGCAGTTTAACACGGTAAAGTAAACAATAAAAGCAAGAAGGAATAAATATTCTCTCCATTTTTTACTAAATAAAACAAAAGAAAGCATCATCCCAATAAAAGATGCAGCGAGAATCAATGGATTTATTTTTTGTATCCATGAACTTTTTATATGGAAAATTTCTATCCAGTAGAACTGTGATCCCCATAAAATCTTAGGTTTAATATAAGCATAAGAATATAAAAAGGCCTTTTTATCCCGATGCCACATTTTTTTTATTTCTTCTTTCGCAATTCTCTCCTGTTCCTTCATATCATCATAAGCATCTAAATGAGGATGCTCTGCCTGTATTCGATCCAATACACTTTGATAGGATTCTTCCGGTACGATATTCCCTTGGTATGCTCCTAACAATAGCGGATTCCCCGCACCCCCAGATAGAGGAATGAATTCATGAAACTGGATATAGTTTCGAATCCACCAAGGTCCCAGAGTAATTAATAGGATAAACACAGCGATAATAGCTTGTTTTACCATTAACTTAAACGGATACTTCTTTAATAATAAATAGACTAATAAAACTAATGGAAATAACGCAATCGTGGGTCTAAAATAAATAGCTAGTATGTATAATGAAATAACCCAATAAAAATGAATCATCTTTTTTTCATTTGCCAATTTAATGGAATAGTAAATCAAAAACAAGGATAAAAGTGTAAACGGACTTTCTGTTAACAGTAAATTATCAACTAACACCTGAGGAATAAAAATGGCCATAAAAAAGGCGGCAATTAACCCAATTTTACTATTAAACACATATTTTCCGATCAAGTAGATGCAATAAATACTACCTATTCCCAAGAAAATCATAACTACCTTCGCAGCATAAATCCCTATATTCCCATGTCCAAACAACATAAAAATAAGAGCAAGCATTATTGGCTGCCCAGGCATAATATGAACTGTAGGTGTGTTGACATCGTGATAAATCAGCATCTTTTTCTGTAAAAGAATTATCGCACTTCTTGTGTATCCAGCATCATCACTATTCAAGCTTAAATTTAAACCATATTTATAAAGGGCAGCAATTCTTAGTAAAAACCCAATTAACAGAATAAACCATATTATTTTTGTTTGATTACCACTTTTTATTACTTTTGTAAATTTACTCATAAATTAGTCCACCTTTAAAATCGCAATTAACTATTTGAAAAACCAATTAACGAAACACCTGCCATAATAATAATACAGCCAAGAATTTTAGATACCGACAACGGTTCGTTAAATACAAAATAGGCCCCAAAAACTGATAATACATAGGCAATACTCTGTATTGGATAAGCAACACTTAAAGGAACTCTAGTTAATATGAATAACCACAGAATTGTTGCAAATCCATATAACCCAAGTCCAAAAATGATATATGGTGAAAGAAAAAGCTTAAGAACTGATATCAACGATGAAAAATTAGGCGTGGTAGCCTGTAAGCCATACTTCCATAAAAACTGCCCTGAAACTAAAATAAGAGTATTTAATAAAATGAGTGAAAAGTTAACGATTGTCATATTGGTCAGAACCTCTGTTATTCATATTATTTCTCGTATCCCGAAGATCCTTCTTTAAATAGGCTAATTCTTGGACTAGATTTTTAATCTTTTCTTGTTGATCGGATAATACAGTTGTTTGATATAGAACGATACTTAAAATAATTAAAAAAGCTAGGAGAAAAATGAGTGCTGGCATATAGGATATACCGAGCATGGCAGCGACCCGATTAAATAATGGAATAGAAATGGCTATTATTAACCCTGCAAATGAAATAATAATCCATAAAAATGCTTGTTGATCTTTTAACTTATGTTTACTTGTAAAATACATAACCTGTACGAGAAATAAAAGAGAGACTAATACTGATATTACTTGTGGAAACATAAACCAACCTCCTAAAAGACACGGCGAATTAGTGAAAAAAATGAAACTTTAAACATATAATAAATGGATTTAATTGGGGTAATCGACGATACCCCGCCCTGCCTGTTTTTCATTTCCACTTTTACTTCTTTAATTTTATATTTCTTTTTTGTTAAATCAACGATTACTTCTACCTCTGGATAATCTACCGGATATCGTTTTGCAAATTCATTAATTATTTTTCTGTTAACAATTCTATATCCTGAAGTTGGATCCGTTACTTTAATCCCCGTTAAAATTCTTAACAAATAATAGAAATAATAAATTCCTATCCTTCTTGTCTTACTTCCCTTATAGCTACTTTCTTCAACAAATCGAGAACCAATAATCATGTCATAAGCTGAACCTTGAATTTCACTAATAAGATGGCTGATCTCTGTAGGATCATGCTGTCCATCGGCATCTAACTGAATGGCAAAATCATAGTTATTCCTAAGGGCAAATTTATAGCCTGTTTGCATTGCCCCGCCAATTCCTAAATTAATAGGAAGATCTAAATAATTTAAATTAAATTGATCTAAAATTGCCTTCGTCCCATCTGTTGAACCATCATTTATAACAACATAATCGAATTCTGAAGAAGATTTTAATTTTGAAACGGTAGAATATATAGCCTCTTCTTCATTATATGCAGGTATTATTACTAATACTTTCTTCATAAAGCTTCCCTCCTCATTTTCCTCATACAAAACACATTTAATTTAAGGGGCAATACAAATTAGTGTACTGTATTTTTATTGTAATTAAAAGAACTACTTACCAAATCAGCATAAATGCATTCATTCTTATAGAAAGCAAATTAAAACAATGGAGAAAATGCCAACTATGTAAGATGTATGTAAATAGAAATAGTAGTTTAAATATCATGTAATATGAATTATAATTAACATTTAGTTACTATAGTAAAAAGGAGTATTATAATTGAAGACAAAACCACTTTTCCGAGACCTCTTTATTTCTATTATAGTCAGTTTTTTTCTTAATATTATTTTAACAAAGATTTCTATACCAAAAACCGACTTAAGCTCACTTGAATTTTTTAAACATCTTCCATTTTGGTCAGGAACTCTCATTCTGTTCCTGTTATTCAATGTGTTTTTCTTTTTAAAAAAATCAGGATATTTAACTCTTTCCGCATTTCTTTTTGTTTTGCTAACCGGGTTTGGTTATGCCAACTACATTAAGATGGAAAAACGCAGTGATCCGATAGTGCCAAATGATATCTTTCTATTAAAAGAATCCTGGGCAATGACCAAACAATATGTAAGTACTTGGCAAATAATATATCTTGTCATAGGCTTTATTCTTTTCCTAGCAGTCGCTTTCTTTATTATAAGAAAAAAGTGGCAACCTTCTGCGCCGATTGGTTACCGCATAGTGATTTCTGTTATTAGCATTGCTTCATTATTCGCCTTAGGCCAAGTTAAAGAGGATACGATTTGGAATAAATTCGGTGTCTCAAATAAAATTAAGATGCCGGCACAAAATTTATCTGATAACGGTTTTGTGATGGGGAATTTCTTACAATTTTCCGCGATGTACCAACAAAAGCCAGAAGGCTATACGAAAAATGCCGTGGAGAACTCTATTAAAAAATATGAAAAGAATTCAGAGTCCATTTATGCTTCTGCGAAAAGCGTTGATGTAATAAAACCAAATGTAATCGTATTACAACTGGAAGCTTTTTTTGATCCGACGACATTACCGAATGTTACGTTCAGTGAAGACCCGATACCGTTCTTTCATTCCCTTCAAGAACATTATACAAACGGTAAATTAGGAGTAAACGTCTTTGGGGCTGGTACTGCCAATACTGAATTTGAAGTATTATCAAGTATGAGTCTCCAGTTGTTTCCTTATGATACACATCCATTTACGTCCCATGTCATTCAACCGATGGATTCGATTGCCCATCGATTAAAGCATAATGGATATTCAACAAGTGGCTTCCATAACAACGTAGGCTGGTTTTATAAGAGAACGACAGCATGGCCATATCTTGGAATTGACCACATGGAGTTTTCCGATGAAATGTTTAAGGATAAAAATGTCGAGTCTGTATACGATGTGCCTGCTGTTCCTAAAGACTACGTACTGTTCGATAGCATCATCAAAAGAACGCAAAAAACAAAAGGCCCGGATTATGTCCTTGGCATAACGATGGAGACTCATGGTCCGTATACAAAATGGTATGATCATGATATTAAAGTAACCAGTGACACAGTTCCGAAAACATCCACTGATATTATTGAAGAATATGCCTTTAAAATGCGTGAAGTCGATAAAGCGTTAGAACACTTAATGAACTATTACGAAAACAGTGACGAACCAACCATGATTGTCATGTATGGCGACCATCTTCCATGGTTAGGTGACGACAAATTGGTTTATTACGAAACGGGCTATGGGAATGATTCACAGACGATCGAAAATCGCGAAAAAATGTACGCTACCCCATTCTTAATCTGGGATAACTACAGAAATAATAAAAAAGAAGAGCTTAACCTTGGATCAACATTCCTTATGCCGTATGTTCTTAAGGAAATTGGGGTAAAAGGGAATGGTCTACAATCATTTTTACAAGAACAGATGAACAAAGGAATTCATCAATTGCCACCAGAGGCATTCCAAAAGCATGAGGGCTGGACTGCTGAAACGATCAAACAATATCGTTATATGCAATATTATTATTTAAACGAACCTTCAACGGTGAAAAAGTAGAAAATTAGGAAGCTTGCAGATTTTGCCCACTTTAGGCGATATCTGCAAGCTTTTTACCTGTTAAGATGAGTAAGCCTAAACCCGTCTATCCGAGCGGTTTTAACTTGTATTCGTTTTTTAATTGTGTATAATAAAATGTGGAAAAACGCCGTCAAATTTACACTATTTTGGTTAAATACGAAGGATACCAAAAGGAGCTTAAATAATGAAAAAGGTTAGAAAAGCAATCATTCCTGCCGCAGGACTTGGCACAAGATTTTTACCGGCAACGAAAGCAATGCCGAAAGAAATGCTTCCAATTGTTGATAAACCGACGATTCAATATATTGTCGAAGAAGCGATTGAATCAGGTATTGAGGATATCATTATTGTTACGGGAAAAGGCAAAAGGGCCATTGAAGATCATTTTGATCATGCCTTCGAACTTGAGCAAAACTTATTAGAAAAAGAAAAGTATGACTTACTTGAAAAGGTACAAGCTTCCTCTAATATGGTAGATATTCATTACATCCGCCAAAAAGAGCCGAAAGGGTTAGGACATGCCGTATGGTGTGCGCGCAATTTCATTGGCGATGAACCCTTTGCCGTTCTTCTAGGCGATGATATTGTCCAAGCGGAAACCCCATGCTTAAAGCAATTAATCAATGAATATGAAGAGACATTATCTTCCGTAATCGGTGTGAAACGGGTACCTGAAGAAGAAACAAATCGCTACGGGATTATCGATCCAACAGAGCAGCACGGTCGTCGTTTCAATGTGAGACAATTTGTTGAAAAGCCAACACCAGGTACGGCCCCATCAAATCTTGCCATTATCGGCAGATATGTGCTCAACCCTGAAATTTTCCTCTTTTTAGAGAATCAACATATTGGTGCTGGCGGGGAAATTCAACTTACCGATGCCATTCAAAAGCTTAATCAGATTCAACGAGTATTTGCCTATGAATTTGAAGGCAACCGGTTTGATGTTGGCGAAAAGCTTGGATTCATCGAAACGACAATTGAATTTGCGCTTCAAAATGAAGAGTTAAGAGCCGGATTAATTGATTTTATGGAAGAGAAAATTAGAGAGCATAAATAAGACAGATTAAATCAGACTATAAATAACCATTTGTAGGGAGCAATTGAGGGAGTTGGCAAGCAGTGACAGAAATAAAAATAAGCGAGAATCCGCTTAAAGAAGCACAAAATGTGATGACAACGATGATGATCGCGATTCACAACATTTGTAAGGAGCATAATATTCCTTATTGGTTAACGGATGGGTCACTTCTTGGCAGCATTCGCCATGAAGGATTTATCCCATGGGATGATGATATTGATATTGGCCTGTTGAGAAAAGACTATGACAAATTAAAAAAAGTTCTCAGAGTCCACTTGCCAGATCAATATAAAATTGAAACATACAATCTTAATACACACGGAAAACATAATTGGCTAAAAATAATGTACCTAGAAGATTTTGAATGGGTCGATACAAATGGGGATCATCATAAAGGCTTATCCATTGATATATTCCCTTATGATTTTGTCAAAGGCAAAAACAGCTTCAGTATTCCCGGTAAGATTTTTAATCGGGCGTCAAGGCTGATTTATCCATCAAAAGTTAACAATTTGAAAGATATGATTGTCTTATTACTGAATCGTTCTAAGCTGTACAACTTTTATACTCCGTTTATAAAGGAAACGAAGACGATTACGTATGGCGTTGAGACGCCCTTTTATGGGCTTGCCTTTTTTGATATTGATGTTATTTTTCCATTAAAAACAGGCAGCTTCGAAGGTCAGAAATTTAATATTCCTAATAAACCCGACACCTATTTGACGACAATGTATGGAGATTATATGAAGCTACCTGATGAAGCAGACAGGGCAATCCATATGGAAAATTTACAATTTACAGGAAAATAAATAGACTACCAAAAGGTGGTCTATTGTTCATACTGTAAGAAAGGTCTTCCAATGCAAAAATCTATTGCAAAAAATATATTTTACAAAGTAACCTTGAATTTTTTTAATTTAGTACTGCCGGTTATCGTCGGTCCCTATGTTTATCGTACATTAGGGGCCACGTCTGTAGGAATGGTTTCCTACTCTGAATCCATGTTCAACTACTTTTTTATTTTTGCCGTCTTTGGCGTTCATCAATATGGTTTGCGGGAAGTAAGCCGGGTTAAGGATGATAAAGAAAAAGTCAGTCAGCTGTTTACCAGCCTTTTTAGTGTAACCTTTGTGATGAGTATTGTCACATCTCTCATCTTTTTTGTTTTTGCCTATGTTGGCTTTGGTGATAAACAGCTCTTTCCCGTTCTCCTTATCTTTGGCATTAGTTTATTTATTAATATGTTCTATGTGGATTGGGTCAACGAGGCTTTTGAAAATTACGATTTCATTACCATAAAGACGATTATTGTTAGGCTGATTTATGTTGCACTCCTGTTTACATTGGTTCATAATTCCAATGACTATACGCATTTTGCCTTTTTACTTATGCTTTCTACCTTTTTAAATAATATCTTTAGCTTCTTCTACATTAAGCGAAAAGTGAAGTTTAACTTTAAAAAGATTTCGATTAGGGAGCATATAAAACCATTATTTTTAGTGGTAATTTTTTCAAATGCCAATATTCTATATACGCAGCTGGACAGGGTCATGCTTGGAAAATATATTAACACCGCTGCCGTTTCTTATTACGTCATGGCCCAGCAAATTATGGGGATTATCAATTCCCTTATCTTAAGTGTCATCCAGGTAACGATTCCACGGCTGTCCTATTTGTCGGGTAATGATGACGAGCATTCCTATATTACCTTGCTTAATACCATTTCCAAGGTTTATTTTGCAGCCTTATTTCCGGCCTCGATTGGAATGCTGATTATTTCTGATATTGGCGTGGTTATTTACGGAGGAAAAGAATTCGCCGCGGCAGGTCCCGTATTAGCTGTATTCGCCTTTTATATGGTTTCTGTTGGGATTGAGTCCATTCTTGCAAATCAAATTATCTATGTCAAAAGGCGTGAGAATACACTAGTAAAGCTGATTTTCATCTGTGGTTTCATTAACTTTGGGTTTAATTTCATTTTACTAAAGCTTGGAATTTTCTCATCAGCATCAGCCATCTTTACAACGGCTCTATCAAATTATTTGCTGCTGACACTTGAGTATATTTTTATTCGCAAATATATTAAAGTAAAATACAAATTATTTGAGTTATCTAAATTAAAGTATCTCTTTTATTCCTTGCTATTTATCCCTATTTCCTATGGGATTCGTTTATTTATTTCTCATACCATCTATTTATTTTTCACACTCATCATTGTCAATGCCGTTGTCTACGCAGCGATTTTGTTCATTACGAAGGATGAAGTGCTGGAAATGTTCCTCATTAAGCTAAAACTAAAGAAGCCATAATGACATCTACTTGCAAAAAGTGAGCCCCAGGGAATGTACTTGTGGCTCCCTTTTTTATTTATCAGCACTTGAGTACTGTTTTTGAGCAAATGCCCATGTGGATGTTAGAAAAAAATTTAAGACCATACCTAACCCAACGACTGCTAATTGTGAAACGAGCTTATGGAAATGAAGTATATTCACAAGGATAAACAATCCAAGTGAATTGATACCAAGCATGAGCATATTAACCGCTAAAAATTTGACATACACTGTAAAATAACTTTCTTTTATTTGAAAGACCCATTTTTTATTCCAAATAAAACTGTTAACCATCCCTAACACGTAGGCAATAATATTGGCTAACATATAATTCATACCTGCAATATAAATAAAAAATGCGTAACTGCTGATCGTAACAGCTGTATTAATGATTCCGACAAATCCAAACTTAATAAACTTAGTCATAGATACCACCATAACCAATCCTACTAATCCTAGTATATTTTTTGCCATATTATCAGAAAAAGCCGGATTACTCCAGCTTTTTCTAATTTTTATTTGATCCATGCCCCATCGCTGCCGACACGGTAGCCTTGAATCGATGTATTTATCGCCATGGAACCATCACTGGTGAGGAAATACCACTTCTCGCTATCAAGTATCCAGCCTGTTTTCATTGCCCCGCTGCCGCTTAGGAAATACCATTTCCCACCGGAGAACACCCAGCCTGTTTGCATACTTCCGCTACCATTAAAGAAGTACCAGGTTTTATTATCAATGTTCTGCCAGCCTGTTACCATTCCATCAGATTTTAGATAATACCATTTTGCTTGGTCTTGAATCCAGCCCAATTTAGAATTGCCATTGTTATCTAAGTAATACCATTTATGGTTATCCTCCACCCAACCTTTCTTTAACGCTCCATCGGGTCCAAAATAGTACCTTTGTCCATCAATGTCCTTCCAGCCAACCTGCATAACACCATTGTCATTCAGATAATACTTTTGTGAGCCACTTGAATACCATCCAATACTCATTGAACCATCAATTTGGAAAAAGTACCATTTACCATCAACTAACTTCCAGCCAACCTGCATAGCCCCATTATCATTCAAATAATACTTATGTGAGCCGCTTGTATACCATCCAGTAATCATTGGTCCATCAGTTTGGAAAATAAACCACTTTCCATCTATTAATTTCCAGCCCACCTGCATCGTTCCATCATTATTCAGATAGTACTTTTGTGAGCCACTTGAATACCATCCAATTCTCATCGTTCCGTCAGTTTGAAAAAAGTACCACTTTTCATCAATTAACTTCCAGCCGATCTGCATAGCGCCATTATCATTCAGATAGTACCTTTGTGAGCCACTTGAATACCATCCAGTACACATCGTACCATCATCAAGGAAAAAATATCTTTTTCCATCAATTAATCTCCAGCCTTTAGCGATACTTCCATCTTCATAATATACCCACTCCTCTCCATTCAATTTCCAGCCGTTTAACTTTGGAGTGGTGAAGGAGGTTTTTAACATACTAATAGATTCATTATTCCATGCATCCACTGCCGAAATAACAAAATCGTATCTAGTTTCAGTAATCAAATTCTTAATATCAAATGTCATTCTTTGCGGCAAAGATTTATTCCAAAATTTTACATATTCTGTATGAATTACTTTACCATTATGTTTAACTAAATATCTATCTACAAGTGTATTGTCAATTGCCGCATCAAATGAAAGTGTAATACGATCTCCACTCGTATTATTATCCAAATTTACCTTTGTCCCCGATAAAAATAACGGCTTTTGGCTATCCCCATATGTTTTTTCATAAGGAGTTTTTACCGTAAAGGTTTGAATGTCCGAGTTAGTGGTAAATTCCCTAGCCTTTATCTCTATGCGGTCCGAATACACATTTACAAGCAGCCCTTGTGAAGTCCCAGGGTAAGCAATATCTGTGTAACCATAGGCAACCGAACCGGCATTTACCATCGTAAAACCATCTTGATAAATCGACCTTGGGTGTTGTAATAAATAATGAGTATGCCCTGAAAACAGAATAACCTGCGGATATTTCTTTAATATATCCGAAAGCCTTGTATCAGAAAATCCAGCACCCCATTCTTCACTTCCATAAACGGTATTATCAATTGGTTGGTGTAAAAAGACAAAAATAGGCTTCTCATGATCTGCATCTTGTGCAACGACCTCATCAAACCAGTTGTATTGCTCATCTGACATTAATACATGGTCAGCACCACCGTGATCTGGAAAACCTTCCGACCCCAAGGTAATAAAATGGTATCCATTAACCCATTTGTCATAATATAGGCCCGGCATGCCTGTTTTATCGACAAACCGTTGAATATACTTCTTTGGATTGAAATCCCCGGTTGAATAAACCCCCTCCCAATAATCATGGTTCCCAATGGTAATGATTTTTTCTGCATCCTTTTTGCTATATGCTTGTAATAGATGATCTAGATCATCATATTCCTTTTCCGTCCCCATATTTGTATTATCTCCAAGCAGCACCAATGCATCGTAGTTAGGTGCAATCGCTTGCATGTCATAAAGTGCACGTTTAAATCTTTCCTGCTGTGATGCTCCTCCAATGTGAATATCGCTCAGCACAGGAAATTGCAAGACAGGTGTTTCACTTGTACTAGCCTGCATTGCTGCATTTGTCTTGTCAATAGAATTGAACCAAAAAATTAATAGAATTGTAGTTATTATAGTTAGATGCTTAACTCTCAGTATGTTCTCCCCCTATATATGTTAAATATGTTAAATTTGTTTATTTTTATTCAAATAAAAATATATACTTAATTTTAAGAGATTACAAGGCAGATACTGCTTTTTAGAAAGATTTCACCGAACAATCAATCTATCAAACACACAAAAGGCAGAGATATACTCTCTGCCTTGTTAAATATTATGGAATCCAAACACCATCTATTCCTAGTCTGTAGCCTTGGATGGAAGTATTTTGGGCCATCGAACCATCGTCCTTAAGGTAATACCACTTATTCGCCCATAAGATCCAACCTGTTTTCATATCACCATTATTGCTTAAATAATACCAGTTTCCATTCAAAAATACCCAACCGGTTGCCATTTTTCCATCAGCGTCTAAGTAGTACCACTTTCCATTCGAAGTTATCCAGCCAGTTGCCATTTTTCCGTCAGCGTCTAAGTAGTACCAGGCATTATGCCAACTCAACCAGCCCGTTTTCATATCGCCGCTTTCCCCGAGAAAGTACCACGTTCCGCTATATAACACCCAGCCGGTTTGCATTGCCCCTCTATTATTGAGGTAATACCATTTTCTGCTGCTCTTCACCCAGCCGGTTTTCATGATTCCATTTTCATAGTAATACCACGTACTACCATTCAATTTCCATTCGCCTTTAACAGGTGTGATATAGTTTATGGCCTTTTTGGCATTTACTAAGCCATATCCATAATCGTCGTCCCTACCGGCTGGACCTAGATCATCTGCAGAATAGAGCAAGCTGTCCACCACTTGCTTCGCTGTTAAGTCAGGATTTTGCGATAAAACAAGTGCCGCGACCCCTGCTACTACCGGCGAAGCCATCGAAGTTCCACTCATATAGTCAAATGTGCCTCCAGGAATAGTGGAGTAAATATTATCACCAGGTGCGGCAATATCAATCGTGCTTCCATAATTAGAAAAGTCAGAAAAATGATTATTGGCACTAACAGAGCTCACCGAAATAACGTTATCATAGGCGGCAGGATAGGAGGGATTTCTAACCCCTTCATTACCGGCAGCTGCTACAATAATAATCCCATTCCGGTAAGCATTTTGTACCGCCCGATCCAACAAGTATGAATATTGATAGTCCCCTAGACTCATATTAATAATTTGTGCATGATGGTTAATCGCATAATCGATCCCGGCGATTAAATCAGATGTATCCCCATAATCTCCAATAAACACATTGATGGGCATAATATTTACCTGTGGGGCCACTCCAGCGCCGCCAATTCCATTATCGATTCCGGCAGCTATGATCCCGGCTACATGTGTTCCGTGTTCATCAGGATAATTAAGTGAGGACATGTGTCTTGCCATATCATATGGTGCCACAATCCTATCTTTCAAATCCGGGTGGGATGTATCAACACTGCCATCAATCACTGCAACTGTTACACTACTCGATCCTTTTGTTTGGTCCCATGCTGACGGTGTATTAATAGTTTGATGGAACCATTGTTTCGAAAAACCAGGATCCTTCGGAATATATTCCTGTTTAATCGAATGGTCTTGTTCGACATAAAGGACACCTGGAATTTTCTTTATTTCAGCCATACTTAATTGTGGATTAGTCACTTTCAAGGTATATAGCTTTTGATTTCCAAGGTTCATTTCCTTGATCATTTCATAATCATTTAGACTATTACTTGAAAAATTACTATCTACTAAAACATTCACCTGGTCTGTTACTGTTTCTGTAATAACAGGCTGTTGATCCGCTTCTACTGCCGTTACTGAAGTAACGTTAACCATTAACGGGATACATACCATAAATAAAGCACTTAGTATACGCGGAAATCGCCTCATGAACACCCATCCTTTTCGTCAATTTACTCTATTATAGTATAAACATCATACTTTATGTTTTAATTCTAGTAGAAAAAAAAAGACAGAGATTTCCATCTCTGCCTTGTTACTTCTATTCAATCCAGGCTCCATCATTACCGAGCACGCAGCCTTCAATTGTTGTATTTTTTGCCATTGAGCCATCCGATTTTAGGAAATACCATTTTCCGTAGGATAACACCCAGCCCGTCTTCATTTCACCGCCGTTGGCAAGATAGTACCAATTTTGATCCTTATACAACCAGCCGGTTTTCATTTCACCGCTGTTTTGAAGATAATACCAATTATTGGCCCATTTTAACCAATCGGTCAACATTTCACCGTTCGCGCTTAAGTAATACCATGCGCCATTATCTTTCAGCCAGCCGGTTTTCTTCGTATCATTTTCATAATAGTACCATTTACCGCCAGAGTAATACCAATAACTATTATTATCAACTCGTTTTGAACCGATATACGTGTTAGCGTAATAGGATTCCCCTAACGAACTAACTTTTACTCCATTACTTGATGCATGCACGAACTTGTTGTCGTTTAAGTAAATTCCTACATGTGATGCTCCAGCCTTATAAGTACTAAAGAAAACTAAGTCACCTTTTTTCAAATTACTTTTAGAAACGGCTGTTCCTTTAGTATATTGGTCTGCAGCTGTTCTTGGTAATGTAAGTCCAGCCTGCTTATATGTATAACTCGTAAACCCAGAACAATCAAATCCACTTGGTGTTGTTCCACCCCAAGCATATGGTACACCTATGTAATTAAGACCAATATCAGCGGCTGTATCCGCTGTTGAAGCCGCTTCCGCTTTTTGCCCACCCATGAATCCGCTTAGAAGTAAAGAACATGATAGTAGACCACTAATTATTAACTTTTTCATGATAACCTCCGTGTCTTTAACTCTCTCTCTTTATTATTATTAGTATCTCATATTCTTTACTAGATTTAGATTACATTTCGTTTTTAATATTATTACAGGAATGTTTCAAAAACTGACCTTTTTCGACTTCTATTTTGTTTTTTTCTGCTTTACCTTAAATTTATGGTCATTTTTATCTATGAATTTAGTTCATTTTTCACAAGTTTGTAAGACCATTTAACAAATTTTCGCCTTTTCTCACAAAATCATCCGACTGATTTTGCAAAAATATTATTCTACTAATGTATTTTTTTAACGCAAAAAAACGGGCAGGAAGATTCTCCTGCCCGTCAGTATTATGACAAATCTTAATATACTTGCCTTGAATCAATCATGGCCCCGTCAATATTAAAATAGTAAACGGTAAATCCATAGGTGTAATAGGTATCAAATAACATTAAGCCATTTTCGTTAAAATAATACCAATTTTTCCCGTAATATAACCAGCCATAATGCTCAGAACCATTACTATCATAATAACGATAATAGTGAGTATAACCTTCTAATTTTACCCATCCTGTTTGCATTGCACCGCTAGAATTAAAGTTGTACACCTTATTATCAATCCGGTATCTTCCGCCCAAAACCATATCACCATCAGCATCAAAATAGTACCACTTGCCGCCAGAATTTAACCATGCTTTTGCATAAAGTGCACCGTTACTCTTTGCGTAATGCCAATAATATCCATCATAAAACCAGCCATTTGATCCCATAGCGCCGCTATTATCAAAATAATAATTAGTTCCGCCGATATAATGAGTACCTGTTACCATTGCACCATAGTAGTAGGGATCCATATAATACCATTTACCGCCATTATAGAGCCAGCCGGTTTGAAGCTTACCACTGCTTGTACTATAGTACCATTCATAGCCAACTTTGCCCCAGCCGTTTGTTTTCAATACACCGTTGTCGTCCAATAAGTAATAGCCATTGCCTATTGATTGAATCCCAGTGGCCATTTCCCCGTATTCGTCCATATAATACCATTTGCCAGATGAAAATACCCAGTCATTCATTACCATTTTCCCTAAATTCGCACCGGCTTTTGGATTAAAGTAATACCAGGAATAGTCTAACTGTACCCATCCCGTTTGCATAGCACCACTGTTATTAAAGAAATATTCAGCGTTCCCAATTTCTTGGTAACCGGTAACCATGATACCATTAGAGGTATTAAAATAGTACCACTTCATATTTACTTGCTTCCAGCCCTTAACCAATTTTCCAACTTGGTCATAGTAATACCAGCTGTTTCCAACTTGATACCAGCCAGGGGTACCTTGCTCGGGAACAGACGCTCCATCAAAGTATACTTCAACACCTTTTGATAAAAGCACACTCACTACTTGCATAGCTGGTGAACCAGCGGATAAATTAAGCTGTGACATATTTTCCATATAAAGAACTTGCAAGCTTGTTAAGTTCCTAAGCGCTTCAATACTTGTCACTGGATTGTTTGAAATCCACAACGTCTGCAAGTTTGTTAAACCGCTTAATGCCTGAATATCTGTAATATTGTTTTCATCTAAGTCTAAGTAAGTTAAAGAAGTTAAAGATGTTAATGCTGAAATATTGCTGATATTATTACTATAAACTGATAATTCCCGCAAATTTACAGCAAACTCTAACCCTGTTAAATCACTAATATTTTGTCCTGATACATATAATTCCGTAAGTCCTTCCAAATCCCCTTGGTAAATCGTCGAATAAGAAGAAAGGCCTAATGCCTCACGAACGGCAGCAGCTAAGTTGCTGTCATTAAAAGTAACTGGAGTATAATAACCTTGCTGCGTTACTGCTTTCTGAGTAACACCATTGTTTACAGCCTGGTCTTGATTAACTTCTCCAGCAGTTGAATCTTTGTTTGTATCTGCCTTTTTAGCAGGATCTTGGGCAGGTACTGCTTCATTGCTAGCTTGTGGCTTTTCTGTTTGTTCACTTGCATTTTCAGCCGATTTGTCAACAGTTGATTCTGAATCCACTTTCGTTTGTTCGCCTGCATTATCAACACTTGGTGCTGATTCTCCAGTTGTTTGTTCTCCTGCTTTGTCAACAGCTGGTGCTGATTCCACAGTGGTTTGATCTCCTGCTTTGTCAACACTTGGTGCTGATTCCGCTGCCGGCTGTTCTGCTGCTTTCGTATTCAGCGGTGCCATAAATGAAAGCATTAGAACAGAAGCCAGCATTAACTTACTAAATTTCTTCATTTCTCTTAACCTCCTTTTAGCTAGGTCTATTATACCAAAATATTGATATTTAAGGTGGGAAATAATAGTACTTTTTTATAATATTAGAAATCTATAATGCGTTAAAACTATATTCTTTTTTTAATATTTTTCACCAAGAAATGTCAATAAATGTACATACTTTAATTTGGCTCACGTTGGTATTTTTTTAATAAAAAATTAAATACGTGGACCGGAAAGCTCAATGGAAAACAAAAGCACCTGGCAGACCTTTTGGTTTCCCTGCATCAAGTTGAATCTCCCTATCCCCGTGTTCCCCCTTATAAATATGCGAGGCTGCGGAAAGGTAATATTTGTTCTTCGTGCCATTCATTCCAGGTCTCTGTAAATGGGCGAAAACTTCTTTGTGATAATTGCGGCTGCGAAGAGGGTCTGGATGCTGCGGTGCTGAGGAGTGTACATGAAATTAAGTTACTTTTTCCAGATATGAAGATTACCACGAGTGTGGTGTTTGAATGGTGTGGGGGGGGTTGGGTCGCAAAAGATGATTGGGAGGATTTTAAAGGAAAAATATAAAGCGTTAGGGTATGGTAGATGGGTCTATTACGAGTGATAGATGGGGGGTGGTTGCTTAGAGCCTTTATAAGCGACCGGACAGTGATTTTCTCCGGTTCGGTTGCTTAGAGCACTTATACGCGACCGGCCCGCGGCTTTTTTCTTAAAATGGAATCTGAGCAAACACAAAAACGGACACCTCAGTGTCCGTTCATCTTTAGTTCCTTCCGCGTGCTTCCAACAACTTATTCACTTTTTCAAGGTCTGCTAATGAGTCAATTTCATAGCTGTCGTCCGGGTGAATTTCCTGTAGATAGACATTTACGTCACGGATGTGATCCATGACAATGTTATCCCACCAGTAGTCCTTAAAGTTGTCTCCCGAAACCGCTTCCTCGAGTTTTTCGACAATAAATTTGCCATCCTCCTCGGACCAGTACGACACGCCGCAGAGGATGTACTCTTGATCACCGTCACCTACTACGATATCGGTAACCTTGTAATTGTCATCGAAGCGAATCATCCACTCCTCTTTGAAATCCGGTTTTCTAGCACTGAAATACATCGAGGTTTTCGGATTCTTCAACAGGAAATTGCGATGCAAGTAGTTATCACCGTCAATTACGTACACATCTTGGAGATAATCTCTGACTAAATACATCGTGTAAATATTATTATAGACGTCATATTTATCATTATGAATGAGAGTAACCCCATACTTCTCTCTAAGATAGTCAAATTTTTCAGCTAAATACCCAGTCACGACAATAATTTCTTCGATGCCAATTTCCTGTAAATATTCAACCTGTGTCTCAAGCATGGGTTTTCCATTTACAACCGTAAGTGCTTTAGGTGTTGTTAGTGTTAATGGTCGGAGCCTTGTGCCCATCCCTGCTGCAAGTATAATTGCTCTCATTTGCTGTTCTCCTGTCTTAATTCATTTGACTAAAATTGGTTATCATTACGCCGCCCTTTTACTTTTAAAGATGTTCATCCACTTCAGTTCTTCTTGAGTTGCGACCGTAACGATGGATCCAATTAATATCATAATACTAAAAAACACAAGCTTTGCGGTAATTGGTGTACCTAAAATGATAAAACTTAAGAAAATCGCCCACGCTGCATAGGAAATATTTAATGCCATGGCACGGGTTGGCCCGAGCGTATAGATCGCATTGTAATAGAATACGTAGGAGGCTGTTCCGGATAAGGCAACCACTGCGATAAGGAAAATTTGACTGCTTTGGAAAACCTCGCCCACAAGCGGGTACGCTTTAAAAATAGGTAAAATCAAGACTCCATAGGTTACAGCAGAAACTAACTGACGAATTTGCAATGCCTGTTCAGGCGAGATTTCATCATCCTTCATACCGTATGCAAGAATGACGCACTCCATACCCCAGCCGAAAATACATAACAGAATGAATGAGAACCCAAGGATATAGCTTGGAGACGGTTCGCCGCCACTAAAGCCTAAAAGGAAAATGAATAAAATACTAATAAAAAGTCCAATCCAGTTTTTAAGTGTTAAACGATCCTTCAAGATGACAAAAGCAAAGAATGCTCCAATCGCTGGGTAAACGGCTGAAATCGAAGCCGACAACGATGCACCTAAATACTTAACGGCAAGCACGTAGCCGGTCATTCCAATTGGCCCGCCGAGGAGCGCGCCTAAGATGACAAACCGGCCGCTTCTCGTGGCAATTTTTTTAAAAGGAACCTTGAATTCTCCTCTAATCGTCATATACAGCATCATCCATAAACTAGATAACATATCATGGAAAAATGTACTCACTAATGGAGCAAGGAAAATGACCGTTTCTGACGACAAAAACAACGACTTCGATAACACCATTCCAATCAAAACTGTATCGAGTGCCCAGGTTAATCCGGAAAACAGGCCGAAGTAGATTCCTTTATTTTTTAAATTCATAGGTCATCTCCCTAATTAAGTCGTGTTCTAAATTTTTTCTACATCTAGCTAAAAGATCGGTTCCGTAGGTGCCAAAATCGTCACCTTTTGCTTCTTTGATAACCGTCCATATCGTCCATAAAAAGTCTTGGAAAATTTTATTCATGATCATACGCTGCTGAATCTCAAGCGGTACTTCATCTTCCTGCAGATATAGCGTTAGAAATAATTCCTCTTCCTCTGGTGAAAAGTCACTTTCCATTGCATGCCAAGCGAGATCCCACATTGGATCATTCATGCCGCTGTATTCCCAATCAATTAAATAGACTTTATTTTCGCCGCTCTTGACCATATTTTGTGGAAGGGCATCATTATGACATGGAGTGAGGTTAAAATTCATATCTTGGTAAATTCCTTTTAAAACCATCACTTGTTTTCTAGCGTCTTCATAATGCTCGTAAGGCTGGGCATTCGCCTCCCTCATCAGCCGCTCGTATTCGTCTATTCTTTCAAAAACATCAAAACGATTGGCCATTTGCAAATTAGAAAAATGCAGTGTTCTAAAAATCGCCGTTGTCAGCTCCATGATGTCCTGACGTTTGGTCATCTTTGGTGTTAATGTTTCGGCATCCTGGATTAATTCGGCAATTTTCACACCTGTTTCTTCATTAAAATATACCAACTCCGTATCAATACCCAGAATACTCGCAAGCGCTGCATTGAACTTTTCCTCTTTTCGGTTAATCATTGATTCCGTTCCATTCCCTGGAATCCGGAGCACAAACTCTTTCCCCTTAATGACAACTTTAAAATTTTTATTTGTCATGCCGCCAAACGGCTGGATGTCCTCAATGTCCTCGTAGGCAAGGTCAAGTGCCTCCATTAAATGGCTCTTAATGAAAATTTCCCGGAATTCTGCTTCCTTCCGCATCAGCATTGGATAGATTTTTTCCGTCACCGTGTTAAAGTGCTGCCAGCTGTCAATCTCTCCCCAAACGAGATTATGCATATTTAAATAGCCAATATTGTAGTGTCTTGAAATGTCCAGCAGCATGTATTCATAGTGGATAAGAGGATTTTTATTTCTTTGATGATACTCCTCCACCATTTTTGAATAAACCTCATAGGAAAGCTTGCTGATCCCGATCATTTCCCCATCGATTCTGTTGAATTGATGGACGTCTTTTGAAATTTTATGGAGATAGCCATTTTTAATTTCGACGAATGCTTCGTCCCCGGAGCCGCTCTCATTGGTGATGAGAACACAATCACGCTGCGGGTGGGAAAGGATTTCCTTAATCGCACGCTCTTCAATGAGAATATCATCTTCAATTAACAGAAAATCATTGGTGATTGTTCCATGTGCTTGAGCCAGGGATGCCATTGATCCGGTCCATTTGTATTTTGGATTATGAACAAATTGATAATGGTTAAATTCCGGAAACGCTTCGAATGCCTCCGGCTTAAATCCCGTTACAATCACAATATCGTTGATGCCATTTTCCTGAAGAATGTCAATATTTCTTTGGAGCAAGGTGGTTCCGCCGATTTCCATTAGGCCTGCAGGTTTATTAAAATCTTTTCTTGTCCCCGCTGCTAAAATCACCGCCTGCTTTATTTCGGTTAGCGGCTCTTGGTGAATATTCACCTTTTTATCATGATAAGCTTGGATTCCAGTTTTTAAAAAATCAATCCCTTTTTGTGTTAAAAAGTAGCTGATATTTCTGCCCTTTTTTTCACTATAAATATAATCTCCAAATGTTAAATCATGGATAAGATAATTAACTTTCCCGATTGAAATACCGCATATGTCAGCCATTTTCTTTTGGTTCAAGTTGGCGTTTTTATTGATGGCTTCTAATAATTGAAATAAGTGCTGTTCCATTTGACGCCCTCCGATAGATTCATTTTTTGAATATATTCATTTTAACGCAGCTCAGAAATTCTGTAAACAAAAAATTATCAATTTTAGATTAGTATTCGCAATAAGATAGATGTTTGGAGGCTTTTACTAGAGGAATTTATTGGCAAAAAAAAAAGGGGCTGTGCATCACGCCTGCACAGCCCTTTTTTCCATTATTTATAAACGGAAACATCGTAATATAGTGTATATGAGCTTAAAGAATCGTATAGTTTCTTAATATTAGTTACCTGCTTAACCGCCCAGCCTATGTCCGTTGCATATTGATGGTTAGGGTTACTCGGATTCCATCTCATTTTATAAAGAGTATTCTGTGGTGTTGCAGCGTTAATGTAGCCGGCCCCAATAAATTCTGCACCGCCGATGATGGCTGCTTCCGGTGTAAACCAGCCTTTCTTATAGGCGGTTTGTGCTCCGCATGTTTTCGGGCAGGTGTCAATCGCACCAATACCGTACATATTATAAACTTTCACCGGTTGATCTAACTTCACTCCATCGACCGTATCGACCATTATTCCTTGCGCAAGTGCAGAACTACCATTTCCGGTTTCAAGCAAGGCATGAGAGATTAAATATATTTCATTTATATTATACTTTTTGCTCGCTTCTAGGAATGCCTCTGCCCTACCTGCTAAAATTCCTTTTCCAACGAGTGTTTTGGCATTTAAATCCTGTGCCGTTGTTCCTGCACTCTTATTCAATAGTAGAAATTGGAAATATTCCGGACTTGTCGAGCTAAAATTGTTCGGATTCAAATAATAAGAGACATCCGCTGTTTTCGCATTTCGCCAGGTTCCATAGCTAATCTCATACCAAGTTCCTACCGTGGAAACAATTTGGACTTCATCCCCTTGCTTTATTGTTCCAAAAACAAAGGAATTTGTATTTGTCTCCTCGCGAACAAATAAGGAAGAGGCCGTTACCACTCCTTTAGCAGGATTGGCTGCATCTTTAAGTACATACGAACTGCTTACATATGCCTTATTATTTCTATATTTATCAGTTTGTGGACTTTTTGTCATCTCAATATCGAGCATTTGCTGAAAGGTGAGATTATAGGACGTTGTACTGATCACAGGACCCGGATTTAAGGCACCATTTTCGAAAAAATTATAGGTCTTACCGCCGATGACCTGTTCGCCGGTTAACATTTTCCCATTTCCATCAAGATAGTACCATGTTCCACTTAACAATAACCAGCCAATTTGCATATCACCATTTTGGTTCAAGTAATACCATTTGTCTTTTTCTAATAACCAGCCTGTCTGCATGGCACCAGAAGAATTCATGAAGTACCATTTTCCATTAATATACTGCCAGCCTGTTACCATGGTCCCTTTGCTGTTCAAGTAATACCACTTGTTATTATCCAGAACCCAGCCGGTTTGCATTTCACCGCTTTTTGAAAAATAGTAATACTCACCATGATCTAAAAGCCAGCCTGTTTGAGCGGCTCCGTCTGTGCCAAGGAAATAGGATTTGCCGGCATTTGAAATCCAGCCGGTTTGCATAATACCATTCACATCAAAGTAGTATTTTTTTGTGTCTATTGTCAGCAAGCCGGTCACCATTACACCATCGGTACCGTAATAATACCTTTTCTGTTCTTCCGTTAACCAGCCTTTAAATGCAGCACCATCTGTAGTAAAGAGGTACCATTTATCCCCAATTTGTTTCGCGCCTGTCTGCATAACACCATCGGATCCGAAATAGTATACATTCTCACCAACGGTTTGCACACCTGTCTGCATTTTCCCATCAGCACCGAAGTAAAATTTCTTCTCACCTTCAAGCAGCCAGCCCGTATAAATAAAGCCATCCTGGGAAAAATAATACTTATTCGCCCCATCGACTAACCAGCCCTTGTGAGTAGAGCCATCCTCATTGAAGTACATCACAATGGAGCCATCGTGGAACCAGCCTGTCAGGGTGGTTAGTGCCCCAGAGGCTGCGAACTGATAAGGTTTTCCATCAATGAATTTTTGTCCGATGACCATTGCCCCGCTTGGACTTAAATAATATTTTAAGGTATTGTCTTCAACCCAGCCCGTCTTCATCGCACCATTTTTATCAAGGAAATACCAATTGTTTGCGTCTAATACCCAGCCTGTTTTCATCGCGCCGCTTGAGTTAAGAAAGTACCATGTATTGTTTTCCTTTAGCCAGCCTGTTTTCATCGCACCGCTTGAATCAAGAAAGTACCATGTATTATTTTCCTTCAACCAGCCCGTTTTCATTGCACCGCTAATTTTATCAAGGTAGTACCATTTATTTTTGTCCAAAAGCCAGCCTATCTTCATGACACCCTTGTTGTCTAAAAAATACCAGCTATTTTGATCCCGGACCCACCCAGTAACAGCATTACCTGTTGGATTAAAATAGTACCAATTGTTGTTCTGATACTTCCATGTGTATGTTCCAGCAGCAGAAGCACCTGGACCTGTCGATGAGAACAACATAGTCGCCAGGACTAAAGCAGTAACACCTTTTTTCTTCAATTAATTTCCCTCCACAATGATGATCTGATCTCTCTATTAAACTATCTGAAAAAACTGCTTAAAGCTGTGTACAAACATAGATATGCCGGTTTGAGTGGAAATAAGCAAAAATTCTATTACGATTATACTAAATCACCATATATCTGGATATGGAAAGTAAAGTAAATCACTATACAATCACCGGTGATCTTTAAATGCCCACTACATTCTATTATGTATGAAAAAAGTGAATCCTCCTTATTCTTATATTCTCTCATTTTGACACAATTTTTCAACCATAAATACTAAAATGTGACAAATTTATGTTGTTTTAAGTAGAAACATTGTATTAAAAAGACGAACAGATAAGAATCTATCCGTCTTCATTGGTACGTGGAATGGATCTTACTTAGTCCATGCTCCATCTTTACCAAGTTTATAGCCTTCTATAGTTGTGTTGGCTGCCATTACACCTGAAGCATTTAGGTAATACCATTTTCCATCGATCAGTTTCCAGCCTGTTTGCATGTCGCCGTTTGGATTTAGATAGTACCATTTTCCATTTTGATCCAGCCAACCTGTCGTCATGTTGCCGCTAGCATTTAGATAGTACCATTTTCCATCAAGAGATACCCAGCCTGTCACCATGTCGCCGCTCGGATTTAAATAGTACCATCCCTGCCCACTCAGTTGCATCCAGCCTGTCTCCATGCCGCCATAAGCATTAAAATAGTACCATTTCCCATTCACAGCCTTCCAGCCCATCGCCATGTCACCACTAGCATTAAAATAGTACCATTTTCCATTGAATGCCTTCCAGCCCGTTTGCATGCTGCCATCTGCGTTAAGGTAATAAGATTTATTATTTTCATACACCCACTGATTTTCAGCCATGGCGCCACTCATATTTAAAAAGTACCATTTGTTGTTGTATTTTAACCAGCCTGTTTGCATTTTCCCGTCTTTACCAAGGTAATACCATACATTCCCGTCCTTTAACCAGTTCGTTGCTTTGACGCTGTTGTTGTAGAAATACCATGAACCACCCTTAAGTTTCCAGCCTGATACATTTCCACGGTTGATCTCTAATTCCTTCACGGTCTCATTGCCGGCAAGGTCATATAGCCTGAGGGTAATAATGTTTTCACCTAGGTCAAGAGGTACTTTCACTTCCACGTTATCATTTGCTGGAACAAGAACATCAACTGGACCGGCGATTGCTTTTTCATATTCGTGATTGTCGTCAACGAATAATGATAAATAGTTGAAGTTGTCCTTAAGGTTAAGCTTCAAGGTAACCTCTTCGACTTTCTCAGCAACAACCTCTGGAGCGTTCACATTGATTTCCGGTGCAGTTGTATCAATGAAAACTTTGCGCGAAATCGATGACGAGTTATCCGCTTTATCCACTGCCTTTACGGTAATGTCGTAAAAGCCATCCTTCAAAAATCCGGTGGTGGTTGAAAAGGAATAGATTCCAGGTCTGGGATTTGTGAACTCGACTTCTTTATTGTTAACAGTCAACGATTTCAATCCCAAATCCTCCATAACAAAGCCTGTAACAGGAACTTGATTCCAATTGTAGGCTCCATATGGCATCGTGGAAAACGGATTAATAATAATAACTGGCTCACTATGATCTACATCACCAACTGCAACCGTATCCCAGTCAAAGTTATAGGCATAGTCAACTGCAATGACGTCAATTGCTGTACCTTCCTTAACATCGGTTAAGGAAAAGCTAGTCTCATCACCAGTCGTTTCCCCTACAAACTCTCCATTGACAAAAATACCATACGCTTGAACACCAGAGCCTTCCTCGATCGTACTCCAGCTGACAACAGCTGTTTCCGGATTGACGCTTGCGCTTACCTTAGGGGCGATTGTATCTACCAAAATAGGAATATCTTTCGTTTGATATCCAGCACCTTTGTAATCAATTACCGCTTTCACTTGGTAGTAATATAAACCATCTTTAACCGGCTTCCCTTTCACTGTTCCATCCCAAGTTCGATCATAATTATAGGAATATGGGATACCGAGACCGTCATCGTAATAGCTCTTAATTACGTTCTTCTCCAATTTTACACGGCGCAGTAATTTTTTTTGTTCATCGAGAATGTTAAACTGAACCTCAGCAGCATTCCTTAAAAAGGCTGGAAAAATATTAATGTTGTCCTTTTCCCAGTCGCCGTTTGGTGAGATGGCATAGAACCCTTTTTCCGGAACCGGGTCTGTGAACCAGCCATCTGATAGCATATCATGGACCGTCGCTTCTATTTTATTTCCATCTTCATCTATTTCATCGAACATGCCTTGAAGATCGTAGAAACGGGACTCCCCTAAATCTTTAAAGCCATCGAGAATGGACGGCCGGTCCCACTTGCCGTAAAAACCGACATATGGAACAGTTAGGTCAGGGCTAAGTTCCTTTTTGCCTGCTGCATTCTTATCAACATCCTCTAATTTCACAAAGCCCTCGACAAACATATCTTCTTGAAGGGAAACGGTCGTTTTATTTCCTTCAACATCAATAGCTGGAACCTTCGCCTTGCTAATATCTACCTTGATGGTGATGTCTTTTGTTTTTCCAGCCGGAACTATGACCGTTGCAGGTCCGTCGACAACCACGCCTTCAAGATTACCAGCGATCAATGCATTAGAATCATCACCATCTTTATTCTGCTTACGGGTATCCGCTAGTACATTCGTAATTACCTTATAGCTGACATCCTTCGTAGAAACGTTTTTAGCGGTTAACGTCATTTCGAATTTTTTAGAAGTAAAGTCTTTTAATTCCACCTTCGCCTGACCTGTGCTTTTATTGACCACATATACAGGAGTTTTCACGGCATTGTAGGTCTGCATCATCCCTGCACCTTGAAGGCGAGGCGAGAATGGATGTCCGTTCGCATCATCAATGACCTTTGCAGTATTCATTAATAATGTTTTTGCCAAATGCGTACGTTCACTTACAGAAAGACCATTGAAACGTTTGTCCTTTTGCAAGTATTGCTGGACAAGGGCAGCGCTGCCGGCCACATGTGGAGCCGCCATCGATGTACCGCTCATTTCACCATATTGGTCATTATTTAAAGTGGAAATAATTTTTCCACCTGGTGCAGTGATTTCTGGTTTTAACTCTAGGCCCGGTGTTGTCCCCCAAGAGGAAAACTCTGTCATTCGGCCTGATTCAGGGTCTTTTTGTTTTTCAATTTGGTTAATAGCCATAGAAGAATGGCCGCCAGGAATCGTTGATTCGAGTGCCTCGCCTTCCTTTTTTGAAATGAACATAAACGGAATTTCAAAGCCGCCCTGATTTTTATAAAAGATTGAGCTGCCAGAATCATAGACGATAATCCCAACGGCGCCCGCTTCTGCCGCGAATAATGCTTTATCAGCAAATGATAGTTCGCCGCGTTTAACGAGAACAACCCTGCCAACGACGTCGACAGTTTCATAATCTTTAGGGTAACCCAGGCCGTCCTTCAGACTAACAACTTGTAAATCTTTATTTTCCGATTGGGCTTTTGTCCAATCGTCAGTCCCATAACCAACAGCAGTGAAGCCTCCTATGGAAATCGAATGTTGATATTCGACAGACAGATTATTCGCTGCGGCAACAGAGATCCCATCCGGATTTAACCCTGGTGCTTCAACGACACCGATATCAGGGTTTTTGTAGGAAGGATTATCCCAACCATATGAGATAGTTCCGGAGTTTCCGGCAGACATGGAGCATACGATACCATTATTGGTTGCTCTTGTGATTGCCACATCTTCTGCACTATTTTTTGAATAAAAAGAAGCCACTTCGCCAAGGCTCATATTGAGCACATCTGCCCCAAGCTTAATCGAATCATCAATGGCTGCAAGGTATACATCAGACCATGTTGAAGGGAAAAGAATGTCATTGCTAAATACCTTCATCGCAAGAACCTGTGCTTCTGGCGCTACCCCTTTAATACCGCCATTTGCTTCGTCACCGTTTGCGGCAACAATTCCGGCCACATGCATCCCATGCATACCAGTATCTAACCCTTTATCAATGATTGTGTCATTTTGGTCGAAGTAGTTATAGCCATAGGGAACCTTTTCTGTATAAAACTTGCCTTTTAATCCATCTTTAGCAATAATTTTATTGACATCGTTCTTTGATAGACGAGCTGATGCGTCGTCTGATAAAATAAAATCCTTGTGGGTCGGGTCAACACCTGTATCAATGACAGCAACAACCATACCCTCGCCCTTTAGTCCTGCATCAGCCCATGTTTCGGCTGTCTGGACAAATGACTTACTGTTTTTCATATCGGGTTCTACCGGGCGCTTGTATTCATTCGCCAAATAAACATTTTTAACGCCCTCAACTGCCTCTAGCTTTGCAATTTCGCCAAAAGCAATTTCACCACTGAAACCGTTAAAGGCCGTCGAGAAGTGGCTCTTATATTTTAGCTGGACACCTTTAGCCTTGATTTTCTCTTTGACAGTTGCTTGCTGCTTTTCAAGCTTTGAGGCCATCGAGGTTTTTATATTTTCGGCTAATTCTTTGTACAGTTTTCCTTGCTCGGTTGCTAACTCTACAGGTGTTTGCCCATCCACCTCTACGATGACACGTACATGATCTGCCTCCTTAAAGTTAGCTTTAAGCTTCTTACTTAGCTTTTTCTCTTCGTTACCGTTCAGATGTTTTTTAAACTGTTCTACCATCGAAGTATAATCTTTTTTTGGTGCTGGTGCTGGCGTTGGTGATGCTGCGGCAGCTGGTACAACAAAACCAAGGTTTGATAGAACCAAAGCAGATGCCAAAATATACGAGGCAATCTTTCTTTTCTTTTTCCATAACTTAAGGCCCATTCCTATATTTTCCCCCTCTAACATAATACAGACGCTAAATTATTCCATTCTAGTAAACTGACTTCAAAATTGTAAGAAAAATCTAGATAAATCAATCTTAGTAGAGTCCTAGTAGCCGGTCAATGTTTTTTTGGTAGAATAATCAGAAATCACTTTTTTCTATTTTCATAGGGAAAAAGTAGCAAATGGTGTCAGGCACCACCGCTTTTATTGCATTCAAAAAGACGAACAGATAGAATCTGTCCGTCTTAATTAGGTCTAGTGGAGGGTATTACTTAGTCCAAGCTCCGTCTTTCCCAAGTTTATAGTTTTCTATAGTGGTGTTGGCAGCCATTGCGCCTGAACTATAGAAGTAGTACCATTTTCCATTAAGCAGTTCCCAACCAGTTGACATTGCACCTTTCGCATTTAGGTAGTACCATGTATTACCTTCTAATAACCAGCCGGTTTTCATATCTCCTGATTTCGTTAGGTAATACCATTTTCCACCGTCATTGATCCAGCCGGTTTCCATTTGGCCATCTTTATTCATAAAATACCACTTGCCGCCAACGGATGCCCAGCCAACCGCCATGCTGCCGTTATTATTCAAGTAGTACCATTTTCCGCCGTAGCTTAACCAGCCTGTTGCCATTTTGCCGTTAGTATTTAAGAAGTACCACTTACCATCGGTATCTTTCAACCAGCCAGTAGCTTTTACATCCTTCTGATAGTAGTACCATGAGCCGTTTTCCAAACTCCAGCCGTTTTTCACTTCTGGTTGTGGATCTGTCTTTGGATCTGCATCCTTGCGCTGGATGACCACTTCTTTCGTTGTTTCATTTCCAGCAAAGTCTACAGCCTTCAAGGTCACTTTGTTTTCGCCTTCCGCTAATGTAACTGTTACTTGACGATCCTTGTTAAGTGGAGCCAAGTAATCAACTGGACTGATGAATGGTGTTTCAAACTCTTGATTTTCATCAATATAGAATTTCAAATAGCTGAAGTTATCTTGTAAATTGACATTAAATGTAACTTTTTCAACATTCTTATCCACTCTCTCTGGTGCCGTAACATTAATAACCGGCTTTGTTTTATCCAAAAAGACTTTACGTGAAATTGAGAATGTCTTGTTAGAATGATCAGTTGCTTCGATAATTACGTCAGCAAGTCCATCTTGCTTAAACGTAACAGTCGTGTCAAAAGCGAGATTTCCTTTTGCATCCTTCGTCGTAGCAACTTCTTTACCATTTACTTTCAACGATTTTAACCCAATATCCTCTGTTACAAATCCTTTAACAGGAATTTCATAAGTGTTATAACCTGCATATGGTTCAGGGCCAAAGCCGTCAAGGTAAATTTTCGGCATCGTTACATCGCCGATTGCAGCAGTGTCAGCACCATAGTTAGAAGCATAATCTTGTGCAACGACTTCAACGACAGCCTTTTCAGGCGCATTTACTATCTGATAGGAAGTTGTATTACCATCAACAGTAGCAGCAAGCACGCCATCTACGAAAATACTATATTGTTTAACACCAGTTCCTTCTTCTACTGCACTCCAAGATACAATAGATTGAGTAGGATCATAGGTTGCTGTTACCTTTGGAGCTGTTGTGTCAACATAGACTGGAATCTTCTTAGATTGCCACTCAGCACCCTTATAGCTAACAACGGATTTGATTTCGTAATAATACAAACCATCCTTTACAACCTGGCCTTTTACTTTTCCATCCCAGACTCGGTCTGCCTTTTGAGATGCTGCTTCACCATTACCGCCATCGTAAGCACTTTTAATCACTTGTGCTTCCGCTTTCATCCGGCGAAGGAAATTGCCATCCTTGTCCAAGATGTTAAATTGAACTTCTTCGGCTCCGCGAAGGAAGGATGGAAGGACATTGATATTATCGAGCGCTCCATCTCCGTTTGGTGATAGTGGATAAACATTCTTGCCTGGAACAGGAGCAAGGAAATCTTTATCATTATTCGTGAGCATGTTGTGCGCATTACTTCCATATTTTTTTATCGTCGTTAAATCAAAATAGTTCGTTTCGCCAAGATCTTTAAAACCGTCGATTATTTGTGGGCGATCCCATTTTCCATAGAAGCCAACATATGGAATTGTTAAATTCGGTGTTTTTTCATCGGGTCCTTCTAAATTAACAGATCCCTCTACAAAAATGTCTTCCTTAAGGTCTAGTGAAATTTTCTTTCCGGCTTTATCAAACCCAGGAATTTTTGCACCAGTGAAGTCTACCTTCACTGTAAAGTCGACCGATTTTCCTGCAGGAACCGTAACGGTTTCCGGTGCTTCTACTTTCGCACCCTCCAAATCACCGGTAGCAAGACCATTTAGGTCAGGTGCGCCTTCTTTGGCTTGCTGTTTTATTGCATCTGTTAAAACCGTTGTGTTCACCTTATATGTTACATCTTTATCGGAAATGCTTTTCGCTGTGAACGTCATTGTAAATTGCTTCGCTTGGAAGTCCTTCAATTCTACCTTGGCTTCACCAGTTTCCTTATTGACAACGTATACCGGTGTTGTGACAGCAGAGTGAGTTTGCATCATCCCTGCCCCTTCACGGCGAGGTGAGAACGGGTGACCATCTACGTCATTGATGATCTTCGCTGTATTCATTAACAAGACTTTTGCAAGTTTTGTTCGTTCACCAACAGAAAGTTGCGCAAAACGCTTATCTCCTTGCAGATATTGCTGCACTAAAGCTGAACCGCCGGCAACATGTGGTGTCGCCATTGAAGTACCGCTCTTTGTACCATATTTATCGCCGTTCAATGTAGAGTAAATGCTTCCGCCCGGCGCGGTAATTTCAGGTTTTAATTCAAGCGACGGAGTTGTCCCCCATGATGTAAAGGTAGTCATTTTTCCGACTGAAGAGGTTTGTAAGACTTCTGATTTAACATTCAGGGTTTTATTACCTGCTGCAATTGCTGCTTCCAGTGCTGCACCATCAGCCGTTTCAATCATCATAAACGGAATTTCCATGCTGCCAAGATTATTTTGGAAGGCTCCGCCATTATTGTATACAATAATACCTGCCGCCCCTGCTGCAAAGGCATTTTTCGTTTTATCAACGAAGGTCAAGTCTCCACGTGGTACAACGACTACTTTTCCTTTTACATCGAGACCTTCATAGTGTTCTGGCGCCCCTAGCTTGCCTCCAAGACTTACAAGGTCCAACTTTCCACCATTATCTTCTGCCAGCTTTGTCCAGTCGTCCGCTCCAAAACCATCGCTCTTGAAGGAATCAAAACCAGCTAATGTAAGTGCATGCTTATACAAGCTAGTCCCATTGTTCGAAGCCGCAACTGAGAGAGCATCACCGTTTACTGAAGGCGCACCAACTGTCCCAATATCAGGGTTTTGTGCTAATGGAGTACCGTTGCTTAACCCATAGCCGATATGACCGGAGTTCCCTGCAGCAACGGCACAAACGATTCCATTTTCAACGGCTCGTTGAATAGCCAAATCTTCAGCTGCATTTTCATTATAGAATGATGCAACATCCCCAAGGCTCATATTTAGCACGTCGGCACCAAGTTTAATCGAGTCATCGATGGCGACAAGATACACATCAGACCAAGTAGCTGGATAATTAGGATCATTACTAAAAACCTTCATCGCTAGAACCTGTGATTCTGGTGCAACCCCTTTAATACCTCCATTGGTTTCATCACCATTTGCTGTTACTGTTCCGGCAACATGCATACCGTGCATACTAGAAGTTAGGTCAATAATGGTGTCATTAAGATCATAGTAGTTATAGCCGTATGGTACCTTGTCTGTATAGAATTTTCCCTTAAGGCTATTATCTTTTACGATTTTGCTCACTTTATCAGTCGTTAGATCTTCCTTCGCCTTGTCTGTTAATTTAAAGTCTTTATGTGTTGGATCAATACCCGTGTCAATGATCGAGACAACCATTCCTTCGCCTCTAAATCCAGTATCTGCCCATGTATCTCGTGATTGAATAAAGTTATGGCTCGTTTTCATTTCAGGTACTGCTTCTGGACGTAAATATTCATTTGCTAGATAAACATTTTTTACTCCTGCTACAGACTCGATTTTAGCCAGGTCACCATAACTAACCTCTCCACTAAATCCATTAAAGGCAGTTGAAAATTGCATTTTGTAATTAATGTTTACACCTTTAGCCTTAATTTTGTCTTTGACGGACTTTTGTTGACTTTCTATCTTTGAAGTAAGCGAGGATTTTTTATCTGCTGATAAATCCTTGTATAATTGACCTTGCTTTGTGGCGTACTCAAGAGGTGTTTGTCCATCTACTTCAACGATTACGCGAACTTTGTCAGTCGCTTTAAGATCCGCCTTTGTTTTAATTGTCTTTGAAACAGATGCTGTAAAGGCATCCCTTGATTCTAACTGCTTGATCTGTTTAATCTTGGATTCAAGATCAACTGGTTTATACGTTGCAGCCGATGCTGACGAAATTAAACCAAGATTTGAAAAAACTAATGCTGAAGCTAATGCATATGTAGCAACTTTACGGTTCTTTAAAAAATTCTTTTTCTCCACTTCTGAATTGCCCCCTTTTTATAATAGAATTACTTCTGTATACTTTCTTTTCCTATTAATAGGAAAAGTCTGAATTATACAATTATTATATTAATCTTCTTATCTAGTAAAGGTCAATAGATTTTTCGGAAATCGAAGAAACTTTCCATAATAATCTCTTATTAATAAAGGAATTTAGGCTTACTATGGAATTGATAGACTAGTAAGGTTTATTCGGAACTAGTAGCTTGGGAGTGATCGATAATTTTTATAGACTTAAAAGACGAACAGATAAGAATCTGTCCGTCTTAATTAGTCGAGAGGAATGGATCTTACTTAGTCCATGCTCCATCAGCACCAAGTTTATAGCCTTCTATAGTTGTGTTGGCTGCCATTACACCTGAAGCATTTAGGTAATACCATTTACCATCGATCAGCTTCCAGCCTGTAGCCATGTCTCCATTATTATTTAGGTAGTACCATTTGCCATCGACCTGCTTCCAGCCAGTAGCCATGTCTCCATTATTATTTAGGAAGTACCATTTGCCGCCAACTTGTACCCAGCCTGTTTTCATTACACCAGATTGATCTAAATAGTACCATTTTTGGCCATCCTTCAACCAACCTGTTTGTTTTGTGCCGGATTTGTTAAAGTAGTACCACTTACCATCTGCTTTCGTCCAGCCAGTTGCCATTGCGCCGGAATCAGTGAGATAGTATGTTGATTTGCCGTCATTTAACCAGCCTGTTTTCATTTTGCCGTCATTATTGAAGTAGTACCATTTGTTGGCTTGATATAACCAGCCAGATTGTAATCTTCCGTCCCTGTCAGCAAAATACCATGAACCAGCATCAAGCTTCCAGCCATTTCGTAACATACCGGTTTTTGCATCAAAGTAAGCTAAGAATGAAGTGGAATCTCCCAGTACATCATAAACTCCTGATTGTACTGCGCCATTTTCATCAAAGTAATAGTAGGTTTTACTTTCTGCAACAAAGGTCACGTCCGTCGCCATTTCGCCGCCTTGGTCAAAGTAGTAACGTTTTCCGTTAAGATCTAACCAGCCAGTGTGCATTTTACCATCTTTGTCGAAGTAATACTTAACTGTCCAGTTTTCGCCCCATTCGTCGTCACCATAGGTTTCTTCAAGCCAACCTGTATGCATAGAACCATCTTCATCGTAGAAGTACCAAGCACCATTGTTTTCAACCCAGCCTGTTTGATCGCCGCGGTTGATCACAAGTTCTTTAACCGTTACGTTGCCGGCAATGTCATACAGTTTCATTGTGACCGTGTTATTGCCAAGTTCTAATGGAACTTTAACTTTAACCTTTGCACTTAATGGTTTTTGTGAATCAACTTCACTATCGAATGATTTCTTGTAAACATTGTTATCCCCAACGAAGAAATCAAGGTACCCAAGATTATCTTTCAATTCAACGTTTAAAGTCACTTCATCAACATTTTTATCTACTCTTTCAGGAGCATCAACGTTGATTTCAGCTGGAGTTGTATCAATATACACATAACGTGAAATCGAGAATGATTTGTTGGAATGGTCAACAGCTTCAATTTGAATTGGCTGGAGGCCATCTTTTTCAAATGTTACTTCAGTAGAGAAAGTTAAGTTTCCTTTAGCGTCTTTAACTATTGGAACCTCTTTTCCAGCTACTTTAACGTATTTAAGGCCGATATCATCTGTTACAATACCTTTTACCGGAACAGTACGGGTATTATAAGCCCCATATGCATATGGTGAATTTGAAACATACGCTCCCGCTGCATTTTTAGTGCCATCAGTTATGAAGATAAGCGGCAGGTCTACATCACCAATTGCGGCTGTATCCGAAGCAGCGTTTTGTGCATAGTCAATCGCAAGTACTTCAACGATTGCTTTTGCCGGTGCATTTTGAATTTCATAAGAATTCGTTTTGCCGTCAAGGACGTTTTGAAGCTTGCCATTTACGAATACTCCGTAAATCTCAACACCTGAACCTTCTTCTGTTGTTGTCCAGGAAACAGTCGACTTTGCAGGATCGTATGTTGCTTCCACCTTTGGAGCTGTTGTATCAACTAAGACTGGAACTTTCTTAGATTGCCACTTTGCGCCGGCATAATCGACAACGGACTTGATTTCATAGTAGTATAATCCGTCTTTAACGGTTTTACCGCTGATAGAACCATTCCATTCTCTATCGTTTTCATAGTTATAGACTGAACCTTTGCCCGCATTATAGAAGTTTTTCCTAACGGAAGTTTCTGTTTTTACGCGGCGAAGTAATTTTTCATCTTTATCCAAGATGTTGAATTGAACCTCAGAGGCATTTCTCAAGAATGCCGGGAATGCATTAACCGTATCATTGTAGCCGTCACCATTAGGTGAAATCGTCCAGACATTCTTTTCAGGAACCGGTGCTTGGAACCAGTCGTCGATTAGCATATCGGAAACCTTGTCAACGCCGAAGTTCGCTTTTGCATAGCTTCCGTCAAGGTCGAAGAACTTATCTTCTCCTAAATTCTTAAAGCCATCAAGAATGGAAGGGTTGTCCCACTTACCGTAGAAACCTACGTACGGAACAGTTAAACTAGGAGCAGTTTTTTCGTCAAAGCTTACTAGGTTTACGGAACCTTCAACGAAAATATCCTCTTTCAAATCTGTGACGCCTTGCTTATTATCTTTGTCAATATACGGAATTTTCGCATCTGTTAAATCAACCTTCACAGTGAAATCAACAGATTTTCCAGCTTGAACCATAACCGTTTCCGGTGCACTTACTTTTGCACCTTCCATTGCAGCAGCAGCCAGTGCATTATATTCTGTACCTTGATAGTTTTGCACGATATCCGTTAAGACACTTGTATCTACTTTGTACATCACGTCTTTGTCAGAGACGTTTTTAGCAGTGAACGTCATTGAAATTTGCTTGGATTGGAAGTCCTTCAATTCCACTTTCGCTTCACCGGTTGATTTATTGACAAAATAAACTGGTGTTGAAACGGCAGAATGAAGCTGCATCATACCTGCACCTTCACGGCGAGGTGAGAATGGATTGCCATCCAGGTCCTTGATCACTTTCGCTGTGTTCATCAATAATACTTTAGCAAGGTGGGTACGTTCACCAACAGATAATGCCCCGAATTTCTTACCTTTATCAGATTGCAGGTATTCTTGAACGAGTGCTGATCCACCGGCAACATGCGGTGATGCCATCGAGGTACCGCTCATTAATTCATACTTATCATTATTTACCGTTGAATAGATGTTTCCGCCAGGTGCTGTGATTTCAGGCTTCATTTCCAGGCTTGGTGTTGTACCCCATGAAGAAAAGTCTGTCATCCGGCCCATTTCAGGACTTTCATTTTTCTGTATTTGGTCAACATGAAGGCTTGTTTGGCCTGCTAAAATCGCTGCATTAAGGGCTTCGCCTTCTGCTTTTGTAATAAACATGAATGGAGCGTCCCAGCCGCCTTGATTGTCATATGGTGCTCCGTTTGTAGCATTCCAAACGATAATTCCAGCTGCCCCAGCTGCTGCAGCATTTTTCGTTTTATCAACAAATGTTAACGAACCACGTGGTACAACAACAATCTTACCTTTTACATCTAAGCCTTTATAATCTTCAGGAGCACCGAGTTTGTTTCCAAGACTGACCAAATCAAGTTTGCCCGCTGCAAGCTTTGTCCAGTCGTCAATTCCTTTACCTACAGCAGTGAAAGTTGTATTACCTTCTACCGTAATAGCATGCTGATAAAGGAATGCTTCATTTCCGGAAGCTGCTACAGAGATAGTGTCAGGATTTAATCCTGGTGCACCAACTACACCGATATCAGGGTTTTTCGCAAAAGGATTATCCCAGCCATAGCCAAGAGTCTGTGAGTTACCTGCTGATACGGCACAAACGATACCGTTTGCTGTCGCTCTTTGAATCGCAAGATCTTCTGCACTGTTTTCGTCATAGAATGATGCAGTTGAACCAAGGCTCATGTTTAATACGTCAGCGCCAAGCTTGATGGAATCATCAATTGCAGCTAGGTACACGTCGGATGTTGTAGATGGGAATAGCGGGTCATTACTAAATACCTTCATCGCTAGAACTTGTGCTTCCGGGGCAACCCCTTTAATGCCGCCGTTTGCTTCGTCGCCATTTGCAGCAACTGTTCCGGCAACGTGCATACCGTGCATGCTTGCTCCAGGTCCTAGGTCAAGGATTGTGTTGTTTTGGTCATAATAGTTATAGCCGTAAGGAACTTTGTCAGTATAGAATTTTCCTTTTAAGCCGCTATCTGAAACAATTTTTCCAACTCCGTCTTTTGATAATTCCTCTGAAGAGTTGTCCGTTAATTTAAAGTCACGGTGAGAAGGATCGACACCCGTATCAATGACGGCTACAACCATTCCTTCGCCTTTATAGCCTGAATCCGACCATGTATCACGTGATTGAATGAATTGATGGCTCGTTTTCATATTTGGTTCAATTACAGGACGATTGTATTCATTAGCTATAAATACATTCTTTACTCCTGCAATGCCTTCAATTTTGGAGATGTCACCAAACGCAACTTCACCACTGAAGCCATTGAAAGCGGTTGAAAAAGTTTGTTTGTACTTTACGTTAATACCTTTAGAACTAATTTTATCTTTTACGGATTTTTGCTGGCCTTGCAGTTTAGAGGTGAGGGAAGATTTTTTATCTTCTGATAATTCTTTGTATAATTTGCCTTGCTTTGTGGCATATTCAACTGGAGTTTGTCCCTCTACTTCTACAATTACGCGAACCTTATCTGTTGCTTTTAGATTAGCTTTCGCATTAACAGACTTGGCATCTAACGCCTTCAAGGATTGTTTTTGTACAGCTTGAAAGTCTCTAACTTGCTTTAGCTTTGACTCAAGATCGCCGGGTTTATATGTCTCAGCTGATGCTGTTGAAACAAACCCAAGATTTGAAAGAACAAGTGCAGAGGCTAATGCATATGTAGCAATTTTCTTATTTTGGTTCTTTTTACTCATTAAATTCTTTCCCCCCTAATTGAAATAGTAAGCTTTTATTCTATTTTTTTGTATACCCCTCCTCTATTTTGTTAGAAAAATCGGAATATACAAATATAATGATAGTATTTTAGTCTAGTAATGGTCAATAGATTATTCGAAAATCGAAGAAAAATTTTTCGCAATATTCGACAATGTCGAAATAGGACATGTACTATACGTCCCATGTTATCTTTTGGAACGCCTTCTGTTCCTGTTTAACGCTTTAAACCGAAGAAGATCTTATGTAATATCCCGTCATTTTATATGTGGAATATTTATTTAGTTTCAACAAAAAAAACTTGGAATTGACAATTTACATAACTCGTTTTCTTCAAGATTCTCATCATTTTTGTAAATAAGTTGCTATTGAATTAATTGAAATAATATCAATTAAAGAATGAAAGTCTTATACTAAAAGAATAATAATCGTAAAATGATTGACTTTTTAATAGGTCATAAAACTTTCTAAGGCATTTTTCCCATTTCGATATGTCTTGATGGGAAATAAAAGAACCAACTCTGCCAATTCAGAGTTGGTTCTTTCTTTCTTACCTATTTTCGCCATGCACCGTCCGCACCAAGTTTGTAACCCTGGATTTTGGTATTGGCAGCCATTTTACCGTTTGTGTATAGGTAATACCACTTGCCGCCAACAAACAGCCAGCCAGTTTGCATCGCACCGCTGGTATTCATGAAGTACCAGCTGCCATTTACTTGTGCCCAGCCAGTTTTCATGGCACCGGATGCATCTAAGAAATACCATTTCTTCTGGTCTAAAACCCAGCCAGTCTTCATGGCACCACTGGAGTCTAAGAAATACCATTTTCCTTGATCTTTCACCCAGCCAATTTTCATTGCTCCGCTTGAGTCCAAGAAATACCACTTTCCTTGATCCTTCACCCAGCCAATTTTCATTGCTCCGCTTGAGTCCAAGAAATACCATTTCCCTAGATCCTTCACCCAGCCGGTTTGCATAACACCGGTAGTATTCATGAAGTACCATTTTCCTTGGTCATTTATCCAGCCTGTTACAATACCTTCATAATAATCTTGGAAGTACCATTTGTTATTTAGATGGATCCAGCCAATTGGATATATGCCATCTTCATCAAAATAGTAGAGATCCCCATCGATTTTATTGAATCCAACTGCCATAACTCCATCTTCGTCAAAATAGTAAAGGTCAGTATCAATGGTAACCCAACCAGTGATCATGATACCGTCTTCGTCGAAGAAATAGACATCGCCATCAATTTCTGCAAATCCAGTAATCATACCGTCAGTTTCATCAAAGAAATAGACATTTCCTTCTATTTCAACAAAGCCAGTTTCCATCGCACCACTGAGGTTGAAGTAATAGGTAATCCCTTCAATTGTAATGACACCGGTTTGCATCACACCATCGTTTCCGAGGTAGTATTTCTTTCCGTTTAGCTCAACAAGACCAGTTTTCATGGCTCCGTCAGAGCCGAAGTAATACCATTTACTTGCTGAATAGATCCAGCCTGTTTTCATAGAACCATCAGGACCGAAGAAATAGTTTTTACCTTCGATTGTGATTAGTCCCGTTTGCAGAGCTCCGTCTGTTCCCAAGTAAAACTTCTTGCCGTCAATAGTTACTAAACCAGTTTGCATGACACCGTCTGCACCTAGGTTATACCAGTTTCCATCTACTAATATCCAGCCAGTCAACATCGCACCGTCTTGGCTGAAATAATATTTTTTGCTCTCTAATTCGAGCCAGCCAATGTGTTTTTTGCCATTTTCATAGTAATACCAAGTTGAGCCGTCTTGAACCCAGCCATTTTGCACCTGTGGTTGTTCACCAGTTAAAATTCTGCCTTCAACAGCAGGAGATACCGGGCTGTTTTTTGCAAAAGACTCTGTTAGAATTTCATAGTCCACAAGCAGCAGTTCATGAATACGGCCTGCATCTTTGGCCTCTTTAAACATGGTAAATCCGTCGCCGCCGTCTGCTGCAAATGCATTTGTAGCGACAGAATATGTTTTGGTCAAATTAATTGGCTCATAGCCATCAGCAGTTTTGACTTTCACTTCCCAGACTCTCTTATATGGATCCTTCTTCGGATCATATTTGAATTGAAGTCCGGAAACCTGCATGAACTGACCGGCTCCGCTTTCCACCTTGCTGACACTGTGCTCAAGCGCCTGCCAGATTTCTTCACCTGTTAGGTCAAGTGTTACGAGCAGGTTCGCAAATGGCAAGACCGTATAAATATCGCCTAGCGTTACATCGCCCTTCTGAATCGAAGCGCGGATTCCGCCGCCATTTTGCATTGCAATGGTTGTATTATTCTTCAAAATTTCATTGGCTTTTTGCGCCATTCCATCCGCAATTAAGTTACCAAGGTTTGTTTCTTTGTAACGGACATTATTCCGTTCACCATCGAGAAGAACACTTGAAGAACCGACAACTTGTTTTTTCAATTCTTCTAATGGCTTTTTCAATTCATCTACTTTTGCCTGTGCTTCTGAATCAGGTGCATACGTATTAACATCAAGAAGCTTTCCGCTTTCTTTCGTTACAACACCGTTTTCATCAAACGTCACATCAAGTGTACCAAGATACTTGAGGTACTCATTAGCTTGAACAATAACAGTTGGTTCTGCCTTTTCAATGACAACAGGCTGATCCAGCTTCGTATGAGAATGTCCGCCAACAATGACATCAATGCCATCGACTGCTTTTGCCAGTTCCTGATCAGGACCGTAGCCTAAGTGAGAAAGAACAACAATCTTGTTAATGCCTTGCTCTTTAAGAGCAGCAACGGTTGTTTTTGCTTTTTCAACGGCATTTTCAAACACAATTTGTTTTGATGGGTTGGCAAGGAAGGTTGTATCTTCTGTCGTTAACCCAAAAATACCTACTTTTTCCCCATTAATCGTTTTTACGATGGCAGAGTAGATTTTGCCGCCTTCAGGTGTCGCACTGATTTCATTTTTGAACAATGGTCCTAAAACAGGATCCTTTGTTACATTCACGTTTGCACTAACCATCGGGAAGGTCATTTCACTCATAAATCCAGCCAGTGTGGCTGAGTCTTTATCAAATTCATGGTTTCCGAAGGTCATTGCATCATACTTAAGTTTGTTCATGAACCATAAATCGGCTTTTCCAAGATATTGGTTAAAGTAAAGGGTTCCTGAGAAAACGTCCCCTGCATCAACTAGTAAGGCATTTGGTTTTTCGGCTCTTACTTTGTTAACAGCAGTCGTTAACTTCGGATATTGTTCTACGTTTGCATGTGTATCATTGACATGCATTAATGAAAGGTTGAAAGATGCAGCCTTTGCTATGATTCTGCCTTCAACAGCAGGAGCTACTGGGCTGTGCTTTTCAAAGTACTCTTTCATGATTTCGTAATCGGTAATCATTAATTCATTAATTCGGCCTTCATCTTTGGCCTTTTTAAGACCTGTAAAACCATCGCCGCCGTCAGCCGTGAATGCATTCGTTGCAACAGTATACATTTTTTTCAAGTCAATTGGCTCATAGCCGTTGGCTGTTTTTACATTTACTTCCCAAACCCTGTCATATGCAGGCTTAGCAGGGGCGTATTTGTATTGAAGTCCGGCAGCTTGGAGGAATCGGCCCTCCTTGCTTTCAACCTTACTGACACTGTGCTCAAGTGCATCCCAGATTTCCTGACCCGTTAAGTCCATGGTTACAAGTAAGTTGCCGAATGGCAGAACAGTAAATACGTCCCCGAGTGTTACGTCACCTTTTGCAATAGGAGCACGAATTCCACCGCCATTTTGCAACGCAATGGTTGTTTTCGGATCAAGGGATTTTGCTTTTTCCAGCATTCCATCCGTAATAAGGTTACCAAGATTGGTTTCCTTGCTTCTTACATTATCGCGTGCCCCGTCAAGGTCAACCGTTGAAGAACCTACCACGACTTTCTTAATTTCTTCTAGAGGACCTTTAAATTCCTCTACCTTTGCCTTTGCTTCTTCGTCTTCAGCATAGGTTGAAATATCGAGCAGCTTGCCGTCTTTAAATGTGACAACACCTTTATCGTCAAATGAAACATCAAGCATACCTAGGTAGTTATTGTATTCATTTGCTTGGACAACGATTGTTGGTTCTGCTTTGTCAACCACGATCGGTGCAACAAGTTTCGTGTGTGAATGGCCGCCAACAATGATGTCGATGCCGTCTACTGCTTTTGCTAATTCCTGCTCAGGGCCAACCCCTAAGTGTGTTACTGCGATAATTTTGTTTATGCCTTCCTTTTGAAGCGCTGCAACCGTTGCTTTAGACTTCTCCACTGAATTTTCAAATTCAATTTCGAGTGCAGGGCTAGAAAGGAAAACTGTTTCTTCCGTTGTTAAGCCAAAAATACCTACTTTTTCACCATCAATTTCTTTGACGATGGCCGGGTAAATTTTACCACCCTCAGGATTGTAGCTGATTTCATTTTTGAATAGTGGTCCTAAAATAGGATCCTTTGTGACGTTGACATTGGCACTAACGACTGGGAACGCCAGATTTTTAACAAAGTTTCCAAGTGTCTTGGAGTCTTTATCAAACTCATGGTTTCCAAACGTCATCGCATCAAAGCCAATTTTATTCATGAACCACAGGTCTGCTTGACCTTCGTATTTATTGAAATAGAGTGTTCCCGAGAAAACATCCCCGGCATTGAGCAGTAATGTGTTTTTCTTTTGACCTCTTACTTCTTTCACTGCTGTCGCCAGCTTAGGGAATTTTTCTACCTGTGCATGGCTGTCATTTGTATGCATGACGGTTAGGTCAATCGCTTTGTGTTCCGGTGATGTTGGTACAGATTTTAAGTTAATCTGTGCCAATACGGCGTCATGGTCACTGACACGTCCGTGTGCTGGTGTGAATGGTGAATTTAAGTGAACGATATCAATTTCCGAGCGATCTGCTAGATTGTTCGATACGAGCATGTGATCAAGCACCTGTGAGTTACCTTGATAGCTGTAGGTAAATCTTTCCGGTGCCGGCACTTTTTCAATTAGGTTTGTTAATTCATTTCCTTTTAATTTCGTTAACGGATTGGAGAATTCGAAATCGTTCAAGTCGCCAAGGACGACAACTTTAGCATCCTCGTTTTTACTTTTTACATCTTGAATAAAGTTGTTAACAATGCCAGCGATTTCCACGCGTTTTGCCTCACTGCCAAGTACTGGCGGCTGATTTTTTCCAAAAATCGGCTGGTCGCCGCCCTTGGAATTAAAGTGGTTGGCAATTACAATGACGTCTTCGCCGTTAAAGATAAATTCAGCAGCCAACGGCTTACGGCTGGAGGAGAATGCCGTGTTTGTCGGATCAATTCTTCCAGGATTCAAGGTTAAGGAACCATTTTCATAGCCAACTGCTTGAGTGGATCCACCTTTTGCTGCCCCTGTTTTCAATGAAACACGGTCAGGATTGTAGATGAAACCAACGCGAATGTTTCCGTTAGGCGCCCCGCCGTCTTGGTTGTTGACTGGTTCAATATCTGTCCACTTGTATGTTGGACCACCCTTTACTTTAATCGCATCAATCAAGGCTTGATAGTTTTGGTCTGCCGCTGTTCCGCCGGCCGTTTCCCCGTTATTGTCTTGAACCTCTACTAAACCAACAATATCCGGAGTTTTAAGGTTTTTCACAATCGATTCAGCGATTTTCGCTGTTTTTGCTGTATCTGTCTTTGTATAGTTTTCCATGTTGTAAGAGGCAACCGTTAGTTTTTCATCATCCTTAACGAGATCGGTTACTTCTTGTGTATAGTCGCTTTCTACTAGTGCCGGAAGATCGGCTTTATTCGTAAGGAGTTTATAGTTTTGGAACGTATACGTGATAACACCCGTTACCGTACCGTCGTATTTATCACCTGTTTTAACTTTGTAGGTTTCATCCTTCTCGGTGAATAGGAGCGGCAGTCTTTCAGGATTCATATTATCCTTTGTAATTGGAATACCGCCTGGTGTTGTGTAAACTTTACCGTCCACCTTTTCCGCAATAACCGGCACTTCGCCATATCTTTGCGGAGCAACAGCTACTGGGTTTTCGATGGCAACACGCATTCCTTCGATACTTTCGTAAAAATCAATTCCATCTTCTTCAGGATCGAATTTGGCAAACATGTCGTTATCTACGATTTGGGTTGGCGGGTGAATGTCTTTGCCAATGACAAGTGCCTTCGGTAATTCTTGTCCGCTTGCTTTAACGGTAACCTTCCCTGCATTTGCATCAAGTTCTGTTGTCGCAAGGTCGGTTTGCAGCATATCGCTGTAGCCTTCAAGCACCCACTCTTTAACAAGTGCATCAACTGAGACAAGGTCACCTATTTTAACGGTGTGGTTCTTTTGGTAAACAAGAATCCCTTCAGATGTTTTAGCGTTGTTATCAGGGTTTGGATCTTGAATATAGAAGTTACTTGCATCTTTAACAAACGTTACAACCCCTTCTACACCCTTAACATTCTGCCCTTTGTACGGTGAATCATGGCTTTCCCCTTGGATGGCACTGATTTTAATACCATCTGCCGGCGGATCTACCGGAGGATCAACTGGTCCGCCTCCAGGCGCATCAAAGCTAATGGCTGTCAGGTTTTTTATTCCCGGTACAGCAAAATATGCTTCCAAGGACCCAGTAATATAAACTTCTTTACCTAAATATTCAGGATGGTCTTTTAAATTATAATTCGTACGGAGTTCATTATTAGGAAGTTGAACTGGAAGTATTTTAACTTTATCTTTTTCAGTTAGACTATCTGCAATAGCCAGATTCGTATTAACCGTAAATGGCGGTGTGGTTTGATAATTTGGGCCATTATTTGTAATCCCAACAATATAGCCTTTTACCGTCTTCGTTCCTGAATTTTGCTGAGCAATTGCTTCAGCTACGGTTATGTAATTCTCGGCTGCACTGGCATGGTTGATGTAAGGCAACACGTAGCTTGCTAATAAGGTAAAAATGGTTGTTAAAATAAAAATCTGCTTTTTAAAAAACCTCAATCTTTACGCCTCCCTGTTTTTCGAATGTTTATACCTTTGGCTTTGGGTAGTAAACAAACTGAATAGGCATGCCCCCTCTTGTTATTTTGTTTCCGGGGTTTGGATTAGATTCAGACAATTCCAAAGCTGAGGATGATTAAAAACTACTAATTTATAAATACCCCCGGCACGACATTTGTCGTATACCTCCTATTCTAGTATATTACGGGCTTTTGCTCTACAAAATTTAACAATTTTTACATTCGATTTACCATTTTGTAAAATTAAATCATAAATGGGTGGAAAGTCCCCTTTTTCCACAAAAAAAAAGGCTGATCAATGCAGCCTCTTAAGAAAATAACTTTTTACGCGGCCTCTTCCAGACCTTTATATAGGTATTTCCTTTTGTACAGCGAAACACCTTGATTCCGATTAGTTTTAGAGGAGTGATGATTTCTTTCGTATGCAATAGTGGCATACTTTCAACCTCCAAAATATATAGTAGTAGTTTTAATGATACCGCATTCAAGATAGGGTGGAAATCAATTATTTTCGATAAAATTCGACTTCACTCAAAAAATACAACTGTAAAACAGATGGTATTTATCGAAAAATGACGAATATTATTTTTCGTATTTTTTTAGAAAAATTGGGGAATAAATGGTTTTTTTGTCGGTTTTTATAGTAGGATAGTAATAGTTTTCAATCTACTCTATTAGTACCGGAGGGCTAAAAATGCTGACAACCGCCCAACAAAAAGTGAAACAAGAACTGGAAGAATTGCAGGCGAATGCCCTATTTCACCATGAACCTGAACCCGCTCAGTCTAATCAACAGCGCTCTATGAAAAAGCGGGCCTATATAACTATTGGGATTTTTGCATTAATGATCATTATCACATTTTTAATGATAGAATTTTTGACTCCAACACATGAAAAAACCATTTCCTACTTAGCGATAGAGCAACAATATAATAGGCAAAGTGAGAAACTTCTTAGCGATTGTAAAGAGCTACATACAGCCGACATCGAAAATGCGAAAGCAGACCAGACTGCATTGCTGAAAAAAGTAAAGGCCCTTGAAACGCCTTCAAGCTTGCAGGATCATAAACATGATTTGCTTGATGTCATGAAACAGCGGCAGGACATCCTTACCTATCTCGCCTCAGCAAAAAATAGTAACTCACTTACGCTAAACAAAAAGTTAATCGAACTAAATATTAAGCAAGAGCTTGCATTAGATAGTTTAAGAAAAGCGTTTGATCGAGAGAAGATTAAGTACCTAATGCATGAGAATGGCACGATTCAATATTGGGTGAATGGTAATGTTTATGAGTACTAAAAAGAGGTTCCGTGTGGACGGAACCTTTTTTGTCATCATGATTCATTCGGCCGCTTGCGACAGTTCAACTGCTTCCAGTTGATTATTCAGTCGTCTATGGCTTAATTTTTCCATTGTTAAAAGGATCAAGTGGACTACCAAAACAGCGAGCGCAAATAGTTCGACGGCATAATCGATATAGTACCATGATAATGTGGCAGTGATATCGTAGAGTGCATGAACGAGGACCGTCACCCAAAGGTTTCGTGTCCATAATAGGATCAATCCAAATAGTAATCCCATGTTCGCAAAGGTAACGATGGCCCCAATGCGGATCGGCCATGGCTGCTCGGAATCTAGCGTGTGGTCGATCCCAAATAGGATCGAAGTGAGAAACAGCGCGCACATGAGGAAAATATCTGTTCGCCCGCTCTCCCATCGGCGCGGGAACACTTTTTTAAAGATGACAAGCAGGAGGATCATGTAGGCGAGCCGCCAAACCTCTTCCAAACCGGCAAGCGTGTCGGTATAGAGGTCATAGCCAATCGTATCGACTTTTTCAAAAAAGGACCAAATCGGTTTGGTTATGTGGTCGGCCTCGGCCCCATCATCCTCGCCTGCAGCCATCTGCATATCGGTATAGTCTTGTACGTATTGATCATAATTCGTGCTAAAATCCTGAAAGATATAAGTTGAATACATATTGATGATCGTACTGCCAAGAAAGAAGATCAGAAACACACCAGTGAATTGAAGGGTAAGCTGCCGCTTTGTTTTCGGATAGTCCACGGAATTCTTGAGCCGCCGGTGCAGCTTCCAGCCGATAAAAAAGGACGACACCATCATGGCATCATATAGGGTACCCGCCATATAGCTGTATCGGGTTAAATAGAGGAGGATTTCAGCCCCAATGGTCACGATGAGCATGGCAAAAAGCAGCTTTTTCGAAATCGGTTTCGTTAAGTTCGTTGTCATTCTCGTCTTCCGCCCCCCTTTACCAAAATAAAATAACCGCTAGGATTCCGAATCCATTTAATAAAAGCAGGAATAGAAAACAGCTAAGGGCCCACTTCCATTTTCTTTTCACAGATTTGTCTCCTTTAAATTTATTTATGGGTTCATTACACTAAAGCCATGTTTAGCGAACCTATTAAAAGATAATAATAGTAATAATTTAACATAGCTAAAGGTAAATATCACCAACATTTTGTTGCCATTTTCACTCATTTCCCAGGCGGCAAAGGTCGGACGATTTTGGTGATTTTTCAGCGTTAACTTACATATGCATGTACAAGATGTATCTGTATTTAATTTAGATAGGAGTTCAGAAAATGAAACGTCTTGGATCCATCATTCTTTCCATTTTTATCATCTTTGTTTTATCTGCTACAAATCCTGAACGTGCGGAATATATCGATTGGATTAATCACAAAACAATGGAGCAATCGTCAAACCTGATCAAAAAGGGGATCCTCTCGGTTGCCGGAAAATCCATCTTTGATGCCGGAACAACCAAATCTGATTATGTCGTATTCTCCATTTACAAAACGGACTTTACGGATGCAGGCATGGGAAAAGTGACGACCATTGGGATTTTCAATCAATTTATCCCACTTTCAAGTTTTGAAAAAGGCCAGTAGTGATTACTGGCCTTTTTCTATTATTCCACTTTTTCAACGTTCGTAATCTCTCCCGCCTGGATATCGTTAAATGCCTCTTTTATTTTTGTAAAATGATACGTTCCATCAGGGTCCGTTTCGTAATAAGCAAGTTCACCAGCACCCGAGCCGACTGGATTATCTATAACTAAAACCTGCTTCGCTTCCACGGTTAGATTGTCCGCATCCACATCAAGAATTTTCACCAGCGCACCGGAGCGGACTTCGTAGGCCAAATAATTATGCTTTCGCTCTTTCGATTTTGCCTCGATATAAATGACCGGATTGTTTGATGAAGTAAAGCTGCTATCAAAATCCAATTTCGTTACGGCCGGCGAGCCATCAAGGGTTCCCTCTGTAACTGCCAGCGCCTCTTTTCCCTTAAACTTGCCAAAATAGATTCCGCCGTCCTTGGAGATGGCTGCAATGACAATGTCTGCCCCCCATTTGTTCTTTGCGTTCACAAAGATCGGGAATTCCTTTGCAGGATAAAGACGCTTTAGGACGCGAATCGGTTCAAATTGATCCCAGGCGAGATTGGCATTTTTTATTAGCTCCTCTGTGTTTTCTAATGGTTTAAGAGCTTCATAGATGCTGATGGCATCCTCGTATTTGTTTCCGGCTGTGAGACTTTTCGCTTTTGCCAGTAATTCGGTTTTTGCTTTTTCGATAAACGGGATTACTTTGGCATCCTTCATATTCGATGCTAGGCTCCTAGTGGTGTTTGCCTGCTCACCAAATACTGCATATTCTTTCTTATCAATTGCCGATGTCAGGACTTTTACTAAATGGCTGTCGAGAGTGGTTTGAAGCAAGCCCGAATCAATGGCGAGCTTTGTCAGCATGGCAAATTGCCGATCCCCTTCTGTTACAATCTGGGCAACGGAAGCATTCTCCGTGGTCAAAATTTTAATTTTTGCCGCATAATATTGTTGGAAAGCGGTTTGGATCTCTTTTGTCTTTGCGGGATCATCGCCATAGTATTCAGCGGGGATCTTGTTTAGAATCGTAAAAACCTGTTCCTCCTCAGCATCCCCGTTAAGGGTATTTTTTTGTAATTTGGCAATCTGTGTCTTCTTATTTCTGGAAAAATAACCTGCAAAATCCTGATCAAGCTGGGTGAGCGCAAGCATCTCCGCATACATATCCTGTTGAAGACGTGAGCCTGACACCCATTTTTTCATCATTCCCTGCCAGCGGTTGTAGGTATCAATGAGCTGATCAAGGTTCTTTTCCTCCTGAACTGTAGCTGCCTCATCATCTAGGTCTTCCATCGTATCACGAATCGGTGAGAGAATCGCGAGCTTCCGGTTGATGTCCTGATTATGGTCTGTGACGGATAGATTTCGCTTTGCGGCAAGGAACTTCTTTTCTGCTGCGACTAAATGGCCGGATTGAACCATTCTTACCGCTTCCTCATAAGCGGCCATTTTTTCATGGGCCATGAAGATTTTACCGCCGGCAAGGACAATCAGGATCACAAGCAGCAGCAAGAAAAAGTTTCGCGACCGATTCACTTTTTTATAAACAGTTGATTTAAACATGACTAACGGACCTTTCTGTTTCAATCGTAAAACGCTTAAAAGCGGGATCGTAATAATACTTTTTCTCTACTAAGCGCATTGTCTTATCCTTAAGGCTTCCCCACTCCACTTCGGGATTGGCATGGATGATATTACACAGTCTAAGCACGCGTTCCTTTGGAAAATGGTCAAGAAATTCTTCAATAAATGTGGAAAACTCGAGAATGTACAGCTTCATTCGTAAAGCCGATCCGGCGACCGAAAGAAGCGAGTCCATCCCAAAGTCAATCACAATTGCATCACGATAGTGAATAAAGTAGGCGATACATTTTTTCGAAATGAGCGTGCGCTTGATTTTTAACACCTCTAGTGCATATTTCACAAAATCCCTATCATATGATGAAGGAATAAGTCCTTCAAGCTCAAGCTCCATGTCACTTCGTAGGGCAATTTCGTTTAGGACCATCACGCGGCGGATTTTCACGCGATCTGTTGAAATTAAATCACCAATTTCGCGAAGCTTTTCATCAGCCATGGCCAGTCTCTGCTCTTTGACATCGGCTTTGGCGAGGTCGCTGTCAAACTGAATGCCGGCTTGAATTTTACGAAAGTCAGTCCGAAGCAGCTTTTTTAATTGATGGAAATACTCACTTTTCATAAACATGGTGGTCAGGGCAATATAACAGAAACAGAAGATAAGGCCGGCGAATAAGGAATAATACATGGTTTTAATAGTGGGTGCGAATACAATTCCAAGGCAGGCAACTATTAATATTCGAATGGCTTCAGTTATTAACCGTTTTTTTAAAATTGATTTGACGAGACTTTCGATTCCCACAAGGTTCGTGCCGCATGTCGGGCACATTTCATCCTTTAAAATGGAATAACGATTGCATTTTTTGCACATCTTTAGCTTTTGAAAGCGATATTTCGTTCGTTTTTTCTTCGATAACTGGACTGCCTGCTTAGCCAATGGAATCACCCTCGTTTAACATGATGACTAATTCATCATCAATCTCTTCGAATTGGCCACTGCTGCGTTTATTTTTCAAAAGTTTATAGGTTTTCCAGAGAAGGATGAAAACTAGGATACTAGTAAATACGCTGACGTACATGCTACTCCCCCTGTTCGAAAGATTTTAATTTACATAAAATTACATACTTTTTCCAAAAACAGCTAGTTCATTAATATTATAATAGGAAAATTTTTATAATTCTAGGGATTATTCCTTGGGAATATAATAACAGCGATGGTAAAATAAGTTTACGCCGGGAGTTTTTTTGTAATATTTAGGCGAAAAAGGAAACTGCTAGTGGAGGTGCACATAGATGTTAAAAAAATGGATTAATAGTTTTATCGTGATTACGTTCTTATTCTGCAGCACTAGTTATTTCAGTGTACGCGCTGCAAGTCCGTTACATTCCACTTCCCGGATTGAAGGGATGCTTGTCGTGGATGTTAGTAATTCCATGAAAAGCAGCGATCCGAACAATATTAGCAATGAAGCGATGAAGATGTTTATAGATATGGCCTCCCTCAACGGTGATAAAATTGGGGCCATTGCTTACTCAGACGAGGTGATGCGGGAAAAGGCACTTGTCAAAATCCATTCGGAACAGGATAAGCAGGATCTGAAGGATTTCATTGACTCGGTGGAAAAATACACGTATACCGATTTATCCACCGGGGTAAAGGAAGCCGTTAAGGTATTGGACTCGAGTCATGAGAAGGATTACTTTCCGCTGATTGTCCTCTTAGCTGACGGGAATAATGAATTGGATCCGAAAAAGCCCAAAACCGCCGCACAGGCGGATGATGCCCTAAAGAAGGCCGTAGCAGATGCGAAGGCGAAAGGATATCCGATCTATACAATCGGCTTAAATGCCAATGGCAAACTGAACAAGGACGTGCTGTCGAATGTTGCGGTGAGCACGAACGGAAAATTCTTTGAAGCTGACTCTGCAGATAAGCTACCCGGTATTCTTAGCGAAATTTTTGCCAACCATTTAAAGTTAAAAATTGTCCCGGTGAACCAATTGGTAGGGAATGGTGACTTTCAGGATATCAATATAACGATACCAAATGAAAATGTGCTGGAGGCCAATATTTCGCTTATTTCAAGCCAGCAGGTTGAGGTCAAGCTCGTTGACCCTTCCGGCATAGAACTTGCGCTCCCTTCCGATCAGATTCTGCTGTCACGGTCAAAGACCTATTCGATGGTCAAGTTGCTGAAGCCGGTTCAGGGTGATTGGACATTGAAGGTCAAAGGGGTGCCGCAGGATAAAATCGATATCAATCTTGTTTTCAACTATGATTTACAGCTAAAGCTTGCGCCGCTTGCCAAGCAGAGCTACAAGGCGGGCGAAACGGTCCAGGTCGGAGCTATTTTTGAAGATAACGGCACTGCCATTACTGATAAAGAAATCTATAAAGCTATGAAAGGAACTGTTACTGTCAAAGACCTTGCCAAGGGGAAAACAGAGCAATTTCCCTTAACAGCCGGTGATCGAGGGTTTGCAGGTCAATTCAAGCTTGGAGATTCTACTAGTTATGAAGTAGTTGTGAGGGCGGAGGATAATAGCTTTTTCCGTGAGACTAAGCCGCAAAAGATTACCGTTAAAAATTCGGCGGCTGCACCTGTCGCTGCTAAACCTGTGGCTACTGAGGAAGACAAACCTTTCCCATGGCTATATGTCGTCGCCGGTGTGATTGGTGTCCTCCTGCTTGCAGCCCTTGCTTACATCCTAGCGGGGAAAATAAAGCAGGCTAGCCGCGGCTTTAGCGGTCAAATCGTTGTCGAGGTAAAGGATGAAGATACAGGAGAACGAACCAGCCCGCAATTCAAGAAATTAAAGAGCTTTAAAGGAAAGTTCCGGCTGCACCAGCTCTTGGCGCTTTCACCGGAGTTTGCAGAAACGGAAGGCTTGGTTTTCAAACCTGCCGCAGGTGACACGCTTTTAATCGTCAATAACTCCGACTGCACAATTGAAAAAGGCGGCCGCGCTATTGATGCTAAAAAAGGTCACGTTATAAAGCGGAACGACCGTTTGCGAGTCATTCCGAAAAAGGTTAATAAATCTATTTACGTTGAGTATATTGGATAGCTTGAAAAGGGTGACAGGCACCATTTGAATCCTTTCCACATTTTTTATCGTCTTTATATATATTAGGATTTTACAGCCCAGGGAGGAATTTTGCATGAAAGCTAGTGTGAGAGAGCATATTCAGCAGTTGGATGTTTCTTTAGGCGGGGGCATCATTTCGGAGAAGATCCGCGTTGATACAATTGATAATCCGATGTTGGTGATTGGTCTTGGCGGAACGGGGATTGACGCCCTGCTGCGTTTGAAATACCAAGTGAATCGCCGCTTCAAGCTGCCGCAAGACCCATTATCAAAAAAGAAAAAGGAAAAGCCGAATAACATTGAATTTTTAGCATTCGAAACGAATGAATATGACCGCAATAAAAAATACAAAGGCATTGGCCTTGACCCGAACAAAGAATTTGTCCTGCTTTCCAACCCGGAAATCGGCGGCCTGCTGCAAAATCGCAGTACCATTGAGCCGTACATAAAGGAATGGCTGTCACCTGAGCTGTTAATTACGGACGGTATCAGTGGGGCGTCAGGTGTCCGCCAGGCCGGCAGACTGCTGCTGTTTACAAAAATCAACCAGGTCGTCCAAACCATCGAAAGAAAAATTGAAGCCGTTCTCGAAGGGACAAATAAACGGCTCTATGTCTTCATCTTAACAGGACTTTCCGGCGGAACAGGCAGCGGTTGCTATCTCGATATTGCTTACATCACCCGCGGCATCATGGAGCGGAAATTCGGCTCAACCGGTGTTGATAAAGTCAGCATGCTTGGCTATTTGTTCACGCCTGATGTGAATTTGTCCAAACGAGGCTTAAGCTCGCACACCGTCGAATATATTGAGAAAAATGGCTATGCCGCCCTCAAGGAACTCGATTACTGGATGAATTGTGATGAACGAAATGAACGTTTCAAAATGAAATACGGCAGCCTCTTAGATGTCAACTCCCCCATGCCGCCGTTTAACCTCTGTCATTTGATATCAGGGACGAACCTTGAAGGAAAATGGCTCGAGAATGCTTATGATTACTGCATGAATGTCACCGCTGAGAATATCACCAACTTTATGGCCAATGAAGAAAAGAAATCCGGCGAAGAGTTTGCCATCCACGACTACATCAGCAACATCCGCACCAATATCGCCCAAATGCCGAAGCCATATGCCGCCAACTACCAATACAACATTATCGGCGCATCGATGGCAGAGATTCCGCTCGAAGAAATGACAACGTATATCGGCTATAAGCTGTTTGAAAAAATGAACAATATGTTTGCTGCCGGTCCTGATCAAACGGAAGTCGAACAATTTTTAGAAAAACTGCGCATTGATCCGGATTCAGTGCACCAGCGCTTTAACAAACGTGTGCCGGAACCATTATCCGGTTTTGAAAACAGTGACCGTTTCTCTTACAACAATGTGATAAAAACGTCCGTGGTCAATCTTGATGAAGAGTTGGACAGAGAATTTTTACTAAAAGCAAAGGATCAATACCGTAAATGTAAAAAGCAGCTGCCCGGGGAAATCATGGAGGAGTTCCGCCGCCACATTGAGCGCCTATTTCTTCATCCGCAAAAAGGACCCATTTTTGCATCGCGCTTGATCTACTCCAACGACGGCTTTTGCTTGCTAAAAACGCTGCAAGCCTATGTGGAAGGACTTCGCGATCGTTTAGAGCGCCTGCCAAAAGCCATTTCAACCGAGCAGGAGTATGCCCATAACAAACTAGAAGATGCTCGAAGCGCCTTTATTTCAAAGGAACGCAAAAAGAATGCCTATATTGAAGCCAAATTGAATGAATTTGACGCAAGGGCGGAAAAGGCAAGAACGGAAGAAATGATTGAATTTTACGAGGACTTATACCAGCTGTTAAATAACCAGAATAACAAGATTTATGTGGTATATAAAGAAATATTAGAAACACTGAGGGGAATTTTTGAAAAGAACGCCGATATCCTTGTCGATGGTGAGGAAGTAAACCGTGACCATGATGCCACCTATTATTGGCATCTTGTCAGCGTACCTGATGTGGCCCGCGAAATTCAGCGGATGTTTGATTCAAAGGACGGTGAATTATTGGTGCAGCAATGGTCGGAAATGCTTCTCGAAAAATCGGCCTATTGGGTGAAGGAAACCGATGTCGATGTCGTCGGCACCGTTTCTGAATTCCTGACCGACCAGTTTGGCGAATTGATTACAAAGTCGATGGAAGACTTTTTACGGTTAAAATATGGCGATGATCTGCCAATCGATAAGATTATTGAAGATAAGATTGCAGCACGCCTAGACCGTGATGCCCTGCCGGTGTTCCACCTTGCTAACAGCAACGGCCAGCTCCACTTCCCGCAATGGGGCTTTGTGTCAGTACCTGTGAAGGCACCAAATATTTTCAATGGAATTAAAAATTTCGAGCGCCATTCGCTGAGCCATTCCCGCTTCACGATTAAGGAAAGTGAGCTAAAGAATCGCATTTTCTGGTTGAATACGAAGAACGGGATTCCATTGTTTGCGTACTCGCCACTGTCCCTTTATGAGACCGCCTATGAAAAAACGATTTTAGAAAAAGAAGGTGTCGGCCGCCACCTTGTGCAAACGGCCAAGGAAAACTGGGCCTACCTCCCATCGCCGATTCCGGAAAAATCATGGGGCGATACGTATCAAAACGAACGTGTCAAACAATACAATTCCGGTGTACGTGCCCTATTTGATCAAGCCCTTGGCTATGGCTGTATCACCGAGAAGAATGACGACCAAAATACGAGTGCGAGATTCCAGTGCCATTTTACGACAGACATGAATATCGGGGTATTATTTGCGGCCCACGATGTCGATCCGAAGAAAATAGAGAAGGCGAGTCTTGGCAGCCTAAAACAAATACTACGTCAACTGCAGGAGATGTTTGCCGGCAGTATGGAGGTTGTTGGGTCAAGTGATATTTTTGGCAGCACGAATCTGGATTTGGCAAAAGAAAATTTCATCCGTTCCCCTAAGCTTATTGAAAAAGTGAAATTAGAGGTGCGGAAATACCGCTTCATTCAAGAAAAGATTACCGAGATTGAACAGGTACTTGCGTCTCAAAAAGACAAGGAGCTGACGATGAATCAGTTCATTCAAGCCGTTTATACCAGAACCATTAAGAAGCGCGGTGCCCTCTACGTTTACGACAAAGAGATTGAGGAAGATGCCTGGGAGCCGTTCGTGAACCTGATGAAAACGCCAAAGTTTGTTGATTATGAAATCTATCAAGCTTTTAAATCGTTAAATCCAAAACAGCTGGCCCAGCTTGAAAAGAAATCGGAGCGCCGCAGCATTGAGTTAATCAATCAAGAAAGTGCGGCACAGCTCATTTTCGCTTTAGAGGAAATGGCCGCCGCCTATCAAAAGGAAAAGGAAACCCTTGATTATGACTACAAAGATTTTGCCAACGGCGAGGAATTATATGAATTTTACAAAGAGATGATGATCAAGGTGCAGGAGATGCTGAGGCAGTTGAAATCGTAAAGGATGGACAGTCTAGGGGGAATCAGCTTTGAGAGAACTTTTACAAAAGTATGCCAACACCTTTTCAATCCAGCTAGAAAAAATAAGTCTATCGGAAAATGAACAGCGCAGTGTCAACCATCCGATTGTCTTTTTATTCCTTGGTGACATGGTGAAGGGTGCCTTAAAAGCGATCATGACTATTAATGAGGAAAAATGGCAAAACAGTTCGGGTGTCTTATATTTTCACGTCTATCAAGCAGACACGATTACGGGCGAAAACGTCCTATCCCTCCAGCTAACTGGAGGTGATCAAGACCGCAAGTCCCAGCGGAAAGAAACGTATGAGGCCTTTTATCGTGATGATAACAAACTAATCGAATTAAATAAAACCTTTCGCAGGCTTTCGTCGAAAATTGCTGAATATGGAAAGGACTATTCTTCGCTAAAGAAAGTAAATCTTTGTGTGGTGACAGCGATTGATGATTCGGCGAATATCCTTATTCAAGAATTTACATTGCTGTTAAAAAGTATCCTTCAAGAATCGTTTCGCTTAGTCGAGGTGGATTTATACGGATTGATGAAGGAAAAACAGGATGGTGAGAACTTTGCTCTCTCCACCTCCCTTGGGATTAGTTTTTTAACAGAACTGGATCACTATCAAACCGATGAATATACCTTTGCGAAGGAGCTCCAGCTGACAGAGGATCATCTAAGGCTAAATGTGAGCCACCCTCCTTCTCCGCTGTTCGACCTAGTGTATTTATTAAGCGATAAAAATGAAGATGGTTTGATTTCAAGTGATGCAGCCCATCAAAATATCGAAATCATCAGCAATCTCAATCTATTAAAAAATCGCAAGATGATTACCGATTATCATGAAAAAATGGACAGCTACAACCATCAGGACTTTAAAAGGGGCATTAAAGGAAATGCACGGCAGCCCGTTTATGCTTCTGCCGGCTTTTCAAAGGTGATCCGTCCCAATAAAGCGATTGCCCTCCATGCCGCACATCATTTTTTTAATGAGCTGCTGCTATCGTTAAAAGCTGCGGGGACACAAAAGCGGGAAAAAGTGCTCAGCCTATTCGGGCTGTCTGAGCAGCACTTTGAAAAACATTATCATCAATACCTTCCCCCAGTTGAAAAGATCGCCGATATGAGTGGATTGCTGGGTCTCTCCTCTTCCTATCAAACGGTAAAAAAAATGTCGGTAAGGGATGCTGAAGAGTATTTATATGAAGGTGGAACGCAAACGTTTTTTTTTAATAACTTTGAAGAGCCCATCCGTGAGCATTCGCAAGGACTGGACCTGAGAGACCGTATTGAACGCTGTCTCTACGAAAATATCATTAATCATGAACAATACGGGTTATTTTGTGGCTATTTATGGACCTCCGACACACCCGGAACTGAAATAAGCGTGTTGAACGAAATCGATACACTTGTGCGCGATACGAAAAATAAACGATTAGAAAAAGAAGCGCGGCTTGAACAGTACTATCAGCAATTGGTCGATCACGGTGATTTTAAAAAGAGCTACCTGCCTTTTTCAGACAAGAAAAACCTGAAAAGCTTCGTGCACTACTTTTTCGAAGCGATTTATGGGACAAAGTACGAAATTCTGAAGCTTAAGGTAAAACAAGCGATTTTGAAGCAATATCGAGCGGTGCTGGAGGAACATCACCATTATTTACGGAAAAAAATCGGGCTGATTGACCAGGTAGAATCCCTTCTGAAACAAACAGCAGCAGAAAGTCTGTATGATTCCGATGATGTTTTGGATAAAAATATTGCAGAATATTATGCTGGCACGCTCGCCAGGATCACGGCAAAGCTGAAGGAAAAACGGGGACCTCACTTCTTTTCCGATGAACGTTTTTTTGGTAACTTGCTTTCGCTGCTTGAAGATGGGAACGCCAAGACCCTCCTTGAACGACTGCTTCTTGTCTGCAATCGAGAGGTGCTGACCGAGGAAGAGTTCCACCTTAGTTTCGAGGATGAGCTGTTAGAGCGGGCCAATGTCATGACAGACTATGAAAACCTGGAGATTCTCTCTAAAGAGGATTTGTTTAAGCAATTATATCTTCGCTTGCACGAAAACTCTTGTGTTCAAATTGAAGTATTTAACTATACACAAGACCATCGCTATGAGGAAAAATACTTCTTTGGTGATTTCTACAGCAAATTCATGAAATTCGCCCTAGAAAAAGAATATGAAACAAGACAATGGAAGGTCGGCTGTGCCCATGAAAAGAAATCGAGCGGCATTGAAAAGCTCGCTCTTATGGGAGGTTTCCGGCTGATTGACCTCATGTACTATCGAAACGGTGAAAAATATTACAAGGCCTACACCGAAAATGGCTATGAATTTCACGCCAATATAGTGGAATCGCCCGTTTAGGAATAATTGGCCTGCGCCGCTAACTTTAAAGTCGTAAGGAGCATGGAACATGCCTGTCCGGAAATTTAGTATTCTCCTTTTTATTTTTAGTATTCTTGCCGGGTTCATCGGTGCTGTCATTGGTGAATGGCTGATTTCGTCCTATTATGGTGTATGGCCTAATATCCTGTTAATGGGCGTCTATTTTGCGCAATTGGGCTTTATTGCTGGGCTCTTCTGTCTAATTGCCGAGCTTATTAGCCCGATTATTAATGGGCGCAGTTGGCGCTTGGAATACTCCGGGCTATCATGGAAGGTGCTAATCCCTTCCACTTTCGTCCTGCTGTTTGCTGCCGGAGTTATTTTTCAATTTATCTATTCGCTAAATTTTTCAACGGTAAAACCGCCGGATGATATTGTTATAGTCATGGATATTTCCGACAGCATGAATAAAACGGACCCGAAACGCGAAAGCCTGAAGGCAGCCGCAAAGCTTATTAACAATATGAAGCCGAGCCACCGCGCCTCGGTGATTTCTTTTAACGAAAAAGCTACCATCACGAAATCGATGTTTACCATCAGCGATCAACATGAGAGCTTGGATGCCCGCGAGCAGATTAAGGGGTTGGAATATGGCGGGAGCACTGATATTGCCGGTGCTTTAGACACCGCTTTAAAGGAAATTGACGGCAATCACAAGCAAGGCCGTAAACCAATGGTGATTCTGTTCTCGGACGGCTATAGCGAGCTGGACATCACCACCGTTGTTCAACCGTATCAAGACCAAGAAATTATTATTAATACCATTGGGATGAGCAAAATTGACAAAAGCGGCGCCCGGCTCCTAAAATCAATTGCTTCAAGGACGGGCGGTTCCTTCCATGATGTCAAAAAAGCAAATGATTTAACGAATGTGTTTGAAAAAATTTACTTAGAAAACCAGGACCGACTGCTGATGACAGAGAGACATGGATTGTTCAAGGACAGTCTGTATCTTGCCATTTTGCATATTGTCTTGATTACCATAATCGGGGGATTGTTCGGTTTAGCTCTTGGGATTCTCTTTGATAACCGATATTTGGCAAAAAGCTACACCATAACCGGGCTAATTTCAGGTCTTTTAGCCGGAATTGTCCTCGAGGTTGGATTGCAAGGGTCCACCATCATGTCCGATTTTGCCTGCAGGATTGTCGCCGATATCCTATTAACGGCGTTGACCGGCCTTGGAACGATGATCATCCCGATTCGCGATAAATTTTCAGGAGGTATGGCGCGGCCATCCGCCGGATCTGATTTTTCCGTAAAAGGCACATCGGCCAAACGAGATCGCTTTAGTAAAGGATTTTAATAAAGATTGAGGGTGATTACTGGTGAACTGGGAACCCATTTCTTCCCCTAATCATGAAATAAGAGATGTGAACAAGACGGTAAGAGATACGGAAGTACATTTAAGCTGGTTCTGGTCCAAAGAGATTGACTTTGTATACATTTATAAGGCCTCTGCCGACAACATAAAGCCAATCAACGAAATCGACGAGCAGGAATTAAAGCTCTACACCCGCGAGGAATATAAAGTCAACCAAGGATATATCGGTAAATTGGATACCATCGGCCGCACTGCCTACCGCATCTTCCCGTGCCAAAAGCGGGACGGGAAGCTTACTGTTTTCAAGCAGGAAAATGAAAATAATCTCATTTATATCACGGGCTCAAGGGCGAAGATTTATTTTTCCATTGCTTATAAAAATAAACTCTTTCATTCTCGCAAAAAAGTAAAAATGGCGATCATGACCGAGCTTCCACTCGAAAAGGAGCTGCTCGTCTACGTCAAAAAAAGCGGCGGCGTGCCGATTTCGCTTGAGGACGGAACTGTCTATCCGTTTGTCCGCGACTTTCCAGCCGGGAAAACAGTAACGCCGGAAATTGAAATGGATAAAAATGAGTTTCTTCGCATCTTTTTTAGCAATGGGAAGAACGCAGCGCAAAATTACGAGTTAATTCCTGAATAGGGGTGCCATCCATGTTCGCATTATTAAAACGAATGTTTGAAAAAAAACAACCTGTCAAAGAAAGATTACCATTTTACGATATTGTCTGCCCGTACTGTTTTTCAAAATTTCACCATGAGGATGTCGTCTTCCGAGCCGCCCACCACCGCGATGATGATGAGACCCTTGCCCTGCAGGAAGACGAACTATTAAACAACTACCGGGGGAAATTCGGGCTTGCTCCGATTGATGAACTCGAGGCCATCGTTGATCCTTCGATGATTCCTGATGAAAACAAGATTTACTCTGACCGTATTCTAATGGGGGTATCCGATAAATACGCGGTGGTAACGCGAAATCGCCTGTGCCCTTCGTGTCATAATGACCTGCCGATCACGGCCGGCAAGCACCCAAGCAACATCGTTTCGATTGTTGGGGCAACAAGCGTGGGAAAATCGGTTTATATGACGTCCCTGATCCACACGCTTCAGCATATGACCGCCAATAATTTTGATGCCGCCTGTATTCCACTTGATAATGAGATTAGTAAGCGATTCCGGGTAAACTATGAAATTCCCCTATTTGAAAATGGAAGTCTATTACAATCGACCGAAAAATCGAATCGGCAGGAGCCGTTTATTTTCCAATTTATCTTTAAAGACGAAGACCAGGCGCCACTGACACTCGTATTCTTCGATGTGGCGGGCGAAGGAATGACCGATAAAGAATACCTTAAGCTCCATGCGGCCCATATCAAAAATTCCGCCGGCATTTTGTTCTTGGTTGATCCGATGCAAATCCGGGCGATACGTGAAAAGCTGATTCATCAAATGGGTGAAAACCCCGGTAAAATTGTTGGGCAAGGGGATGAGCCGCGTGAAGTGGTCATTTCACTCTTCGGTGATTTTATCGCCCATCTCGAAAATAGTAAAACGGATATCCCAACTGCGGTGGTGTTGACGAAGAGTGATCTCTTACATGCGTTAAAACACGATGACGGGGAATACATTCGTACGAACAGCAATGTCTTTCGGAATGTCACACATCGGGGCTGCCTCAATTTAGCTGAATACGAAAATATCAACGGAGAAATCAGGAGATTTTTAGCAAAGGTCGATACTCCGTTTGTGAATGCCCTTGATGTCTATTTTAAGGATACCTCCTACTTTGCCGTGTCCGCTCTCGGCAGCAACCCGATCGACCAGCAGGTCAGCGGGATTATTAGTCCAATCCGGGTCGATGAGCCGTTCATTTGGCTGCTTTATAAGCTGGGATATATCGAAGGGAGAAATGAGCAGTGAGCGTGAAAATTCAGCAGCAACTGTATACACGGGAACGCGGCGGAATTTTTCACACTACCGACGGATATGACACGATTGCTATTTCCGAAGGCCTCGATCAAGGCTTTGTGAAAAAATACTTACATCCGTTCTGTATGTATCATTCGCCAAAAACCTTAGCGGAACGCGGCGAAAAGGATGCCTCCCTCTACCCTGAGGCCGTGACGATGTTTCAGCCGGAAACCGGAGAACTTGTCATCGGTCAAGCTGTGTTTGTGCCCGCCGATTTTACGGGTTCGCGCAGTACATATTTTATGCATAACTACATTATTCCTGGTGCCCGTAAGGATGAGTGGATCAAGCACCCGGAGAAGCTGTTTCAGATGAACGATTTTCAAACATCCTATGATTTGGTGTCAGGGAAAGTTCTGCCTGAGCGAGAGGCTGTAGGGTATAAAGATAGTGACATTCTTACGATTAAAAGTGACCTGCTGGGCGCGTTGGGGATTACAGAGGAGAATTTTAAACAGCTGTTATTTGCGGTCATGTCCTCCATTGCCGGTAAGAAAAAGGTTTTTATTTCGCTGAACGTACCCATCCAGGATTATACAAACTATGCTTTGGAACTGCTTGAACTGCTTTATCTTTTTCTGCCCTATGCGCACCGTCGCCGGTTGGGGGCAATGACCTTTACAAGTGAACCCGAAAGCAAAAATTATATCCATGTCACGTTTTTTGAGCCGGGAAGGTTAAATATCGGCGATCGGGCAATCGAAAAACAATACATTTTTGATTTTGCCGGCAACAGAATTTATGGGGTGGATCTAGCCGGACAGCAGCATGAGTATCTGGACTTGGCCCTACACCATTTCCATCATTCTGAGCGGATGGATGACTTTTTTGAGTTCGCTGAAATGGCACTGGCCGGTTTACCTGAAGCGCCAAAGCTGGATGTAGCGAGCTATTACCAGTTGACCGACATGTATCTGGCAACCCGGTTTAACGATCTCTCTTTGTATGAAAAAAATAAAGCCGGCTTTTTACATAGTCTGCTGAAATTTTTACAGGTGAATAGTGACAAAAAACCGGATTTGACTAGGCTGTTTGTGGAGCTTTTGCGACAGGAAAAAGTTGCCGCAGACAAGGCCACAGCCCTCGATTATCTCCATGCCGTTGTTTCCATTAATGCCTTTGTGCGGTCTGATGAACCGCTTTTCTTTATCCTTGAGACACTTATGTATTACAAAAATGACCCGCTTTTCAAGCAATTATGGAAAACAATCGAACAGGACTTGGCTACCCATGAGGCACTTGTTATGTTTATGAACGAGCATGCAGACTATGAAGACATTTTTGAGCTGTATCTGAATGAGCGATTCAAACCACTCGTTCTTCTGGAGGATCTCCTAAACGAATTAAAAGCAATCGCGGGAACTCCATATCTAATAGGGATTGAAAAGTTTAAGTCGGTTGTCAGAAAAAAGATCTCTGCTGCTATCAGTTCCGAGGGTAACCCTTTTAAGGCCGTCATGACAGTGAAGAATTTTCGCCTCGACCGGCCCAGCGCCGCGTTTGACAAGCTTAAACAGGAGTTGCTGGCACATGCGAAGCTGAGCTTATTACGTTCGATTCGATTGCAAAATCTCACATTACCTGATATTACAGCATTCGGGGACATTTTCACAAAGGAACTTAACGTAAAGGATTTGAAGGATGTAAAGGCAAAGGAAAATTATCTGATCACCAATGCCTTATACGAGCTAATTAGCTATCCATCTCAAGCCGGTTTGGTCAACTTAAAATCGTTAACTGTTGCTGCCCGCGAACAACTTAGAGAGATTCTGCTAAGGTTATTGCGAAACAATCCCTTACCGGAACAATTTCCGCTGCTGTTGACCGTCTTTGAAACGGAGTTTGATGGCGTTGATTATCAAGGTGTGTTGGATTACTTGATCAAATATAGTGACGACAAAACGCTGCTGTCCTTTCTTAGGGGAAATGCTCGACTCGTTGAAATTGATTTTGGCTACAGGAGGTCATTAAGAAAATATCTTATTAGCCATCCAAGATCAATTTGGAAAAATAAAACACTGCGGAAAGAACTGCAGTTCATCAAAAACTACAGCTTTCAAAAATTATTGAAGGAAGTAGAAACGGAAACAGCCAGCCCTGTGGTGAAATTTTTCAAAAAGAATGGGCTGAAACTGGGTTTGGCCTTGGTCATCCTCGGCGGCGTCGGCGGTGGGACCTGGTTTACGTTAGACTTAGTGTTTGGCGGCGATACACCTGTTCCGAAGACGGAAAAAACAGCGGCAGGTGCAAGGCCTGACAAATCAACTCCAAACGAGGATAAGAAAGAAGGTAGTGTTGTTTCCTTAGAGCTATTTACCAAAGCAGATCCGGAAAAGGCGGATCAGGCAGCGATTCTGAATCTGAACAGTAAGCATGTAAAAAGCATTATTGGACAAGCTCAAGGGGCAGCATTAACAGATATCAACGGCCATGTCTTTCAGATCGATTTTATACCACAATCAGGAGCCGTCCCGTTTGATCAAAATGGGGTCTTGAAAATGGGGTACACACTTTATGGGACAGAATATGATTTTGATGCAGCGGATGATTCTTTTGAAGTGGTATTATTTGCAAAAGCTCTTCAACCGGCAGAATCATATCTCTTTGTTTATTCGCTTAAAACGAACAATACGATTGATAGAATCATGCCCATTCTTACCATGAATGGAGTCTCCAATGTAAAGTTAGATGATAAAAAGCTTACACTACAATCGGGCGACAAGGAGATCATCAAAGAATACAAGAAGGAGACTACCACTTTCTCCGACCCTGAAAATTAAATCTAGGAATTTTAATAGAGCAAAATATATAGATCAACAAAAGCGGTGGACTATAAATCCACCGCTTTTTATTATCCTATTTGTCTTCTTCCACTTTTCTTCTTCTGATGAGGACGACTCCGCCTGCTGTTAGGAGAAGGAGGCTGGAGGCGAGGGTTCCGGCGAAGAGTGGTTTGTTTTCGTAAATTTTAACGAGTGCACTCTTTTCGACAATTTCAAATGGTATCGTTGAGGCGATTTCATTCCCCGCTTTATCAGCTGCGACTACTGTAATTTTGTACGGTTTGATTTCCTTCAGTGTTGTTTTGATGACTTGGGCACCATTTCTCGTAACCGCATCACCAGTAAATGGCTCGCCATTAACAGTGATTGATTTAATCGTATCCTCTTGGTGGTCAAGACGGATTCCGACTGTCACCGCTTCGTAGTACTTCTTATCTCTCTTAACACCCTCGTAGATCACCTTTGGCTTTGTCTTATCGATAATAAATTCAACACTCATCTGCTTAATATTCCCTGCCATATCCTTGACCTCTAAGAAAAGGACATGCTTCCCTTCCGTTTCAATCGGTGTTCCGATTGTATATGGCTCACCATCCAAAGTAAGGGAAATGATATCATATTCACTGTTCTCATCAATCACAAAGTCAGGAATAATGTTCTTATTAAAATACTGATCGTTAATCGGCTCTTTCAGCTTAATGGTAATGACTGGGGCCGTTTTATCAATTGTAAAAACAACGGTTCTCGCATGAACATTTTTCGCCTTATCGATAATGTTCGCTTTTAACACGTAATCCTGTTCGTTTTCAAGTATTTGGCCCTTTTTAAAAGTCTTACCATTAAGGGTCACCGTTGAATTGTCCCTATCTAAATAAAGATCATCAAAATCTACCGTTGGCGCTACATTCTTATTAAAGAAGTGATCCCATACCCCTGTAATCTTTAGTGTTGGTCTTGTCGTATCTAAAATGAAGCTTACATCTAACGTTGCTTCGTTTCCGGCCTTATCCTTGGCAGCCACATGGTAGCGGTATTCCATTTCGGTCGCCGCGATCGGAATATGATTCTTAATGTCCGCTCCGCCATTAAGCGAAACAGACACAATCATATCCTCAGGTTGATCGAGCACAAATTGCGGTGTGAAAATCTTATTCATAAACTGGCCGTCTTGTATGACCGTTTTTTCCCCCTTGATCTTCGGCGTAATCATGGGTTTTGTTTTATCAATCGTAAAGGTCACCTTACGGCTAAAGCTGTTGCCGGCTTGGTCAATCGCTTCGACAACGACTTCGTACTTACCTTCCTTGCTAAAGGTATGGCTGAGCGCGGCCGTTTCACCGTTAACCTGGAAACTTCCGGCATTGTAGCTGCTGCCATCTTTTGTTACTTTAATCGTATTCTGCTTAAGGTTTTTGTCCTTAATGGTCACATCCACTTGCTTATCGGTATTATAATAGGCATTATTTTCAACACCCTTAATATCAATAGAAGGCTTTGTTTGGTCAATCGTAAAGCCAAATGGCGGAATCACCGAACGGTTCCCGGCTTTATCCGTCAAGCCTAGAGAAATTGTATATTTTCCGTCCTCTGCCAGAGCTTTTATCATTTGTGACTTTACTAAAAGATATGGATTTACCTTTGTTTCCTCATAAACCTTCCTCCACTCACCAAGCGAAATGGCTTTGCCATCCTTTGTTACCGCAAGCTCAATATCTCTTGCTGAAAAATTCCGATCCTCAACCGCAAAAGACACTTGTTTCCCCTCAGCGTAATAGCGGTAATTACTTGCGCTTGTATCAACACCTGTAATCGTTAAACGCGGCGGAGTTTTGTCGAGGATGAACTCCCGTTTTTCCTGTACACTCGCATTGCCTGCTTTATCGGTGGATGCGAGGATAACGAAATAATCCCCATCCTCAGTGAATGTATATGCCCCCACACCGGTATCCTTCGTCCCTGCCAACAATTGGAGCTGGCCGGCTTTTGAAAAAATAGACCCATCCTTCCAAACGGATAAATCATTGTCCGTTAATTGCAGGTTTGTGTCGCTGATTTTAAACTGAAAGTCGGTATTTTTATTAAAATAACGCTTAGCCGAAAAAGACGGGTCAATGGATACGACTGGGACAGTGTGATCAATCGTAAACAGTATCGATTTTTGCTCTGCTGCGTTTCCTGCTTTGTCCTTGGCATCAATGATAATTTGATAATCGCCCTCATTCTGATCTTCCTGGGCAAAAAGGATTGTATAGAAAGAACTTGCCGGACTTTGTGTCCATGTTCCTGTTATCGAATCCGCCGGTACAAAGTCTTCACCGTCTTTCTTTCTAATATCAATGCTGACATCCTTTGGATCAAAGTTTTCCTGTGGTTCATTGATGATAATCGACACGGTTCCCTTTTGACCATAATGGCTTCCATTAAAGTCAGCACTTAAGTCAGTATTCACTACTGGTGCAGTGGCATCAATCGTAAATTCTACTGTTTTCACCACTTCATGCCCGGCCGCATCCTTGACTGTAACCGTGACACGGTATTTCCCATCATAGCTGTTGTTCATCGTCTCGCTATTTCCGAACGGCAGCGCTATTGTAGAGGTTTCCCCGGTATTTTCCCATTTCGCAAACCGATCATCGGCGAAATCAGCATACTGTCCATTACCATCCCGTTTTTCTACCTTATAGGTAACATGATTGGTCTGATAATTTTTTTCTATCACTTCGATGGTGACCGTGCCACTTTTTACAAATGCAGCAGGATCAATCCCTGTTAGCGACACTTCCGGAGCCTTTGTGTCAACAACGAAGGCTAGCGGCCCGATGGACTGGCTATGTTCCAAACCGTCAATCGAACTGAAGGAAAGTTCATAATCTCCGTCAGCTAATGGTGTATCCTGCTTCAATGTGGCAATGGTCCGTGATTCGTCCATTTTCAATGGCATATTTTTTTGATTTAACGTCAGTGCTGTTTTACTTAAATCCAACGTTAAATCAGCAGCCTTTACTGAAAAACTTCCGTTATCAACAACCTGCTTATCCATTAATGCCTTGCCGCCTACTGTGACATCAAGCACCGGCTTTTGGCTGTCGATAGTGAAAAGCACCTTCTGATTGGCCGTATTGCCGGCAATGTCGCCTGTCGCAATTGTCAATTCATAAAGGCCGTCCTCAAACTCTTGCTTAAATGAGGCCGTCTTGTTGTCGGCAGAAAAGGTTGGCGTCAAGGTGATGGCTTCCGTTTTGCCGCCAATTGATTTTTTCGTCATTGTCATTACAGTGGCTTCTGTGTTTAATTGCTGGTCTTCCGTTAGGCTGATTTCAACTGTTTTCTTTTCATTATACTTTTGTTGATTTTCTACACCTAAAACGGAAATGACCGGTTTACTTTTATCAATCGTAAAGGACAATGGATACGTAAACTCTTTTCCTTGGTTATCGGTGATCGTTGCCGTTCCTTCGTAATGCCCTTCCTCGCTCACCGTAAGGAAGGCGGTTCTTTTTAAAAAGCCGATTAACTTGGGGGTAAAATCGACGACATGATCAAACCTTTCACCATTATGTGTCCTCACTAGGTTTGCTTGTGCTTTCGTTATTCTTCCATCATCCTCAAACTTAATCATTACATCATCATGATAGAATCCATCAGACTCAAAACCGGACATTTTCGGTTCGTCCTTATTGATGGTGAAAGAAACATTATCTTTGTTGCTTTCATTTCCAGCTTTGTCGCGGAGGAATGCCGTTACATCGTATTTACCGGACTGCGGGAATTCCACATGTCCCAAGCGTTCATTTTCTTTATCCCAATTGATTTCTACCGGCTTCCCCTCTCCCTCTTCGTCCAGAACAACGAGGACGGATACATCCTTTTGGGAAAAATTCTTTTCTTCCACTTCTAGATTTAAAACGACAAGACCGTCCTTTTCGGTGTAAATGGATTGATTGATCCCGGAAAGCCTGATTTTCGGCTTGACGGTATCTCTTTCAATTCTAAATGCGGCCGGTTTCGCCGTGAAACCCCATGAATTTTCTGCGAAATCAACAGTCACATCTAACCCGCTGTCACTCTTGGATGGCAATGTGATCTCGACTTTATATTCGCCATGAAAAACAGCCGCATTATCGAGAACTTTGCTTACCTTAATGGTGTTTGCCGCTTTCCCACCGTAGGATGCTGCGACAGAAAATGGCTGTTCCACATCGGTCGGTACCACCGGAGCCGGTTCTTCTGTTTCAGCTTCTTTAGGCTTCTCAAGCGAGCTGAGGAAATTTTGATAATCCTCTTTCAGGTCGACCGAAAAAGTAACAGTATCATTTTGGTTCGTATACCATTCCGGCTTCGGTTCTTTGTCTATGTCCCACGTTTTTTCATTAAATTTGATCGATCTGCTCGTATCATTTTGTGATAATACATGGTTTGTAAAAATAAAGGCTAAGATGAGCAGGAAGATGGTAAGGCTAGTCCATACTAGCCATTTATTATATTTGTAGCTTTTATTGATTAGTTCTCCCATCCCAAAAATCTCCTTTTATCCCGTATTAACGGGGGGGTTATGACCCCCACCTCACTGAGTGAAGTTTCACTTTATATGGTCGCGTTTGTGTGGACGATGACCACGTCTCGTTCTTTTATGAATTGGCTTTCAGATGCCGGTCCCGTTAAAACAGTTGTTTCTTCAGTCGCTTCACTCAAAAGTTCAGTCTCATCACTCAGCAGCTCGGTCTCGTCATTCCCCATCGTTAATATCTCCGTTACCGGCGATTCTTTTGACAAAAGTTCGGTTGCCTCTGTGTCAGCTTCTGACAAGAGCTCAGTGGTTTCGTGACTGCTAGATTTCGCATCAAGTAGTTCAGTAGATTCAATACCACCAATGGATGGTGCTTCTGCTTCTAGTAATTCTGTTGCTTCCACACTGCCGGAAGAAGGATCTACCGCTTCCAGTAGTTCTGTTGCCTCTACACTGCCCGAGACCGCTACTTCCAATTCGACATCATGGCGGGGTTGAATCTCTCTAGTGATTGGCTTATGGTTCTGTTCTTGTTTAGAGCGGGAACTAGCCTGCAGCTTTTTGACCCATTTGCGGACACTAAATCCGGTTACATCCTCGAAAACCTCTGAAATATTTAATTTGATAAAAACAATAATAGCTAGTATGAGCGAGAGGGCAGCACCAGAAAGGCCGCCATAAAACATTGTTTGATATTCCACCTTATCCCCCCTGCCCTACCAGATTTAAGTTCATATACCTTTTTTTAAGCTTCATAAAGCCCTGATCCTTAGCAGCACCCTTTAATTGCGCTGCCTGCTCGTACACCTTTAGTGCCGCCTGATAATTCCTGTCTGGCTCTTCCTTCACGTGTTCGATATCGAGCAGCAAGTTTCCTAGCTTTGTATAGGCGTTAAGACTGGCAGGAAACTGCTCGAGAGTGCGGTTAAATTGTTCCGCAGCCTGTTCACGCTTTTTCATCTCTTGGTAAATAGTGCCAATCTTAATCATGTATTCCTCTTGATTCATTTCCCCGCCAGCGCCATCATCCAGGAGATTGGAATAATGCCGGATGGCCTCCTCATAGTCGTCGCTCGCTGCTGTTTTATCCTCCGAATTTATTCCTTTGCTGTAATAGGCCTGCGCTAATTTCAGCTCAAAATCATTCGCATATTTGTCAGCCAAAAAGTCATCGTCCAATTTGAGTAAGACATCGTTTGCCTTATTGATCAATTGAATGGCCTTTTTATTGGCATCAGGGATTTGTCCTTTATACGATAAGTAAATATTCGCTAACGAATTATAGTTATCGATTTTTTTCGCATTATTACGGGCTTTATCAGTGAACGTTTCAAACGCGTTCAGGTCTCCGGTAAACTTCTTATAGTCAATGTTTAAACTCCCCATTGTTTGGGCTAATGACTTGTAATACTCGACTTCCGGCTTGTCCTTTGCCTCAACCCTGTTGAAAAATTCTTGGGCACGAAAATAATCCTTTTCCACATCAAAATACGTCATCCCTACTTTGAAGAGAACCTCACTGTTTTTGTCAATCTTGCCATACCCATCATCGATATATCTTTCTATATTCGAAAGGCCCTTTTCTGCTTCACCGCTTTGAATATACATATCTAGTAAATTGTTATAGGCCATGGCTCTTCCTTTATCGAGCTTAATCGCTTGTTCAAGAATTTTGCCTGCCTGGTCACTATGGTTATTTTGGATATAGCTGTTTGCCTCGTTGATTAAACTCATATATTCCTGGAGCTGATCATTTTTCATCCCTTTATAGCCCATTACAGAGGTGGTTGAAAACCCTAAAAACAGAACAGCTGGAATCAGGAATACGGCTAATTTTTTATAAAGCTTGCGTTTATAGCCCTGCGTTAATTTATTTATGTTCTGAAGATCATAGGACAACTCTTCACAGCTTTGATAACGATTACCGGGCTCAGCCTGCGTACATTTGGCAATAATATGTTCAAGCCCCTCCGGCAGCGCCGGATTCCAGGTTCGGATCGGCCTTAATTCATATGGCGGGTCACTTAAAGACTTTCCCGTCACCAAATGGTAGAGCGTCACACCTAAACTATAAATATCCGTTTTTGCATCTGTTTGATTACCGGATAACTGCTCGGGGGCTGCGTAGCCCTTTGTCCCAAGATTTGTCGTATCGGTCGAATTTTCTGTTTTAAATTCTCGGGCAATTCCAAAGTCAATCAGCTTAATTTTCCCCTCTGGGGTCAGCATAATATTATCTGGCTTCATATCGCGATAGATGATGGGGTGGGGCTTTCTTGAATGTAAATAGCCCAGCACATCACTTAACTGCTTCGCCCAATTGATCACGTCATCATCAGCAGCTGTTCCTTCGCGCTTCAGTTTCTCCTTCAGCGATTCGCCCTCAATATAATCCATTACCACATATATCTCGCCTTGGCGGTCAATAACATCATAGATTCGCGGCAAAGCGCCGTGGTCTAACCTTTTTAACATATTGGCTTCAACGACAAGGCTGTTCACCAGCATTTCATTATCGCTCTCTGCCCGCTTGCGGATATCTTTTACCACCAGCGATTTCTTGAGCCTGTTATCCATGGCGAGATAGACGATACTCATGCCGCCGCGGCCGATTTCCTTCAGAATTTCATAACGTTCGTCAATAATGGTGCCGATTTTAATCAAGGCGCTTCACCTGCTGTTACTTTCGTCATTAATACCGTGATATTATCGGTTTCCTTCCGTTTCTTCACCCGTTCAACGAGCTCCACAATCGTTTCCTTCATCTGCTGCTCGTTGGAAAAATGGTCTGGTTTTAAGCTCGTAAACAGCTCTTCGTCGCTGGTTTCATGGTAAAAGCCATCCGTGCACAGCATGAACAAATCTCCATCTTTTACCTCACCGTGCGTCAGGACTGCCTCAAGCTCCGGTGACGCGCCGACACATTGTAATAGGACATTACGGCGCGGGTCAATTTTCGCCTGCGCTTCTGTCATATTGCCCCGTTCAAGTTCCCGGGCCACTAACGTTTGGTCCTTCGTTAATTGATCCAGACCGTCGTGAATCCGGTACGCTCTGCTGTCGCCGACCTGTAAAATATAATACCTCGAATATACAATTAATAAAGCGGTGATGGTCGTCCCCAGCTTTATATTTGCGGCTTCCCCATAATCCAAAATTTTTCGATTAAGTGCCTTCACACAGTCCGATAATTTCTCTTGAACTTCTGTTTCGAAATAATCAGAAGAAGTTAACTTGGGAAGCTCCGTTTCAAACCAGTCCGACATCCCTTTAATCACGGTTGCACTCGCTAATTCTCCTTGGGTCAGCCCGCCCATCCCATCGCAAACGATAAACAGGCCGATCCGGCCCTTTGGTGTCTTAGCCGTTTTAAGCAGTAAGGCATCCTGATTGGTTTTCTTTTTGATTCCTGCATCCGTGTGGCAGGCAATTTGAAAAAACATGAATTCACCGCCCTTCTTACGAAATATCGCACGTTTTAAAGGTTCTATGAGCGAATTTAAGCGTTCTATGAGAGAATTTGATAGTTCTATCGGCGAATTTTTGGATTCTATCGGCGAATCCAAGAAAGCTCCAATCTTTTAGAAATAAGCTTTTAATATAACCTAAAGACGAACTCTTCATTTGCCAGGGTAATGCGATCGTCATGCTTGATTTTGACCTGTTCATTCTTGGCCAGCTTAATATCATTCACGAAGCTTCCGTTTGTCGAGCGATTATCCTTTAAAAAGTATTCTCCGTTTTCTGTCAGGATATGGGCGTGAACACGCCCAACTGCTTTATTGCTAGACGTATAATCGACAGTCTTTGCGTCGCGGCCAAGTTTAAATACATCTTTCACTATCGCGATTTTCTTTTGAGTGGCGAGTGCGAGTAGAAATGGCATCGGCGCAGCAACTCCGAGTGTAGTGGTCCCTAAATCGTCCACACCCAATACCGTTGTTCCTTCGTCCAGATGATCAATTTCAACCGCAATCCCGTTGCCATTACTTGGAACGATATTAATTTGTGTCCCCGTGATTGCTGCAGCCGCTTCAAATGCCCCTTCATGATCTCCGAGCTCCGTTCTTGTCACCCTTTTGTACTGAATTTCTTCCTCAATTTCAAGCTTTTGGCCTGTTTGTTTATCCCGCTTCACATTTTTATGATTCGCTGCTCTGACCTCATTTTGATCTTCAAGAAGAATTTCAACATTGCCTGGGCTGTAAAAGCCAATACTTTTTCTAGCCGGTTTTTTCATAGAACTTTTTCCATTTATTTCTTCCGGGACAGTTTGCGGTGATGTTGGCTCCTCTGAAGCATTTGCCAGCAACACTAGTTTTTCCTTGAAATCAAGGAGGTCGATCTCCTCTGCCCGAACAAGGTAATTATGGATTTTAATGAAGAAACGTAAATCATCTTCCTCATCATACGGAGCGATCCACAGTAAATTCAGTAAAAATTCCTTTACTGTGCTGGTTTCATATTGGTTCGTTTTAATCGGCAGATAGAAAAATAATGGCCTTCCTGATAACGGGTCAATATAAATATGCCTTTTATCGGCAACAATATTGCCCAGCTGCAGGCCGATCTTTTTTGAATGAATAAGGGTTTCTATTATATGTAAAAGAAATTTGTGTAAGCGTTCCTTCGAGAATCCTTTAAAAAATAATGGTTTAATAATTTCCCATGAGGATAAATCATACCTAAAATAAACTTCTTTCTCTTTTTCGATGACAACCATGGACAACAAACCGAAGACTTGACTATTTTCCAACAAGCCAATTTCGTTCCTTGCCACTTCCACTTCGCTGTTCACCTTAAAAAATAAATATTCACGGCAATTCTCCAAATTTAAATCAATTTGTTTGATCAAGGCTGTCCGACCCCTTTTTTTGGATTCCTCTTCACTTGGAAGGGCAGCAGCTAGCAGCCAGTTGCCCCTCCGTGGTCATAGCGTTTACTTAAATTGACTCGCATTATTATTAATCGCCGCTTCTGTCGCATCGTAATTGGTAACCGTCACATCCAAAAACTTGGAATAGCTTTCGACCACATCACGATAGTTATCAAACCGTGCGGAAAACGCATTGAAATTTGCACGAATCGTATTGGACGCATCACTATTCCAAGTCTGCGATAGTGCATTCATTTCTTTTTTAATATCCTGCAGTCTGACATACAAGTTGTTGTTTAAATTCCTGATTTGGTTAGCCGTCTTACTGACTTCACCAAGTGAAATTTTTACTCCTTCTATCGTCATTATAACACCCCCTGTTTTCAACCTTCATTCCCAACCACATTGTTAATAGGAAAAATTAGTTCGATAATCGTTTCGCACCGCTGATGACTTCATTTTGTGTATCGCGATACGTTTTTGCAGATGTTTTAAGGAAATGAGAAAACTCATCCATTTTCGCTTTCATTTTCATGAAATCATCGGTAAATCCTTTAATTTGGTTCACGTAGGCAAGATTATCGGCCCCCTGCCAGGCAGCACCCATTGCCTCTACCTCCGAAAACAAAGATTTATAGAGTCTTTCATAATCAGCCGCCTGCTGATCAATACTTGTTGCCGCCTTTTCAAGCTTCGCCGGATCCACCATAATCGATCTAGCCATTTAAATCACCTCCTTTCAGATCTTCCTTAGTTCGTTGATAACCGTCCGGTACTTCCCTGCCGCGCTTTGCAGGCTTGAAGCACATTGAACCGAGCCAATCCCTTTGAATTCCCGATTAATACCATTCGATATCTCATCAAGCTCGCGGGCCAGCGCATTAAGTTCGGCGATAATGGTATGAATCTTATTTTTCACTTGTGCATCCATTGAAAAACCCATCCTTCCACTTAGCGAATGGCTTCTGCTTTTCTCAGTAATGCCGCCTCGCCTTTTTCCAATAATTCCATTGTCCTGTTAAGATAATTGATATTTTCATTGAGTCTAAAATGAAATTTTGTAAGCAGATCTGCTTTTAATACATGCCCCAAATCCAATAAATCGGCCTCCCGATACAAACTATCAATCATGCTGTTCACATGCTGCGTTCTTCGCTTTACTGCTTGCAATCTTGAAGAATAGTAAGCGAGTCTGGAAAGATCGACTTTCAGAATGGGTTCCACGGCAAAGCCAAAACCGCCGGCAAGTTGATTCCATAGCAGTGCAGCGAACGATTTAGCTTTTTCAATAAAATTATCAAAAAACTGGCTTAACTCCTGCTTTAATTTCTGTGAAACCTTCATGACAGTAAAAATATAGCGAATGCATTCAATCTTGATTTGCAGCAGCTTTTCATCTAGTTTTTGCTTCATTTCCGTTATTTTAAAATCGATCGTAATCAACATTTGAAATACGGCCTGTTTGATAGAGGCCGCAGCTTTATCGGTTAGGGCCTCAAAGGACAAGGGCAGCATTATTCCGGAAAAAATGAAGTTCCCTATCATCCGTCCCGCTGACGCACCGTCGGATGCCCCAATGAAATTCCCGTTTTCGTCAAACTCTACTGCATCCAAGCTATGGGCATCAAGCGCTAGTGAACCATAGGCAAGGACAGCCGATATCAATGCCAAGGTACCAAGTTTATTCTTTGTTTTAATCGTTTTATCGACATATGGAACATGCCCGAGCTGCGAGACCGCATCATCTTGATGAACAATATACATATTCCGGTCCCCTTTTAGGACCTCCTGCTGCTCCTTTGAGAGAATCCACCAGTTGATAGGGGCACCATTTACAGCATAGGCTTTTAAGTTTTTGTCTTGATTGAAAAAATGGACTAACACATAACTTGCTAAATTTCCGCCTTTGGAGTGGCCCATGACATAGGTGTCGCCAACTGCTCCAAAAATATTATCCTTGTAAAATTGTGCAGCTTCTTTTTGCTGCTGGATTTCCTGACCGATGCCTGCTTCAACATTGGAAGTCCAGTCTGTCAGCACATGCAACGGTTCACCAAGACTTTCACTGCCTCTAAATAATGCCGTGGCATTGCCTTCATCATCCTTCAAGGCATAACCGACAAAACCGGAATCAAGCTTCCCGTGAAAAGCTTCTTTCCATTTTGGGTTGTTGTTTTGATAGTTTGTTAATTGGATATTTGCCAGGTTGCCGCCATTTGGGCCGTTTACATAGTCGTAGATTGCCTTAAAGTCCTTTTTATTTTCATATTGAGACAAGTCACCCATTTTATTAACGATATCTTCAAATTTCCACGGATTATTTGGATTAATTTTTATCGAATCAGGAATATCCAAATAGGAAAACCTCAACAATAAATAGTTTTCTTCAGCAGTTAAATTTGATAGCGACACGGCAACTACTCCTTGACAGCTTCATAATTGCTAATTAATTCATCCGGACTGTTAATATTTACATGCTCGTCAACTAATATATGGCCATATACCTTAGCTTTCAGATTAGACCATGGAAGATTATTTACATTAGCAGTTCTAATATAATCTGAAACATCCTCAGAAGGGTCAACAAACCCGACTGAAAGGCTATAATACTTTGTTTGTAAGTTTTTGATCATCTCATAGGACTGATATAATCCATCTTGGTATTTAACTAAATTTGGCTCCCCAGAGGTTTTAATCGCCACTTCGAGAACAACCATGACGTTTTTATTTACATTTTTGATATAATCGTATGCCGACATTTCTTTCATACTTACGTCATATTTACTCCCAGCAACATCGACGTAAACCTTATATAGACTATCCTTTGGAAGCTGATCGGTAAGTTTATCTTTTAAACTTGCCGTAAGTTCTGCACCCCACAAGGCAGGGATATAGGTATCATAGTGTTTACCGTCTTGTGAATCACTCTGCCCCGCTTCAAAAATTAATTCGGGTTTATCTTCCGGATGAACAAATATCTTATCCTTACCGTACATTTCCGGGAACAAAACGCTTCCTTCCTTTTTACCTTCAACAACAAACTTTTCACCATATTTATCCTCAATATTATTGAGGATTTTCCCTTCCGAATTCATACAACCCGTTCCTCCTATCACTAAAAGGATTAGTAGGATTATCATTATAATCCTTTTATTGGTTTTCATCGGACACCTTCCTAACCAAGTACTTTTTTAAAAAAACTTACAGCAGCATAAGCTTCGCACCGTTCTTGAAGCCGAGTTCTTCCACAGTGGCGTTGATATTATAGATTTCTCCTGTACTCCGTTTGCAGAGAACGGTGTGTTCGGTGCCGGTAAAATAACCTTGCGACAGCTCTGTCACGGTATTCGCTAATAAAAGTACGACTTCGTGAAGCGGGCTTTTTAGCGGGAGGAAGATATCAAAGGTCTGATTGGCAGCAGGGATAAACACTTCCACTAACACCTTATCCATACACTAACTCCTCCTCACTTACAGCTGCTGAAGACAACAGCTTCACTAATACCGGCTTTCCTTTCTTTAAACAATAACCAAAGCCGCTTGGAATTTCCTGATACATATCGCTTGTTGTCTTATTCGTCTTTAATACATATTGATCGCTAATGCCGCTGCCGACCCAAATACCATCACTTTGGGACACATTGTTTTTAAACCAGCTTTCATAGGAAATCGAGTTGATCCGATCGGCCTGGTCCCCAATGATCAGGTGGACTGCAAGCGAGCTGCCTTTATCCAAAAATACGGCAAGCTTATCCTTGCCATCGGCAGATAACGCATTGTTCATGTCGATGAACGAATCAATCACACAGAAAATCGGTTCAAACACCGGTGGCATTTGACCCGCCGTCATCGCATCCTTCGTCGTATTATTGCGGTAGACAAGCGTATTGAACAAGTAGCCAATCGTCTCTTCGATTGGCTGAGTCCCAGTCACATAGCGATAGCTGCGGTTCGCATCTGTCCGGAAACTGGTGTGCACATCGATGGCGATGACTTCACTGGCACCGTTTGCCGCGAGCACCTCGGCTGCTCCTTGGATAAAGCTTGTGCATTCGTCATCATTATTGCTAGTTAGCACAAGATTCACAAATGAATCGGTAAAGTCATAATAAGAAATCGCCAGCGAATTTTTCTCAACGGCAACCGGTATTTTCCCCGGCTGATTTGTTTGAAGGTCGCCAGCAGCAAAATAGTCTAGGTCGACTTTTTCCGGAAGAATGGGAATCCTTCTTGCTCTTGCCTTGTTCCACCTCTTGCTTTGCTCGGCACAATAATTGGTCATAAAACGGAACATATCCATTGTCACATCTGTAATAAGGGCAGTCTGGAATTCATACACACTACCTGCTTTAAAAATTCCCCGGCCTTTATGTTTCGATGGATAAACCCCATCGACGCTTCCCAATACACCTGAATATTCCGTTGTATCATTCAATTGCAGGACAAACAGCTGCTTGAAGTTTTGCAGCAAACGATAGCGGATTGCTCCAGTATTAGCCGCAGTTACGACGAAGTAGATGCCGTATTTGAGCCCTTCGCGTGTTAAGAAGGAAATAGATTCCTCATAGTCCTCATACATCTCTGAAAAAGCAGCATAATTATGAATCACGACAACAATCGAGGCGAGAGGCTGATCCTTCGTGCGGTTGTAAGTGCCGATATCGCCGCCATAGTTCGCCAATACTTTCTTTCTTCGCTCGATTTCATTCGTTAACATTCTAAATAAATTGGTGATTTTTTCGCTTTCATGTGACAGAACAACATCACCGACATGCGGCGCTTCCCGGAACCAGCTTAAGGTTTCGCTGCTGAAATCCAATAAGTACAGATTAACCTCTTCCGGTGTGTGTGCTCCCATGAGCGAATAAATCATCGTCGCCAATAAAGTCGTTTTACCGCTGCCGGCGACACCATAAATCACGGTGTTACCTTCCTCTGTTAACGGCAATCTTAGGATGTGCTGACTCTGATTTGCCGGGTCGTCGTATTCACCAATGACCGGATTTAAGACATTGGTTTGTTTTGCAGACATGCGATATTTTCCATGCAATTTTTCGAGGTAGATTTGGCTTGGAATCGGCTCAAGCCACAGCTGTTTCACCTGTATCTGTTCTTGTGACGCCAAATGGGCCAGATAGTTCGTAATTTCATCCAATTGCTTCGGCGGATTTTTCACGAGCCTGTTTCGCTTATCCAATCGTGCACTCTTTAGCACGCGGCCGATCGCATCAATCACGACAATACTGTTATCCTGACGTTTCTCCAATTTTTCCGCAGGATAATACGGTGCCCCGCCCCAGGCTGATTGCCCGAGCATAAACACTTCATTAAACCCAACCTGCAGGTAGAACCGGCCGGTAGTCGCCAATTCCGCAGCATCCGGCCGCTTAATGACTTCCATGCTGTCCGCCTTCTCCTGCACCTTCAGGCTGATTCTGAATTTGCTGTTACTCCAAATTTGGTCATCGACAACTCCTGACGGCTTTTGCGTTGCGAGAATCAGGTGAATCCCTAAGCTCCGTCCAATCCGTGCCGCACTGACTAGTTGTTCCATAAATTCCGGCTGCTGTGTTTTCAACTCGGCAAATTCATCGGAAATAATGAACAAGTGCTGCAGCGGCTCGGTTACCCGGCCTTCACGGTAAAGCTTTTGGTATTTATAAATATCGATATTGCTTTCATTCACTCGTTTGCTTGTGTCGCTAAAAATCGCCTGGCGCCGCTTCAGCTCACTTTGAATCGAAATGAGCGAACGCTTGACAGCTGCCCCGTCGAGGTTGGTGATCGTCCCGGCAAGATGCGGCAGGTTCACAAAGGCATTTGCCATGCCGCCGCCCTTATAGTCGATTAAAATAAACGCCACTTCATCCGGGTGATAATTCACCGCGAGTGACAAAATAAATGTCATGATCAATTCACTTTTCCCGGAACCGGTCATCCCGGCAATCAAGCCGTGCGGGCCGTGGAATTTTTCGTGGAGGTCGAGCTTAAATAACTCGCCTGATTGGTCAACCCCGATTGGTGTTTCCAAGGTTTTCACCGGGTCATTCTCTTTCCATTTTGTCAGCACATTAAGGTGTTCAATTTTACTAACCCCAAACATTTCTAAGAAGGTGAGCATCTCCGTCAATGTATAGGCCTTATTTAATGAAGCAAGTTTGATGTTGCTTAGTTGAATCGCCAGCTCTTCCGGGTCATCCTGCAAATAAATGTCGGGACGGAATGCCGTAAACTGTCCCGTAATATCGTCCTTATCAAAGATCTTTGCCGCTTGGTCGTCAAGTTCAATGACTGCTGAACATTCCTTCGGTAAATTTTTCAATTCATCATAAAGGGTAATCAAACTAATGCCAATGTTTTGTTTTGCTCGTAAAATCATCGTGAACATTTCCGCTTTTTCTGCCAAACTTTTATCCATTGAAAAAATGACATAATGCTGTGCGTCAGACCCGCTTAATTCATCAACAGTTAAGTTCTGCCGCCGGGAAATTTCTTTTTCAAGCACTGCTGACAGCTCTTTTAATTCATTGGCATCCGTTGCCATAAAACGTACGGTTTTCGTATCGTCCCATACATGAGGCAGCCATTTCACAAAGTTCCACATGTCCTGCTCCCGCTGATCGTAAACAAATACCAGCTTTAATTCATCATAGCTATGTAAAGCTGTTAATTGAAAAATCAATCCCTCAACAAAGGCCTTTACCTTCTCCCGACTGCCAATAATCCCGCTGACCTTTTCTTCAAAAAGAGAGAAAGTGACAGGAACATCTGTTAAAACCTTTGGGCTTGCTGTAAGTTTATAGAGCTCCTCTTGCAGCACATCATCCTCTACGCTAAAGCGTTTTTCCGGAAATTTGATGTCGGCATTGAGGGGCAGATTGCCAATTCCTAAACGCAGCTTTAAAAAGTCATCCTGGCCAGGCGTTCTCTCCCACAGGTTTCGCTGCCGCGTCTGAATCCGGGCAACACAATGTCCAATTGGTACATGGTTTTCATGCAAAATCTCGCTTTGCCGCTTCTGCTCCTCTTCGATTACCTTCGCCATATCCACTAAGTATGCGCGATATTTTTCCTGCCTGATTTTTTCCTGTTTAAGCCGCGTCTTTTTCTCATGCCGTTTTGTTAAAATGGGCCAGAGAATGGTTCCAATCAGCATACTGAAGGACATCACCAAGGTTGGCATCGCCCTCATGATATCCCCATTCGTGGACAAGACATTTTGCAGCGTAAAAAGCCCCATAAACAAGGAGGCCATTCCCATTGTGAGCGATGGACCTAATAGCAGCATTAACGGAGTTTCTTCTTGGTTCGCAGGCTGTGGCGGTGGATCGATCTTGATCTCAGTAGTTTTGATATCTCTTTTAAAACGAGGGGAGCGGTAAAAAAGTTCATCTGTAGGCTCTTCTTGTTGAAATTCATCCAAGTCTTCCTCTTCCTGTATCATTGGCTGTTCAACCGTTAACGGCTGAAACGCATTCCTCTCGAGATAAACGAGCTGATGCGGGTTGTTTAACGACAGCAGTTTCCCATTGTAAATAATTTTTAACCCCATTATGTAGATACAGTCGCCAATTCTAAGCGTATGCTCAGTTACTTTTTCCCCGTTCACATAGGTACCGTTTGAACTTTGCAGATCACGGATTACCGCCGTGCCGTTGTTGTCATAGTCAATCTCACAATGAGAATTTGACACTAATTTATTGGCAAAACAAATCTGACTGTCCTTAGACCTGCCGATCTTCACCTTTTTCGTGGTAATGTAGTGCTTTGTATATATATTTTGCTCAGGAGCGGCGGGCTCCGCATATAAAAGCGACGGCGCTTCATTTTCGCGTTTAATTGTGTAGGTTTTAAATGATTCAATATGCTGCTTGCTAAGTTTTTGACCATCAGCATTGCTTAGGTAAGCATATTTATTCGACTTTAAGAACCATTGTCCATCTTCAGCCTCTACCGCCATCAACTCTATTTTGCTGCAATTTTCGCCCTCCGTCGAAAGCACATACCGTCCGGTCACCCGCTCCGGCAATACAAACGTGAGTGCCTTTTTGCGGTCAAATAACGTTAAAATCACTTTATATCTCTCTCCAGTTTGCTTGCAAAATTATTTTTTAAAAGAAATAAGTATTATTTTCGCAATGTATATAGGTTTAATGGAGTATGTGAAGGTGTTTCTCGTATATTCATATTGTCCATAAGCCTTAATTTTCTGTTAAAAACTGGGAATCTCGATTGATGTTAAATTTTTTCTTCCTTATCATACCATTTTTTAAATAGGACTAATTTCCTTTGCTAATGGGACAAAGGGACCGTTTTTGCCTTTATAACAGATTTTGTTTTGGATTGTGGTTATTCATACTTTATTTTTGCAGGATATTGGGGAATATTTCTGTAGTTGGCGGGATTATCTCTATTCTCCATGAATAAAAGAGCATACAAAAAAGAACAGCTGGCTCAGCTGTCCTTTTTCGTGCCTGGCAACGTCCTACTCTCACAGGGACGCATGTCCCAACTACCATCGGCGCTGAGAAGCTTAACTTCCGTGTTCGGTATGGGAACGGGTGTGA
>NZ_JBIWDU010000023.1:0-91148 GCF_044762155.1 Neobacillus sp. NPDC097160 | reverse complement strand
CACCCGTTCCCATACCGAACACGGAAGTTAAGCTTCTCAGCGCCGATGGTAGTTGGGACATGCGTCCCTGTGAGAGTAGGACGTTGCCAGGCTGTATTTGGAGGATTAGCTCAGCTGGGAGAGCATCTGCCTTACAAGCAGAGGGTCGGCGGTTCGATCCCGTCATCCTCCACCATTTAAAACGCCGGGGTAGCTCAATTGGTAGAGCAACTGACTTGTAATCAGTAGGTTGGGGGTTCAAGTCCTCTCGCCGGCACCATTTATTTTTTGGTTTAGTACGAGCCATTAGCTCAGTTGGTAGAGCAGATTGCGGGCTTCATTGAATAAGCATCCTCGGGCAATCTGCGAGAAAGAACGAAAGTTCTTTTGAGCATCTGACTTATTACAATAAAAGATTAGTGAATCATCTTAGTACGAGCCATTAGCTCAGTTGGTAGAGCATCTGACTTTTAATCAGAGGGTCGAAGGTTCGAGTCCTTCATGGCTCACCATTTACAACTTCATGCGGGTGTGGCGGAATTGGCAGACGCACCAGACTTAGGATCTGGCGCCGCAAGGCGTGGGGGTTCGACTCCCTTCACCCGCACCATTTAAATGTAATATGCGGAAGTAGTTCAGTGGTAGAACACCACCTTGCCAAGGTGGGGGTCGCGGGTTCGAATCCCGTCTTCCGCTCCAATAGTGCCGGGGTGGCGGAACTGGCAGACGCACAGGACTTAAAATCCTGCGGTAGGTGACTACCGTACCGGTTCGATTCCGGTCCTCGGCACCATTTAAAATAATGCGCCCGTAGCTCAATTGGATAGAGCGTCTGACTACGGATCAGAAGGTTGTGGATTCGACTTCTTCCGGGCGCGCCATTATTTTACGGGAAGTAGCTCAGCTTGGTAGAGCACTTGGTTTGGGACCAAGGGGTCGCAGGTTCGAATCCTGTCTTCCCGACCATTACAAACAATTATACTGGGGTCTTAGCTCAGCTGGGAGAGCGCCTGCTTTGCACGCAGGAGGTCAGGGGTTCGATCCCCCTAGACTCCACCAATTATATCTTAAATCAAATTATGGCGGTGTAGCTCAGCTGGCTAGAGCGTACGGTTCATACCCGTAAGGTCGGGGGTTCGATCCCCTCCGCCGCTACCAAATATTTCATTTAGTTAGTAAATTTTATCTTGGACCTTTAGCTCAGCTGGTTAGAGCAGACGGCTCATAACCGTCCGGTCGTAGGTTCGAGTCCTACAAGGTCCACCAGTAACACTTATAATATGGAGGAATACCCAAGTCCGGCTGAAGGGATCGGTCTTGAAAACCGACAGGCGGGTTAAACCGCGCGGGGGTTCGAATCCCTCTTCCTCCGCCATATTATTTTCTTCAGCTTTATAATTTCTATTATCGCGGGGTGGAGCAGTCTGGTAGCTCGTCGGGCTCATAACCCGAAGGTCACAGGTTCAAATCCTGTCCCCGCAATTCGGTCTGGTAGTTCAGTTGGTTAGAATGCCTGCCTGTCACGCAGGAGGTCGCGGGTTCGAGTCCCGTCCAGACCGCCACTTAGTGGCTCAGTAGCTCAGTCGGTAGAGCAAAGGACTGAAAATCCTTGTGTCGGCGGTTCGATTCCGTCCTGAGCCACCATTTTTACTTAACTTATGGCGATTGTGGCGAAGTGGTTAACGCACCTGATTGTGGTTCAGGCATTCGTGGGTTCGATTCCCATCAGTCGCCCCATAATAATTTGATTTTTGCGGGTGTAGTTTAGTGGTAAAACCTCAGCCTTCCAAGCTGATGTTGTGAGTTCGATTCTCATCACCCGCTCCATATATGTGGGCCTATAGCTCAGCTGGTTAGAGCGCACGCCTGATAAGCGTGAGGTCGATGGTTCGAGTCCATTTAGGCCCACCATTTATTCTTTATTATTCCGCAGTAGCTCAGTGGTAGAGCTATCGGCTGTTAACCGATCGGTCGTAGGTTCGAGTCCTACCTGCGGAGCCATATGGGGAAGTACTCAAGAGGCTGAAGAGGCGCCCCTGCTAAGGGTGTAGGTCGGGTAACCGGCGCGAGGGTTCAAATCCCTCCTTCTCCGCCATAAATATCTGGCCCCTTGGTCAAGCGGTTAAGACACCGCCCTTTCACGGCGGTAACACGGGTTCGAATCCCGTAGGGGTCATACAGAAAAACTGATAACAATATGTTATCAGTTTTTTTGTGCCTAATTTTATTCTTTATTCGATTTAGGCCCAAAAAATAGTAACTTCAATTGCATAAAAAGCCTTAGACAATAGCCCTATTTCTAATTACCTACTTTTATCGAGAATTAATTATACTCCTATAATATTTTTCTTCCTATCATAATGCTGTAAAGCGTTGATACCGCTTACATTATCCGTGATTCTCCTAAATTTCATCCCACTCATTTATAAGTAATCAAATAATTTTTATTCTGGAATTTTTAAAAAATTTTTAAAAAACTTACTAGATTTCTGTCGATTAACGGTGGAATTTTTGTCACATGGTGCCGAAAGAAGGCGTAAAAGCGCCGTTTGTAGCGACTAACATCATATGTTGTCAGAAAAGATAAAAAAGTATTATGAGGAATATGGTTCATTTGCACTTATAATTGGTCATTGAAATACATATTTTCATTAAGGATGAGGAGAGCCATGGCAGTGAATACGTTTTTTCCAACCGATTACCAGCTGCACTTATTTCATGAGGGCAGCTTATGCAAAAGTCATCAGCTTTTTGGCGCTCATATCTTTAAGAATTCCGATCAAGTATATTCACGATTTTGCGTATGGGCACCTAATGCTTGTCAGGTGAGGCTCACGGGCAATTTTAATAACTGGAATGGTGAAGGATATGACCTGCAGAAGGTAAATGATGAGGGAGTATGGATTATTGTTGTAAATCAAGATTTGGAAGGATGCATTTATAAGTATGAAATTATCTCACAAACAGGGGAAAGGCTCCTGAAGGCAGACCCGTTTGCCTTTTATTCAGAAGTAAGACCGAATACTGCGTCCATTGTTTATTCCTTAAACAATTATGTATGGCAAGATGGTCATTGGATGAACCGAAGGGAAAAAAAGAACCTATTATCTGATCCTGCCATTATTTATGAGGTACACCTTGGATCCTGGAGGAAGAAGGCCAATAGGGACTACATAACCTATAGGGATTTGGCAGAGGAGCTTATACCTTATGTAATGGAGCATGGTTTTACCCATATAGAAATATTGCCACTTGTCGAGCACCCGCTCGACGACTCATGGGGATATCAAGGAACTGGTTATTTCTCAGTGACATCAAGATATGGTACCCCAGATGACTTTAGATACCTTGTGGACCAATGTCATCAGCATGGTTTAGGTGTCATTCTTGATTGGGTTCCGGGACATTTTTGCAAGGATGCACACGGACTATACCGCTTTGATGGAACACATATTTATTCTTATAGCCATGTTCATGATAGAGAAAATGTCGTATGGGGGACAGCCAATTTTGATTTAGGAAAAGGTGAGGTACAAAGCTTCCTTATTTCAAATGCTCTATATTGGATTGACTATTTTCATATTGATGGCTTTCGGATGGATGCCGTTGCTAACATCATCTATTGGCCAAATACTGCCCAGGGGAAGCGTGAGAATCCGTTTGGCATTCATTTTTTGAAAAAGTTAAACAAAGAAGTACATGATTACGATCCCCATTTTTTAATGATTGGTGAGGATTCTACTGAGTTTCCAAATGTGACCACACCTGTCCGTTACGGAGGTCTTGGCTTCGATTATAAATGGAATATGGGCTGGATGAATGACATGCTTGAATATATGGAAACACCTCCATATTCTCGATCAATAGTCCATTCAAAAGTAACTTTTTCACTTTTATATGCCTTTTTAGAAAACTTTATGCTGCCATTTTCACATGATGAAGTGGTCCATGGGAAAAAATCGCTCCTGGATAAGATGCCGGGGGATTACTGGGAAAAATTTGCCCAGTTAAGGCTACTGCTAGGCTATATGTTTGCCCACCCAGGAAAGAAACTATTATTTATGGGCTTTGAATTTGGCCAGTTTGCCGAGTGGAAGGACAAAGAAGAATTAGATTGGAACTTAATGGAATATGACATGCACCGCAATTTAAACACATATGTAAAAGTATTAACGAAACTTTATAAACGCTCCAAGGCACTGTATGAATTAGATCATTTGCAGGATGGATTTGAATGGATTGATGCAAATAACAGCAGCCAATCGATTTTCTCCTTTATTCGAAAAGGAAAAAAGGAAGAGGATTATTTAATCATTGTCACTAACTTTACGGGTGTGCACTATCCAGTGTATAAAGTCGGTGTCCCCAAAGCTGGTGAGTACCGAGAAATTTTAAATAGCGATCAACAAGAATACGGCGGGGCTGGGTTGATGAATAAAAAAACTATTTTGGCGTTAGAAGAGCCCTTCCATGGTCAGCCATTTTCAATAGAAATGACAATTCCACCGTATGGTTTTCAAATCATAAGACCGGTTAAAAAACGAAAGGAGAGAAAAGGAAATGGGAAAGAAAAAGTGCGTAGCCATGCTGTTAGCAGGAGGGAAAGGAAGCAGACTTAATTCGCTGACAAAGGATTTGGCAAAACCAGCCGTTCCGTTTGGCGGAAAATACCGTATTATTGATTTCACCTTAAGCAATTGTGCCAATTCTGGCATTGATACAGTAGGGGTTTTAACACAGTACCAGCCTCTTCTGTTAAATTCCTATATTGGAATAGGCAGTGCGTGGGATCTTGACCGCAAAGATGGCGGGGTAACCGTTTTACCCCCATATAGTGAGTCTTCAGAAGTAAAATGGTATACCGGAACTGCAAGCGCCATTTATCAAAATTTAAATTATCTTAAACAATATCAACCGGAATATGTATTAATCCTCTCTGGTGACCATATTTACAAAATGAATTACGAGAGTATGCTTGAATATCATATTGAAAAAAGAGCCGATGTGACGATTTCCTTGATAGAGGTCCCATGGGTCGAGGCCAGCAGGTTTGGGATCATGAATACAAGCGATGATATGAGAATAGTAGAATTCGAGGAGAAGCCTAGCAATCCGAAGAATAATCTTGCTTCTATGGGCATTTATATATTTAGCTGGAATATACTGAAGGAATATTTAGAAATGGATGAACGGAATCCAGATTCCAGTCATGACTTTGGTAAAGATGTGATCCCGCTGCTTTTAGAGGAAAATAAGAAATTGTTTGCCTATCCGTTTAAGGGTTATTGGAAAGATGTTGGTACGGTTCAAAGCCTTTGGGAAGCAAACATGGATCTTTTAGGTGAAGATTGTGAATTAGATTTATTTGACCATGACTGGAGGATTTATTCAGTCAATCCGAATCAGCCGCCGCAATATATTTCTTCTAATGCAATTGTAAGAGAGTCATTGATTAATGAGGGCTGTACCGTCGATGGTGAAGTCGATAAATCTGTTCTATTTCAAGGTGTAACGATTGGAAAAGGCAGCATGATCAAGGAGTCAGTCATTATGCCTGATGCCATTATCGGAAATAACTGCTTAATTGAAAAAGCAATTGTACCGGGTGATGTAAAGATACCAGACGGGACAGTAATTCGTTCGTTTGATGATGAAATTATTCTTGTTACAGAAGAAATGTTAACCGGGCTTTATCCTGCTTATTAAATAGTTAGCTGGCAAAATGTTCATTAGTAGAAAAACAGGAGGGAATTTGATTGAAGAGAAAGCTTTTAGGCGTTATTGATGCCACAACTTATCATGAAGATTTAGAAGATCTTTTAACACATCGATCACTTGCGGCTTTGCCTTTTGCGGGGCGTTACCGCATTATTGATTTTGTTCTATCAAACATGGTGAATTCAGGGATTCGAAGTGTGGCAATTTTTCCGAAAATGCAGTATCGTTCGCTAATGGACCATTTGGGTTCGGGAAAAAATTGGGACTTAAATCGAAAGCGGGACGGCCTTTTCTTTTTCCCATCCCCGATTGTCGATAACGATGGCAATAAAGTCGGATCGTTTGAACATTTTGCAGCCAATATGGACTATTTTTATCGCAGTACACAAGAGTATGCGATTATCGCCAACTGTTACACGATTTTTAATATGGACTTTAGGCCAATATTAAATTGGCATAGCCAGGCAAAATGCGATATAACTGAAATCCATCACCAGGATGGAAGACCAATGGAAATGTATTTAATTAAAACCTCTTTACTAATTAAGCTGCTTGAAACAAGACATGAAACAGGATATACCTGTATGAGGGATGTCGTAACTGCCATTCATACCAATTATTCTATTTGTCACTATGATTATGCCGGTTATACCGAGATGATAGATTCGATTGAAAACTATTTTTCCACTAGTATGAAGCTGCTTGAGTCTGATGTTTGGAAGCAATTGTTTTTAAAAGAGCAGCCAGTTATTACAAAAGTGAAAGATGAGCCGCCAACCAAATATGTAAAGGGCTCATCAGTGAAGAATGCTATGATTGCAAACGGCTGTTTTATTGGTGGAACGGTTGAAAACAGTATTGTTTCACGTGGTGTAAAAATTGGTAAAGGCGCAGTCATTAAAAACTGTATTATCATGCAAAAGTGCCAAATCGAGGACAATTGTTATTTAGATTCAGTTATTTTAGATAAGGATGTAAAGGTGGAGGCTGGAACTCATTTAACGGGAACTGCTCATTCACCATATGTCATTCGTAAAGGGTCGAAACAAGGAGCGTTGATGAACTCGTGAAAGTATTATTTGCCGTTTCAGAATGTGGTCCATTTGCTAAATCGGGGGGACTTGCGGATGTTGCCGGATCCCTCCCAAAAGAACTAAAATGTTTGGGAACAGATATTAGGGTGATTCTTCCTAAATATGGATCTATCCCAGAAGAATACAAGCGGAAAATGAAAAAAATCAAAGAATTTACCGTTCCCGTCGGTTGGAGAAATCAATATTGCGGAATTGAGGAGCTTGCCCATCAAGGAATTACCTACTATTTCGTAGATAATGAATATTATTTTATACGCGAAAATCTTTATGGCTATTTTGATGATGGCGAAAGATTTGCCTATTTTAATCGGGCGGTACTCGAGACAGTAGCCCAGCTTCATTTTTTCCCAGATGTACTGCATTGTCATGACTGGCATACAGCAATGATTCCCTTTCTCTTAAGAACGGAATATTACAAACGTAAAGGGTACGGGCAAATCCGGACCGTGTTTACGATTCATAACCTGCAATTTCAAGGGATTTTTCCAAGAGAGGTATTAGGGGATTTGCTGGGAATGGATAATAAATCCTCCCACACAGGCCATTTGGAGTTTTTTGGAAATATCAACTTTATGAAGGGGGCACTGGTTGCGGCGGACAAAATAACGACAGTGAGCCCAACTTATAAAGAAGAGATTCAAACATCCGTATATGGTGAAAAGCTGGATGGACTTTTGCGGGATAGAAATGAGGATCTTATCGGGATATTAAATGGGATCGATGAGGACTTTTACAATCCGGCCATTGACCCACTCATTGATCAGACCTATAAAGCAGATACGTCTCAAAAAAAGGCAATCAACAAAAGAGAGATTCAAAAAAGATTTGGATTGCCGCAAAGTGTAGGTACTCCTTTACTTGTAATGATTTCAAGGCTTACAAGGCAAAAGGGTTTAGATTTGGTGAAGTGTGTCCTACGTGAAATCTTGCAAGAGGATATTCAGGTTATCATTCTTGGAACCGGTGATTATGAGTACGAGGAACATTTAAGGCAAGCTGCCAGAATCTATCCTGAAAAATTAAAGGTTTTTACGGGTTTTAATGAGGATCTTGCCCACAAGCTATATGCGGCAGCAGACTTGTTTCTAATGCCGTCTCAATTTGAACCATGCGGCCTTGGGCAGCTGATTGCGATGAAATATGGTGCCATCCCGATAGTCCGTGAAACGGGAGGTTTAAACGATACAGTTAAGGCCTGGAACGAATTTACCTGCGAAGGAAACGGCTTTTCTTTCCAAAATTTTAATGCCCATGATATGCTCTATACCATCCAAAGAGCCTTACACTTTTATCATGATCAAAAGACGTGGAAATTGATTGTCAAGCAGGCAATGGAAATGGATTATAGCTGGGCCCAATCAGCATTTAGGTATAACCAGCTATATGCTGAGCTCGTTTCAAGGAGTGAAACGCATGTTTTCTAGTAAAAAAGAGTTTAAGAAAACTTTTCTTAAAAGGCTTGAGATGTTGGTGGGGAAGAGTTTCTCAGAAAGTTCAGCAAGGGATCATTATCAAACCCTCGGCAGTATGATTCGGGAGTTTGTCAGTAATGACTGGATTGCAACGAATGAACGATATCTTGCTGCCGAAGGGAAGCAGGTCTATTACCTTTCAATTGAATATTTATTAGGAAAACTGTTAAGTCAAAATTTAATTAACTTAGGTGTAGAGCAAACAGTGCAAGCTGGACTTCAGGAATTGGGTATTGATTTGGATGAACTGGAGGAATTAGAAGCGGATGCAGGCTTAGGAAACGGCGGCTTAGGAAGGTTAGCCGCCTGCTTTCTTGATTCGCTTGCCTCACTGAATTTACCCGGTCATGGCCATGGCATTCGGTATAAACATGGCTTGTTTGAACAAAAAATTGTCGATGGGTATCAAGTGGAACTGCCGGAGCAATGGCTGAGAAGCGGTAATGTTTGGGAAATTCGCAAGGCTGATAGCGCAGTGAAAATCCCATTTTGGGGCAAGGTAGAAACAAAGATGGAAAATGGCCGTCTTGTCTTTCAGCATCTGAATGCAGAAACCGTTATGGCGGTTCCTCATGATATGCCTATTATCGGGTTTAAATCCACTACTGTTAATACACTAAGGCTTTGGAATGCAGAGCCTTCGCAATTTCCCTTTCATGAGGATATTTTGAAATATAAGCGGGAGACCGAATCGATTTCCGAGTTTTTATATCCTGATGATACCCATGATGAAGGGAAGATTTTACGGCTGAAACAGCAGTACTTTTTAGTATCAGCAAGTATTCAATCTATTTTAAAAACTTACCGGAAACAACACGGCAGCCTGAATCAACTTCATGAACATGTTTGTATACACATCAATGATACGCACCCTGTACTTGCTATTCCTGAGCTCATGAGGGTCCTGATTGACGAGGAAGGGTTTGATTGGGAACAGGCATGGTATATTACGAAACATACCATTTCATACACCAATCATACGACATTATCGGAAGCGTTAGAGAAATGGCCGATACATATTTTTCGTCCGTTACTGCCAAGGATCTATATGATTGTGGAAGAAATCAATGAGCGGTTTTGCCAGGAACTATGGGACCAGACCCCTGGTGATTGGCAGAGAGTTGGCTCTCTCGCCATTATAGCGGATAATTATGTGAAAATGGCACATTTAGCGATTGTCGGAAGCTTTAGTGTCAATGGTGTAGCCAAGCTACATACAGAAATATTAAAGCAGCGGGAAATGAAGCAATTTTATCAACTGTTTCCGGAGAAATTTAACAATAAAACGAACGGAATAGCATATCGCCGCTGGCTGTTAAAAGCAAATCCAAAATTATCTTCACTCATTACAGACTCAATCGGGCCTTCTTGGACTTATTCAGCTACGGAGCTTACCCAATTGCTTAACTATCAAAACGATTCTTCCTTTTTAGAGCAGTTGTTAAAAATAAAAAATGAAAATAAACAGCGGCTTGCTAATGTTATTTTGGATAAGACCGGAGTATCGGTTGATACCGGGGCCATATTTGATGTCCAGGTTAAACGGCTGCACGCGTATAAACGGCAGCTTTTAAAAGTCTTGCACATTATGCACCTTTATAATCGGATTAAAGAAGATTCAAGCTTTTCCATCGTCCCAAGGGTGTTTATTTTTGGCGCAAAAGCATCACCGGGTTATTACTATGCTAAAAAAATTATAAAATTAATTAACACGGTTGCTGAAAAAATAAATCATGATCCAATAGTAGGCGATAAAATGAAAGTGATCTTTTTAGATAATTATCGCGTTTCATTGGCTGAAAAAATCTTCCCTGCCTCAGATGTGAGTGAACAAATTTCCACTGCCAGTAAAGAAGCATCCGGTACCGGAAATATGAAATTCATGATTAATGGTGCTTTAACTGTCGGAACCTTGGACGGCGCTAATATTGAGATTCGTGAATTAGTTGGCGATGATAATATTTTTACGTTCGGATTAACGGCAGAGGAAGTCCTTCATTATTACCAGCACGGCGGTTATCAATCGTTATCTTATTATCATCATGATTCTCGAATCAGACAGGCTGTTGATCAGCTTGTTAACGGATTTTTTCCGGGTATTTATAACGAATTTGAGCCGATATTTGACTCACTGCTTGAGGAAAATGATCAGTATTTTGTCTTAAAGGATTTTGCCTCATATGCCACCATTCAACGGTCGATTGGTGAAACATTTATCAATAAGGAAAAATGGCAAAAAATGAGCTTAACCAATATTGCACATGCAGGTTATTTTTCAAGTGACCGGACGATCAGGGAATATGCAGATGATATATGGGGAATTAAATCATTTTAATAAAAAAAGCTTCTGCCAAGTTGGCAGAAGCTTTTTGCTTAGGAAAAGAAATGTCCAATAAAAATGCCGACTGCGAGCAAAAATCCAAAAATCGTATTTGTTTGCGCTGTCGCAATCATTGCTGGTGCCATTTTGATTGGCATATTATTTTCGATGAACCCTTTTGTCGCTTTTATCGCTTTTGGAGCACTTAGAATGACGATAGCTGTCCAAAATGGTGCAATACTGCTAATGATGAGTCCTAAAACCCAGAGATACGAAAATGTAAACATCCCAGCTAATAAATAAATAGCTTTCTTTTTTCCTAACAGAATTGCTACTGTTTTTCGGCCATTTTCTTTATCACCATCAAGATCGCGGATATTATTGGATAACATAATCATACCAACCAATACCATACTTGGTACGGACACCAGGATGCTAGTGGTATCGACTGTTCCAGTTTGAATGAAGAATGAGATTAAAATAATCAGCATACCCATAAAGAAGCCTGAAAAAATTTCACCAAATGGTGTGTAAGCAATCGGAAGGGGGCCACCGGTATAAAAATAGCCGACCGCCATACAAACAAGCCCAATAACCGCTAACCACCAGCTGCTATTCGCACAAATATATACCCCTAATAATAAGGCAATCCCGTAAAATCCAAAAGCAAGATTGATGACTGTTTTTGGTTTAATGCCATCACGGACAATGGTTCCGCCAATCCCAACAGAATGTTCCGTATCAAGCCCGCGTTTATAATCGAAGTATTCGTTAAACATATTGGTTGCCGCTTGAATTAACATACTGGCAATAAGCATCGCAGCAAAGAGACCGATATGAAATTTCTCGTGTCTAAGAGCCAGAGCTGTACCAAGTAAGACCGGTACGAACGATGCAGTTAGTGTATGTGGACGGGTCATTTGCCACCAAACTTGAAAGCCGCGGTTTGATTCAACTGCTGGTTTCGAATTATGCTGTAAATTTGGCTGCATATTGTTCTCTCCCTTTTTTTAAAATTTTTCTCTCTCTTCTATAATAGTTAATCTATTTATTTAGTAACGGCGGGTTTCTAGCCCAACCATAAGTGTATGAAATTCCCGTAATAGTGTCAATTAATTTTTGCTATCAAAACTAGAAGATAATACCTGCTCGACTATTATTCGAAGGTTAGTGGGAAAATGAAAAGAGGGAAAAAGCTGTTTTCCGCCTAATTGTAACAATTTTGATATATAATAAGGTATGAAACGGTATGGGTAGTGACAAGTATTATTGACTTCTTTACAATGGGAGTAGTAACTTAAAATAAGAACAAAATGAATGGATAACAGTCATTTCGGCTGTTTTGGAGGGATTTGTTTGATTACCATTCAAGAAACGGAAATAAAGGAAAGGGGTCTTGTGGCTGTTAATCATGCGAAAAAACTTGGCCGACCAATATTAATAAGTGAAGTTCATAAAATGAATACAATTAATCCTTTATCATTTTTTAATATTGGAAAAGACCGCTATTGTGGGGAACGTTTTTTCTGGAAAGACCCAACTGACGAGATTGTGCTAATTGGGCTTGGAATTTCAAAACAAATTCAGTCGGATCAGGCTACTGACCGCTTTTTTCATGTTGAAAGCGAGTGGAAGAGCTTTTTAGAGGATAGCATAATTTTTAATCCATATACAAAAATTGGTGTTGGGCCTCTTATGTTCGGAGGATTTTCCTTTGATCCTTATAAAGAAAAAACGGATCTATGGTCCAAATTTGCTGACTCCTTGTTCCATATACCAAAATATTTATTGAGCATCATTGATGGAGAGACGTATTTAACTACAAACGTGGTTATTACTCCAAATGATGATGTGTCTCTATTCAGTAAAATCATTGAGGAGAGAAATCAGCTGCTGATGACCCTAAAACATAATGATCTCACGAAGTCTGCCATTCTGTTGAAAACAAATGAAATTTCGCCTGAAAAGTGGAAACAGAGTGTTGATGGTGTTGTGAAAGAATTAACAAACGGCCCGTTAAAGAAAGTCGTTCTTGCCCGCGAACTCAGGCTGATCTTTAACAACCATCTAGAGGCAGAGGCAGTATTGGAGCATTTGTACACTGAGCAGCATGCAAGTTTTATTTTTGCCTTTGAATCGAATGGCGACTGTTTTATTGGCGCATCGCCGGAACGGTTGGTGAAAAAGCATGGGTCTGAAGTTTATTCTACTTGCCTTGCCGGCTCTATATCACGCGGGAGCACTGAAGAGGAAGACAGGATTTTAGGTCAAACCTTATTAAATGACCAGAAAAACTTGATTGAGCACGGGTTTGTGGTTGAAATGATTCGGGAAGCATTAGAAGAATCGTGTGAAGAGATTATCCTGCCGGACAAACCACAGCTAATGAAAAATAGGGATATTCAGCATCTTTATACACCTGTAATCGGAAAATGTAATAAGGATGCGTCCTTACTTTTATTAGTTGAAAGACTTCACCCAACCCCCGCTCTTGGAGGGCTGCCAAAGAAAGCAGCGGTTGAAAAAATTAGACAGGTTGAAGTGCTTGACCGCGGTTTCTATGGCGCTCCGCTTGGCTGGGTCGATTATAAACAAAATGGTGAATTTGCTGTATCCATTCGCTGCGGACTCTTGCAGGGGGATGAGGCATCGCTGTTTGCAGGATGCGGTGTTGTGGCAGATTCGAATTCAGAAAGTGAATATTTGGAAACAAGTTTAAAGTTTACACCAATGCTTCGAGCTCTTGGGGGAAAATAACATGAATCATCAGGAATCATTAACAGCTTATATTGCAGCATTTGTATCAGAACTAGTTTTAACAGGTGTAACCGATGTTGTCGTCAGTCCTGGTTCAAGATCTACCCCGATGGCAATGGTGATGGCAGAACATCCTGAGCTAAACGTTCATATTCATGTGGATGAACGCTCTGCTGCCTTTTTTGCATTAGGCATTGCTAAGGCAATAAACAGACCAGTTGCCATCCTTTGTACATCCGGTACTGCTGCGGCCAATTACTTTCCAGCGATTGTTGAGGCGAAATATTCGCGGGTACCATTAATAGTCCTTACGGCTGACAGACCGCATGAACTAAGAGAAATGGGAGCACCGCAGGCAATTGATCAAATTCATTTATATGGTCATCATGTAAAATGGTTTGCGGAAATGGCCGTGCCGGAGAAAAGCGAAGAAATGATCCGCTATGTCCGGACAGTTTGTGCCCGAGCTGCAGCCATTGCTGCTGCAAAACCCTCAGGACCTGTCCATTTGAATTTTCCTTTCCGTGAACCGCTCATTCCGAAATTGGATAATGCACTTTTCCAGCTAACGGAGCGGCCAAAAGGTTATGTTAAGGTTCATAATGGGGACTTAACAATAGATAATGAGCAATTTAAAAGGATTGCGGAACAATTAAGCGGGAAGGAAAAAGGGGTTATTGTCTGCGGGAACATTGCTGACAAACACTTTGCTGAAGCAGTAACACGCCTTTCTAAAGAATTAAACTATCCTATTTTAGCCGACCCATTATCACAGTTAAGAAGTGGTAAACATAGCTTTGAAAATATAGTTGAATCATATGATACATTTTTAAGGAATGCAGATGCCAAAGCCTTCCTTAAGCCGGATATTGTTTTACGATTTGGGGCAATGCCTATTTCCAAAGCGTTAACGATATTTTTAAAAGAAAATCACGCTGCAGATCAATTGGTTGTGGACGGTGGAGGCAGCTGGCGTGATCCGGCAGCATTAACAACGGAAATGATTTTTTGCAATGAGGCGAATTTTTGCGCAGAGCTGGTAACTTATTTAGACAGTAAAGCTCCATCGGGATATTTGGATAATTGGAAAAAGGTTAATGCGCTAACAAAAGGAAATATGACTCCTATTCGCGATCTAACTGAATTAAGTGAAGGCAAATTGTTTTATCAATTAGCAGATATGCTGCCTGAAGGGGCTACACTTTTTGTAGGCAATAGTATGCCGATTCGCGACTTAGACAGCTTTTTCTTAAATAACAATAAATCCATTAAAGTAATGGCGAACAGGGGAGCTAATGGCATTGACGGAACAGTTTCCACGGCATTAGGTGCGGCTTTATACTCTAAGTCCTTATATTTGGTACTAGGGGATTTAACCTTCTTCCATGATTTAAATGGTCTTATTGCAGCAAAACTTTATGATATAAAGATTCATATTATTCTTGTGAACAATAATGGGGGCGGGATTTTTTCCTTCCTGCCGCAATCAGAGCATCCTAAGAATTTTGAACTCCTTTTTGGGACACCGCTAGATATTGAATTTGAACATGCTGTGAGAATGTTTAACGGACAATTTATAAAAATAAATGATTGGCAGCACTTAGAATTGGAAATGAAGAAAAGTGACGGTCAATCTGGTATTCATGTTTACGAGCTTGCGACAAAAAGAGAGAAAAATCGTGATGAGCATCGCGATTTTTGGCGCTCTGTTTCCCAGGAAATATCAAATTTTGTCAAAGGTGGCCAGTAATGGAGGTTGCTGTCGACGGAATTCAATATCAGGTTGAAGTTCACGGTGAAGGGTTTCCGCTTTTGTTATTACATGGATTTACGGGGGATGCTTCTACATGGCAGCCGTTTTATGATGCCTGGTCGAAGCATTCGATGTTAATTGTCCCTGATATAATTGGGCATGGTAAAACGGAGTCCCCTGATGATTTGCAGCGTTATCAAATAGAATCAGCCGCACATGATTTAAATTGTATCCTAAATGTTTTAGGTGTTAGTCAAGTTGACCTACTTGGGTATTCGATGGGTGGCAGACTTGCACTTACTTTTGCGCTTCTTTTTCCAAACAAGGTTCGCAAGTTAATTCTCGAAAGCGCCTCTCCAGGTCTTGCGACAGACGAAGAAAGAGAACTTCGCCGCATGAAAGATGCAGAACTTGCAAAATTTATTACCGAACAAGGGATTAATTCGTTTGTTGATTATTGGGAAGATATTCCCCTATTTTCCACCATGAAGCAGCTTTCAGCCCAGGTACGTGAAACCATTAGGTCTCAGAAGCTAAGCAATTCTCCAAAAGGGCTCGCCAACAGTTTAGTAGGAATGGGGACGGGCTCACAGCCTTCCTGGTGGGAACAATTAGACGAACTTTCCTGTGAAGTCTTGCTGATTACAGGCGGGGAAGATAAAAAGTTTTGTAGGATTGCAGAGCAGATGCTGAAGACCCTTAAAAAGGGTACTTGGATTGTCATTGAAAATAGCGGACATGCAATTCATGTGGAAGAACGAGAAAAGTTTGGTACAATAGTAAGTGACTTTTTGTCAAAAAAACGATAAAGGAGGATTTTATTGTGACAGTAGAATGGGTTCCAGGACGTAAATATGAAGAAATTTTATATGAAACTTATAATGGTATTGCGAAAATCACAATTAATCGACCACATGTACATAATGCTTTTACACCTAAAACGGTTTCGGAAATGTTTGACGCTTTTGCTCATGCACGTGATGATTCCAGCATTGGTGTAATTGTGTTAACAGGTGCAGGAGATAAGGCATTCTGTTCTGGCGGTGACCAAAAGGTAAGGGGACATGGAGGCTATGTTGGCGAAGATCAAATTCCTCGTTTAAATGTTCTCGATTTACAGCGTTTAATCCGTGTTATTCCAAAACCAGTTATTGCAATGGTAAAAGGATATGCCATTGGCGGCGGCCATGTACTTCACGTTGTGTGTGATTTAACGATTGCAGCTGATAATGCTGTGTTTGGACAAACAGGTCCTAAGGTTGGAAGTTTTGATGCCGGTTACGGTTCAGGTTACCTAGCAAGAATTATCGGCCATAAAAAAGCCCGCGAAATTTGGTATTTATGCCGTCAGTACAATGCGCAGGAAGCGCTTGATATGGGCTTAGTTAACACGGTTGTTCCTCTGGAGCAAGTAGAAGATGAGACCATTAAATGGTGTGAAGAAATGCTTGAGAAAAGTCCAACAGCTCTCCGTTTCATAAAAGCTGCCATGAATGCTGATACGGATGGATTAGCAGGACTTCAGCAATTTGCCGGGGATGCGACATTGCTTTACTATACAACAGATGAAGCAAAAGAAGGCCGCGACGCATTCAAAGAAAAGCGCAAGCCCGATTTCGGTCAATTCCCTCGTTTTCCTTGATGGGAAAAAAATTTTTTAGCAGCTTGATGGACTCCATCAGGCTGTTTTTATATAAAAAAGAAGGTGCTTAAAATGCCAAACGAAACCATGCCAAATTTCATAAATAAACGGGCATTTCTCACTCCTGATCGGACGGCGGTTTATTTTCAGGAGAAAACATATTCATTTAAAGAACTATATGATCGCTCCCTTAAAGTCGCAGGACAGCTTCAGGCCCTTGGTCTACAACAAGACCAGTATGTGGGCGTATTATTGAAAAATCACCTTGATACAGTGGTGATTTTATTTGCCCTCCAGCTTTTAGGAGTCAAAGCCGTTATTTTAAACAATCGGTTAACTCCCGCTGAGCTAGCTTGGCAACTAAATGATTCCAAAGCATCATTCCTCGTTCTTGAAGAATCATTTGAAAAAATGGAACTTGAACAATTATCAAGGGTAAAAACGATAACGAAAGAAAGGCTATTTCAAGTTGAACCAGTGGAACCAGCTATCATAGACGAAATCAGCCTATCTGACATCTGTACGATCATGTACACCTCTGGCACAACCGGTAACCCAAAAGGTGTTATGCAGACATATGGGAACCATTGGTGGAGTTCTGTTGGCTCTGCATTAAATTTAGGACAAATGGAAAGTGATTGCTGGCTTTGTTCTGTTCCGCTTTTCCACATTAGCGGCTTCTCCATCCTCATGCGCAGTGTCATCTATGGCATGCCGATTGTCCTTCATGACCACTTTGACGTAGAAAGAACGATTACAGATATTCAGGAAAAAAAGGTAACGATTATGTCAGTGGTAGGAACAATGTTAACAGGTATAGTTGAAGCACTTAACGACAGAAGGCTTCCAGATCAATTCCGCTGTATGCTCCTAGGGGGTGGTCCTGCACCGCTGCCATTATTGCAAGCTTGCGTGGAAAAGGAAATTCCAGTATTTCAAACGTACGGTATGACAGAATCCTCCTCGCAAATTGTGACACTCTCACCGGAATACAGCCTAGCGAAGCTCGGTTCAGCCGGAAAGACTTTGTTCCCGGCACAGCTTAAAATTGTCTTAGATAATGGTTGTCCTGCTATAGCCGGTGAAGCGGGTGAAATTGCCGTAAAAGGAGCAAATGTTACACGGGGCTATTTATATCGTCCTGAAGCAACAAAAGAAAAATTCCGCGATGGCTGGTTTTATACAGGAGATATTGGCTACATGGACGAGGAAGGATTTTTATATGTTATTGACCGCCGTTCTGATTTAATTATTTCAGGGGGAGAAAACATCTACCCTGCAGAAATTGAGGCGGTTTTACTAGCACATCCTGCGGTCGCAGATGCAGGTGTGACAAGAATTGATGACTTAAAATGGGGGCAAGTTCCGGCTGCATTTATTGTAAAAAGAGAAGAAATCACCAAAGATGAACTTCAACAATTTTGTCATACTCAACTAGCTAAATATAAGGTGCCGAAAGCCTTTTATTTTATCGAAAAACTTCCGAGAAACGCTGCCAAAAAACTACTAAGAAGAGAACTGCGAGAGTGGGTGGCTGACAATGAAAATAGCCTCGATTGAGCTCTTTGTTATTCAAATGCCCTTAAAGTCCCCCTTTCTAACGCATCTAGGAGAGGTAAAAGACCGTGAAGGGATAATCGTAAAGATCACTAATAAAGATGGCCTTTCAGGCTTTGGTGAAGGGGTGGCCTTTTCTACGCCGTGGTATACCGAAGAAACGGTTGCAACCTGTTTACATATGTTAACGGATATTTTGATTCCATTGCTGGAAAAACATCCAATCAAACACCCTGAGGATGCCTCACATCTTTTCAGTTCGGTTAGAAGAAACAACATGGCAAAGGCGGCGCTTGAAACAGCATTATGGGATTTATATTCAAAGTCTCATTCAGAAACCCTTTCAAAAATGATTGGCGGTACACGCACAGTAATTGCTTCAGGTGTGGTGGTAGCGACAGATTCTACGGCAAAAGCACTCCAGCAAATTGAGCAATATCTTACGGAGGGTTATCAGCGGATTAAAGTTAAAATAAATCCAAATCAAGATTACTCTTTTCTTGCAGAAATTCGCCGGCACTATCCAGACCTGCCGATCATGGCAGACGCCAATTCAGCTTATACGTTAAAAGACATTGACCGATTAAAAGCATTAGATGACTTTAATCTATTGATGATTGAGCAGCCGCTGGGACATGATGATATTATCGAACATGCTCTCCTTCAAAAGGAGATTCAGACACCTATTTGTTTAGATGAAAGCATCGTGAGCTTTGATGATGCCAGGAAAGCAGTAGAATTTGGGAGCTGTACAATAATTAATATAAAAGTGGGCCGCGTTGGCGGTCTTTATGAAGCCAAACGAATTCATGATTATTGCTTTGAAAAAGGGATCCCCGTTTGGTGTGGGGGCATGATCGAATTTGGTATTTCCCGTGCTCATAATATTGCGCTTGCTTCCCTGCCGGGGTTCACTATTCCTGGAGATATATCCGCATCAACCCGTTTTTGGGAAGAAGATATTATTTCACCAGAAGTAACCGTTGAAAATGGAGTGATCGATGTTCCATTAAACCCCGGTATTGGGTATGAAATAAATGAAAAAAGGCTGCAGAAAATTTTATTAACAAAAAGAACTTATCCTTTTACACACTAAAAGAACCAGGCAAAATGGTTTGCCTGGTCCTTGCAATACTATAAATCGCTTGATTCAAATGTCTGACAATCGGTTTCTTTACTTGTATCAGCCGTATCACCTGTATGGCTAACTACATAGATTTTGTCGGCACTGCATTTATTTCCTTTAGCCCAAAACGTGCAGTTATTTACTTCACATAAAACATCCTGTGCCATTCGTATCACTCCTTAAAGTTTCGGTAATACAGTAATAGCATTTGATGTTTTACATAACAGCATCCATGAGAGTGAAAGGAAACAAGTTTAGGATTTGGGCAATAAACCAAATATTGCACCATTAATTATTTAAAGCTGTTTTTAATGTATCAAGATTTGCCTTCATCAATGAAAAATAAGTTTCTTTATCTTTAATGTTATTTTGGGATAAAATAGCCAGATTATGAATCGGCAATGCCCTTGCACCAATTTCCTTTTGGACGACTTTACCAAGTTTTGATTGGACATTTTGTTCAAAAAGAATATAGTGTAAACCGTCATGGTCGGCGATTGAGATGATTTTCTCAAGTTCTTTTTGTGTTGGTTCATTGGTTGTCGAGAGACCTGAAATACTAATTTGTTCAATGCCATAACGGTTTTCCCAATATCCAAAAGCGGCATGTGTCACAATAATTTTTTTATGCTTCGCAGTTGAAATGGTCTGCTCGTATTCACTGTTCAATTCATCTAATTCTGCTGCCAGCTTTTGATAATTTTCATTGAAAAGTTCTTTGTTTTGCGGCATCTTTTTTGCTAGTGCATCACGAATAACTGCAGCCATCTCTTTTGAATAAACCGGGTCAAGCCAAACGTGCGGGTTTACATCACCGTGGTCATGGTCGTCATGCCCTTCGTCTTCCTCAGCAGCATGCTGATCTTTTGGTAATTGCAGTTGATTAGCCGTAGGAACTAAAGTTACATCTTGATTTTTTAATGTCCCTTTTGCTTTTTCCACAAAACCTTCAAGACCAAGCCCAATGTAGAAAAATAAGTCTGAATCGGCTAAATTCATCATATCCTTTTGCGATGGTTCAAATGTGTGTTCATCGGCACCTGGAGGATAGATGGTTTTTACGTCTACATATTTACCGCCAATTCGTTCAGTAAAATATTGAAGTGGGAATACTGTTGTATAAATGGTTAATTGATTCTTTTTTTCGGGTGACTGGTTTTTGTCATTCGAACAGGCGGATAAAATAAGGCTTAAAGGTAATAAAAATGAAAGAAGAAAGATAATTTTTTTCATAAAGACTCCTTAAAGATGTATTAAATCGGATTAATTACGATTTATAATCGAAAAATTTTTTATCTTCAAAAAAGAGATAAGTGCATAATACGGAACGATTCCGATTTCCATATGTATCTTACAAAAAAAATAGCCTAAATGCAAGTATAAAATTTGTTTCAAACAAGGAATATTATGTATGCTTATATAGAAAGGCGGTATTAAGATGACAATATTGAACGAGATTTTAGACTACAATCATAAGTTTGTAGAAGACCATGAGTATGAGAAATATGAAACAACGAAATTCCCGAATAAGAAGATGGTAATCCTAACTTGTATGGATACACGTTTGTTGGAGTTATTGCCAAAAGCATTAAACTTAGGAAATGGGGATGCCAAAATCATTAAAGATGCTGGCGCACTTGTGTCGCATCCTTTTGGAAGTGTGATGAGAAGTATTCTGGTTGCAGTATATCAATTAAAGGCACAGGAAGTTTTAGTAATCGGACACCATGACTGCGGCATGAGCGGCATGAAACCGGAACCTGTAATTGAGAGCATGAAAGAGCGGGGAATAACTGACGAAACCTTTGATACACTTTCCTATTCAGGTATCGACATTAAACAATGGCTACAAGGGTTCGATAATGTGAATGATAGTGTTGCACACAGTGTAGACATGATTAAACATCATCCATTATTGCCAAAAGGTGTTCCTGTTCATGGGTTAGTGATTGATCCTAAAACAGGAAAACTTGATTTAGTGGTGGATGGTTATCAAGATTAATGCTCCTTTTTTTCAGGAACAGGATCAATTCCTCCGGGATGAAAGGGATGACATTTTAAAATTCGCTTAATGGTGAGCCAGCCACCTTTTAAAGCGCCAAAGCGTTGAATTGCTTCTACTCCATAATGCGAACAAGTAGGATAAAATCGGCATGTTGGTGGTTTTAATGGTGAGATGGCAACTTGATAAAAACGAATAATCGAAAGAAAGATTTTTTTTAACATGGATTTGTCTCCTTATTATTATTTACATCCACCATATCACAGATTTAAATGTAGGTCTAAAATGTTAATTATAACTAAGTGGATGAAAAAGGTCGGGATTTGGTGTATGATGATAAATAGATAAGAATAAGGAGTGATATTCATGCCTTCAGTTGAAAGCTTTGATTTAGATCATAATGCCGTTAAAGCCCCTTATGTGAGACATTGTGGTGTCCATAAGGTAGGAAGTGATGGTGTTGTTAATAAATATGATATCCGTTTTTGTCAGCCGAACAAACAGGCAATGAAGCCTGATGTGATTCATACACTTGAGCATTTGCTAGCATTCAATATTCGTAAGCATTCTGAAAAATACGACCACTTTGATATTATTGATATTTCTCCAATGGGCTGCCAAACTGGTTATTACCTTGTTGTCAGCGGCGAACCTACTGTTGAGGAAATCATTGATCTTCTTGAGGATACAATGAAGGATGCAGTTGAAATCATCGATATCCCTGCTGCCAATGAAAGACAATGTGGTCAAGCGAAGTTGCACGATTTAGAAGGTGCCAAGCGCCTAATGCGCTTTTGGCTTGAGCAAAGCAAAGAGGATTTAAAACAGGTTTTTGCATAGAAAAGCGGAAGCGCCTTGCCATAGTGGTGGAACAAAATAAAAAAATCCTATTCACTTAGAATAGGATTTTTTTTACGCATTCCTTTGGGCTTGATCAGATTCCTGGTGTTTGTTCTCCTCGTTCAAATAAGGATTATCTTCTAATGAATCCACACTATGTTTATAGGAGTATGCTTTTGAGGTGGTAATAACCGCCAGAAGCAAAACGACGATGACAATAATAATACTAACCACTAAGACCGTATACATGTCTCTTCCCCCCTTTACCACTCATTGTACCATGAATTTGGTTTAATTAAGGACGAAAGTGCACAAAAAAGGAAGCAATCATGCTTCCCTGGAATGATGATATGTAAAATCAATGAATATTTCTTGGATAAAAAGTATGTGCTCGATGTTGTCCGTACTCTTCTTGGGCAAATTTCCCCTTTAAGCTTTCGATTAGGTAAAGTCCCATTAAATCATACAGTTCTTGTTTATCCATCTCTTGGATTAATGCAAGAAGATCTTCATGTGACATCTCTTCTAAAAAGGCGAATGTCAGCATGTCAATATCCTCTTCATCCCCCGTTAACTTGTTTCGATACATTTCATATAATTCATCGACTAATTTCATTACAACACCTCCTGGTTAATATTGTTTATACTTATTGAATACCCATAAAAGAAACAAATCATCCCTGCCTTCCTACTTTAAAATTGACTGAAAAATCTGTTTTCTTGAATGTATGTTTATTATATCGTATTCATTTCTAAAAAATGAGTCGAAATTTGAAAAAGAATAATTTTTTTCTATTTGTACATTACTAAAGAGTAAAAGGGGATGATGCAATGGACGAACAGAAGAAAATGTATTATATTGATGTTGGAACCGGACATATAACAAGGAATGCCACCAGCTCTACATGGAGCTATAAAATTCAAGCAAATGATGAAGAAATTACCCAATTACGCGAGCTGTTTGACCAAAACTATTCAACAGAATGGAAAAACTTTTTTCGGGCCCATGTACCATATGTTCAATATCATTATGACCGGGAAAACGATGCCTACGATAGTACGATTCAACAAGTGTATGGTATGCTGCATAAACTTGGTGATGATGAAGCGAAAAGTCATATTGATAGCATGAATATATTACCGAAATAATACTTTTCAGGGAAATCCTAACCTTTAGGATTTCCCTTTTGTTGTTTATAATTATAGCATAATGAAAAAATGGAGCGAGTAAATTTATGAAACAGTTTTTAGATCGGAACGGAAACAAGGTTGAACTTTCTTTTTCCCATGGTGCCTTCGAAGAGGAAGTAATGCATGTGCTGGTTATCTGCAAAAATAATGATGGTTGGTTTTTAACGAATCATAAACAACGCGGTCTTGAATTTCCCGGTGGAAAAGTGGAATTAGGGGAAACACTTGAAGAGGCTGCTCGACGCGAGACCTTTGAGGAAACCGGGGCCATTCTTGACGGCTTAGAATTTATTGCTGAGTATAGGGTATCTGACCACAATGGATCATTTGTAAAGGCAGTTTTTTTCGGAACGGTTAAAAGGGTGGAGAAAACCAACACTTACTTTGAAACAAATGGCCCTGTTGCCCTTAATGGCGACATTTTGCAGCTGCGGTTTGGAGATAACTTCAGCTTTATCATGCAGGACGAAGTCATCGAAGAATGTATTAAACAAATTCTCAAAAAGGAATAGCCGCAATCGTCACTATTCCTTAATGAGTTTTTTCTCTAAAAGCTCCACAAGCTGATACATAATTGTTGCAATAACAGCAATGACTAAAAGCGATAAGAATACAAGTGAAAAATTAAATACTTGGAAGCCGTAAATAATCATGTAACCAAGGCCGCGGGACGATACCAGGAATTCTCCAACAATGACACCAACCCATGACAAGCCGACATTCACCTTTAAGGTCGAGATAATCGTTGGAAAACTTGCCGGGAGAATGGCTTCTTTAAAGCATTGAAGCCTTGTTGCTCCAAATGTTTGCAGCACTTTTAAATAGTTTGGGTCTACCTCTTTAAACGAAGTATAAACCACGATGGTCGTGATGATGATTGAAATAATCGCACCCATGGCAATAATTGATGGATATCCCGGACTTAGCGCGACAATTAAAATGGGGCCGAGTGCCACTTTCGGCATGGCATTAAGTACAACAAGATAGGGGTCAAGAATCTTCTGTACCAGCGGTGACCACCAGAGAATGGCAGCTAATATCGTGCCCAGCAAGGTACCAAGAATAAAACCAAAAATGGTTTCGGTTAAGGTTACACCTGTATGTGTTACTAATGACCCATCCTGTATTTTATTTAAAAATAGGTTCCATATTTTAGACGGTGAACTGAAAATCAACGGGTCAATCCATTGCTTTTGGCTTGAAAGTTCCCAGCTGGAGAAAAAAACAATAAAAATGACTGCTTGATAAAACCGAACCCATCTTCGTTCGATTAGTAACGAATGAATGTAGTTTTTATGGAGGAGTTCAAGTCTTTTCTTTTCCTGGCTCAAGAGACTCCAACTCCTTCCATATGGTTTGAAAGATGCTTGGGTATACCTCATGATTTCTAGCCTCAAATGGTGACACCTTTTTTAATTCCTCCGGCATATCAAAAATTTTATGGATTCTGCCCGGACTGGGTGAAAGCAAAAAGATGCGATCACTCATGGCAATAGCTTCACCGATATCATGGGTAACAAGGATGGCCGTCTTACCATATTCAGCTAATGTTTGCGACACTAAATCCTCTAACTTAAGCTTAGTTTGATAATCAAGGGCGGAAAAGGGTTCATCAAGCATGAGTAATTTAGGTTCAGTAGCAAGCGTCCTTACAAGGGCAACCCGCTGTCTCATTCCGCCGGATAATTGCTTTGGCAGTTGTTTTTCCACACCTAAGAGACCGATCTGGTCTAGCAGGTTTAATGCGGCGGATTTGTTTTTTTCATTTAGCTGCTTTGATAATTTCAGGCCCATCAGGATATTTTCTTCTATCGTTTTCCAGGGAAACAAATAATCCTGCTGGAGCATATAACCGATTTGATTTTTAGACGTAGTTACGGGTTTATTTTCTAACAAGACTTTTCCTTGGGTCGGCTTAAGTAAACTTGAAATGATTGAAAGCAGGGTCGTCTTACCACAGCCACTTGGGCCAAGGAGGGAGACAAATTCCCCTTCCTCAACCGTAAATGTTATATCGGAGAGGGCCGTGGTGGCAGAGGCTTTGGTGAAATAGGTATGATGTATATCTTGAACGTGTAAAAAGCTCATATAAACGGCCTCCCTTTCCTATTATTTTTTAATGACTTTTTCAGCAATCTCTGTGTTGACAAGCGTTTTATGATCAACTTCTTTTGGAAGCTCTCCCGCTTCCCTCATGATACTCTGAAGATTGTTCCATTCTTCTTCGTCTAAAATCGGGTCTGCTGCAAACGAGCCTTGGCTCTTATAGCGCTCGACAACCGTTGTCATGATTTCAAGGTCTGTATCAGGGAAATATGGTTCAACCGCTTTAGCAATTTCCTCAGCACTATGGGATTCCACCCATTTTTGTGCCTTGTAAACGGCTCTTGTGAATTTTTCAATTGTTGCTTTATTTTCTTTCATAAAGCTTTCTTTCGCCATAAAGGTGGTATATGGGACATGGCCGGATTCTTTTCCAAAGGAAGCAACAATATGGCCTTTTCCTTCTTTTTCAAAAATACTGGCCGTGGGTTCAAATAATTGCACGAATTCTCCTGTGCCTGAGGCAAAAGCATTGGCGATATTCGCGAAGTCGATATTTTGGATTAATTTTAAGTCCTGATGGGGGTCAATGCCATGTTTTTTCAAAACAAACTCACCGACCATTTGCGGCATGCCGCCTTTACGTTGACCTAAGAACGTTTTTCCTTTTAATAGATCCCATGAGAAATTGTCGATTTTATCCCTGGCAACTAGGAATGTGCCGTCGGTTTGGGTTAGTTGTGCAAAATTGATGACCGGATCATTTGCGCCTTGAGCGTAAACATAAATGGATGTTTCTGATCCAACTAGGGCAACGTCTGCTCCACCCGAGATAAGGGCTGTCATTGTTTTATCGCCACCAGGAGTAGTCGTTAGGGTGACATCCAACCCTTCAGCCTTGAAAAATCCTTTTGCCAGTGCAACATATTGCGGTGCATAGAAAATGGAACGGGTCACTTCTGCAATACGAACTTTTTCCAATTTCTTTGTCTCTGTTTTGGAATCAGTGTTACAAGCGGCTAATGAAAACATGAGAATAGCAATGAGAAGAAAGGAGAAACTGAACTTTAACGATTTTTTCATAAAATGAACCTCCTTCAATACCGTTAAGAAATCTGGGCTATTTGCCTAAGATATCGTATGAAAAGTAGAAAAATATGTGAATGCCCAGTTATAATAAATTTTAATAAGTTTGATAAAGGAAGGATTGGCAGATGAAGATAAATAATGGGGAAATCCTTGAACACATACGCTTTCCTTCGCCAAATCCTAATGTTGAATTAACGGTTATTACCTATTTTTCAAATGGATTAAGGGTGAAAGGGCTGCTTGCGGCACCGATTGGTAATGAACCGATGGATGGGTTCCTATATTTACGCGGCGGCATTAAAAATGTTGGAAAGGTTCGTCCCGCCCGAATTGCCCAGTTTGCTTCAGAGGGTTTTATTGTATTTGCGCCTTTTTATCGTGGCAATCAAGGCGGGGAGGGGAATGAGGATTTTGCCGGGGAAGACAGAGAGGATGCATTTTCTGCTTATTTGCTGTTGAAATCTATTTCTAGGGTACGTAAAATCCATATCTTTGGTTTCTCACGCGGCGGTGTGATGGCGCTGTTGACAGGGATCCAGTTCCCCGAAGCAGCATCTGTTGTTACCTGGGGCGGAGTTAGTGACATGACCCTAACGTATGAGGAAAGGAAAGATCTACGGAGGATGATGAAACGGGTTATTGGCGGTACCCCTGAGAAGTTTCCGGAAAGTTATCAGAAGCGGACGCCATTATTTGAACTGGAAAGATTGGCTGCACCTGTCCTAATTATTCATGGGGTAATGGATCATAATGTTTCCGTGGAGCATGCCTATCGTCTTGAAAGAAGGCTTAGAGTCCTGGACAAACCGGTTGAATGCTGGTATTTTGACGAATTTACTCACTATTTTCCGCCTGCAGTGAATAGAAAAGTCGTTGAGGATTTATCAAAGTGGATGAAAAACCATAGCAAAAGATGGTAATATATAGTTAATAGTTAATAGTTAATAGTTAATACAAGCAGAGGAGCGGATTTTTTTATGGGTATGCCTCTTGAATTGAATACCATGATTGTGACAAAAGGCAGGGAGAAAAGAGTAGGGGAAAATCTTTTTGTGCTAGTAAAGGAAGGATACAGGCTCTATCCGATTGAAATTCCCATTGATGTAAAGAAAACGATGGACAGTGATTCAAGCGGATCCGCATTGATTAAAAAAGTGGAATGGGAAAACAACAGTACAACGCTAACCTATCAATTAGTATCATTAAATTCGACGAACTAAGCAGGCAGGCCTGTGGACATAAGAAAGCCCATATCCAATTGATATGGGCTTTTGCGTATATTTAAACAACAGGGCCGCCTTTTTCTTCAATTTCGGAAGATACATCATTAAACTTCTTGAAGTTTTCACGGAACTTTCCGGCAAGTTCCTTTGCCTTCGCCTCATAGGCCGCAGGGTCTGCCCATGTTTTATTCGGCTGCAAGACTTCATCTGGTACACCGGCAATATGAAGTGGAATATTTAAGCCGAAAATTTCATCTTTGACTGTTTCGACATGGTTGAGTTCGCCTTCGAGAGCGGCTTGCACCATTGCTCTTGTATAGGAAAGTTTCATCCGGCTGCCGACTCCATATTCTCCGCCAGTCCAGCCTGTGTTCACTAAAAAGACATTGGCATTGTGTTCCAATATTTTTTCACCAAGCATTTCCGCATAACGGGTCGCAGGAAGCGGCAGGAATGGTGCACCAAAGCAGGTGGAGAAGGTGGCTTCAGGTGATGTTACACCACGCTCAGTTCCGGCAAGCTTTGACGTGTACCCACTTAAGAAATGGTACATGGCTTGTTCTTTCGTTAATTTTGAAATTGGAGGCAGCACACCAAACGCATCTGCAGTTAAAAATACAATCGTGTTTGGATGACCGGCAATGCTGGGCTGAATAATATTATCAATCGCTTCCATAGGGTAGGCCGCTCTCGTGTTCTCGGTCAATGTTCCATCATCATAATCAGGGATTCTTGATTCTTGATTTATTGTTACATTCTCAAGGACTGTTCCAAAGCGAATTGCGTCAAAGATTTGCGGTTCCTTTTCACGCGAAAGATTAATGCATTTGGCATAGCACCCACCTTCAACATTAAAGACCCCATTGGATGACCAGCCATGCTCATCATCACCAATCAACCGTCGATTAGGATCGGCTGATAAAGTGGTTTTCCCTGTTCCGGATAAACCGAAGAATAAGGCAACATCGCCTTCAAGACCGACATTCGCAGAACAATGCATTGAAAAAATATTATTTTCAGGCAGCAAATAATTCATGACTGAAAAAATGGACTTTTTCATTTCCCCAGCATACTCAGTGCCGCCGATTAAAACAATTTTCCGTTCAAACGAAATGATAATAAAGGTTTCCGAGTTCGTACCATCAACAGCAGGATTGGCTTTAAAATTGGGTGCAGAAATAACCGTAAATCCGCCATCATGTGAAAGTAACTCATCTTCAGATGGGCGAATGAATAACTGATGTACGAATAAATTATGCCACGCATATTCATTGACCACCTGGATGGGTAAGCGGGATTTTTTATCAGCTCCAGCAAAGCCTTTAAATACAAAAATTTCATTTTGTTGTTTTAAGTACTCAAGAACCTTATAATATAGGCTAGTGAACACCGCTTCAGAAATTGGCTGATTCGTCGGTCCCCAAGCAATTTTATCTTTCGTTGCCTCTTCCATCACAATAAATTTATCCTGCGGTGAACGACCTGTATATTTGCCAGTAGAGACGCGAACGGCTCCCGTTGCGGTTAACGTTCCTTCATTGCGGGTTAAGATTTTTTCGACTAATTGGGGAACGGATAATTGTAATTGAGCATTACTTTCTTGTAAAAGTTGATTTAATTCATTTGGAATATGAACAGAATTCATTTACGGAAACCTTCCTTTATTTTGGTTTTTATTATCATAATATTGATAAATAGTATAACACATTTAGAGAAATAGTCTACACTATTAAATGAATTTAGGTTACATTTTATACATTATTCAAATAATTTATAATCAGTCATGACAATAATTTAGATTATGAATAAATAATGAAATCTTCCTTCCTCTACTCCCTGAAAATTTCTTGAAAAACTTATTGACAGTACTCATCATTTTAGCGTATCATTCTGATTTGAACGGATACTCTCTTATCCCGAGCTGGTGGAGGGACAGGCCCAATGAAACCCAGCAACCTGCAATACGAAAAGAATGACCGCTTAACAGGTCCTTTTCAAATGCGAAGGTGCTAATCTGACGCAAGGCTTCAGCCTTGAACGATAAGAGTGAAAGGCCCGGAACAACCTTTCCTCATTATGGTAAGGTTTTTTGTTTTGTATAAGTCCTTTTATGAAAAGAGTTTCTAATAAAAATCCTTTGTTTATTTCATACTAAGGGAATGAGTACCGTATCAATTCACGAGGTTCGAGAAGTATTCCTGTAACCTTCATAAAACCTCGATGATCTCATATGATAGGAGGAATTCAGATGTCAACAAAACGTCGTTTGTTCACTTCTGAATCAGTAACTGAAGGTCATCCGGACAAGATCTGTGACCAAATTTCTGATTCCATTTTAGATGCCATTTTAGAAAAGGATGCAAATGCCCGTGTTGCTGCTGAAACATCGGTAACAACCGGATTAGTTCTAGTTGCCGGCGAAATCACGACTTCTACTTACGTGGATATTCCAAAGATTGTTCGTGAAACGGTTAAAGGTATTGGTTACGATCGTGCTAAATATGGCTTTGATTCCGAAACTTGCGCTGTGTTAACTTCCATTGGTGAACAAAGTCCTGACATTGCCATGGGTGTTGATCAGGCCCTTGAAGCACGTGAAGGATTAATGTCAGATGAAGAAATCGAAGCAATTGGAGCAGGTGACCAAGGCTTAATGTTTGGTTTTGCTTGTAATGAAACCAATGAGCTTATGCCTCTTCCAATTTCACTAGCACACAAGCTTGCTCGCAAATTAACAGAGGTGCGTAAAGATAAGGTTCTTGAGTACCTTCGTCCAGATGGGAAAACGCAAGTAACCGTTGAGTATGATGAAAATGACAAACCGGTTCGCATTGATACCATCGTTATCTCAACTCAACATAATCCGGAAGTAGGGTTAGAGCAAATTCAACGGAACTTGAAGGAATATGTCATCAATCCGGTTGTTCCACAAGAACTTATTGATGAAAATACAAAATATTTCATTAACCCAACAGGCCGTTTCGTTATTGGCGGGCCACAAGGGGATGCCGGTTTAACTGGCCGTAAAATTATTGTTGATACGTACGGTGGCTATGCTCGCCATGGCGGCGGTGCCTTCTCCGGTAAGGATCCTACAAAAGTTGACCGTTCTGCTGCCTATGCAGCACGTTATGTTGCTAAAAACATCGTTGCAGCTGGCCTTGCTGACAAAGTCGAAGTTCAGCTAGCCTATGCCATTGGTGTGGCACGCCCAGTTTCGATTTCTATTGATACGTTTGGCACTGGAAAGGTAAGTGAAGATGTTTTAGTTGATCTTGTAAGTGAAAACTTTGACCTTCGCCCAGCAGGAATCATTAATATGCTTGACCTTCGCCGCCCAATCTACAAGCAAACAGCTGCATACGGCCATTTTGGACGTACAGATGTTGACCTGCCTTGGGAGCGCACTGATAAAGCAGAGGCTTTACGCGGGCAAGCAAATTTATAAAATAGAAAAGCGAAAGCGCCTCGGCGCTGCAGCTAGGCAATAAAAGCAGTGGGAGTTGCATATTTAATGTAACTCCCGTTTTTATTTTTTCGTCTATTTTCTTGTTCAGTAAATGGTTAACTGGAATAAAATGTTTAAGTAGGCCAAAAGAAGTGAAAACTGAAGATACTTTAATTTCCTATTGTTCACAGTGCATTTTTTATAAAAAAAGTGGTAGTATTAGAGAGGTTTTATTTTTAATGGAGTAGGTGAGGTACATAATGTGTGGTTTTATCGGTTGTGTACACGACAAAACACAAAACTATAGTGACAAGCAAAAACAAGAATTTAAAAATATGAATGATATTATCACCCATCGCGGACCGGATGATGATGGCTTTTATTATGATGATCATATTCAATTTGGTTTTCGCCGCTTGAGTATTATTGATATTGAGAGCGGCCATCAGCCGTTAACGTATGAAAATGAACGCTACTGGATTATTTTTAACGGTGAGGTTTACAACTATGTTGAGCTACGTGAAGAACTTCTTAAAGAGGGCTTATCATTTGCGACGAGCTCCGATACAGAGGTCATTATCGCCCTTTATAGTCATTTAAAGGAAAAAGCGGTGGAAAAACTGCGTGGGATGTTTGCCTTTACCATTTGGGATAAGCAAGAACAGACGCTTTTCGGGGCACGCGACCCGTTTGGAATCAAACCGTTTTTCTATTTTGAAGACGGCGAAAGAACGTTCTTTGCTTCTGAGAAAAAGAGTATTCTGCTGGCATTAGAAAATGATGTTTTAAATTATGATTCCTTGCAGCACTATTTGACCTATCAATTTGTTCCTGAACCGAATACGTTGTCAGAGGGAATTCACAAGCTTGAGCCTGGTCATTATTTTACGAAGAAAATCGGCTCGGCTATGGAAATCAAACGATATTGGAAGGCACAATTTAAGCCGGTACAGAAATCTGAAGATGAATTTGTTAAAGAAATTCGCGACATCCTTTTTGATTCAGTTGAAAAACATATGCGCAGCGATGTTCCGGTTGGCTCCTTCCTTTCCGGTGGAATTGACTCTTCGATTATTGCGTCAATTGCCAAACAATATCACCCTGCCATTAAAACGTTCTCTGTTGGTTTTGATCACAATGGCTTTAGTGAAATTGATGTTGCCAAAGAAACTGCCGAAAAGCTTGGTGTGGAAAATATCAGTTACGTGATTTCACCAGAAGAATATATGACTGAAGTGCCAAAAATCATGTGGCATATGGATGACCCGCTTGCTGACCCAGCCTGCGTACCGCTTTATTTTGTTGCTCGTGAAGCCCGTAAACATGTAACTGTTGTTCTTTCAGGTGAAGGAGCCGATGAACTATTCGGCGGTTACAATATTTACCGTGAGCCGCAATCATTAGAGGTATTTAATAAAATCCCGCGAGTAGGAAAAGTGCTTTTAAAAGGGATTGCTGGCATGATGCCAGAAGGGATGAAGGGGAAAAGTTTTATTGAACGCGGCGTAACCCCGATGGAAGAGCGTTATATTGGGAATGCAAAAATGTTTTCAGAAGAAGAAAAGCGCGATCTTTTAAATGTTTATCATGAAGGATTGAATTATTTAGATGTAACAAACCCACTTTACAGGGAATCGAAGGGATACGACCCGGTTGACCGGATGCAATATATTGATATCCATACATGGATGCGCGGTGATATTTTACTTAAGGCAGATAGAGTCACAATGGCCCATTCGTTAGAACTACGAGTGCCATTCCTTGATAAGGCTGTGTTTGAGGTCGCATCGAAAATCCCGACTAGCTTGAAAACAGCAAATGGGACAACAAAGTATATTTTACGAAAAGCAGCAGAAGGAATTGTGCCTGCACATGTACTTGATCGGAAAAAGCTTGGTTTTCCAGTACCAATTCGTCACTGGTTAAAGAATGAAATGAACGATTGGGCGAAAACGATCATCCGTGAAAGTAACACAGATCATTTAATCAATAAAACATATGTCTTGAGATTGCTTGAAGACCATTGCCAAGGAAAAGCTGATAACAGCCGGAAAATATGGACCGTTCTTATGTTTATGGTGTGGCATCAAGTATATGTAGAGGATGTTTATTCTTTTCAACGGGATTATGCCTTACAAAAAGAATTGCAAACGTTGAAGCAATAAGAAAAGCGGAAGCGCCCTGGTCAGCGGCGTATGGCCTGGAGCGCTCCAACTGAGATAAAGGAAACACGGAGAGCCGGAGGCGATTCGATGTTGACTTATCGTAGGGCGGAGAGCGAAGGACACTAGCCGCTAGGGCGCTGGAGCTGGACAATTCTCAAAGTCGAAATTTATACTTACGTAACTTGTAATATGAAAGCACCCATCCGGTTGATGGGTGCTTTTCAAATTTTTATGACTGCAAAGACTTATAATATTGACCCTTCTCGGCATATTGTGTATAAATGCGTTCCATTTCTTTTTTATCCTCTGAAGTCAATTCTCTAATAACTTTAGCTGGTCTGCCAAATGCTAAAGTATTAGGGGGTATTTTTTTCCCTTGAGGTACAAGACTCCCTGCGCCAATAAATGCACCTTCACCGATTTCAGCATTATCAAGAATAATCGAGCCCATCCCGATTAATGCTCTTTTCCGGATAATACAGCTGTGAAGGATCACCTGGTGTCCAATCGAGACTTCATCTTCTAAAATTAGCGGGTTATTAGGGCTTTGGTGTAAGATAGAGTTATCTTGAATATTTACTTTATTGCCAATCTTCGTTGGTGCGACATCACCTCTTATACTTGAGTTAAACCAGACACTGGAATGTTCGCCAATTTCGACATCGCCAGTAATGGTTACATAATCGGCAATAAATGCGGTCTCAGCAATTAACGGATATTTATTTTTATAGGGGTAAATCATCGGGTTCGCTCCTTTTTGCATGATAGTACTATTTTATCGATGAATAAAGCGATTTTCAAAAAAATTCATCTTATTTACGAAAACAATTGCTTATTACTTTTTTCTAGGGGGATAAAATATGTGGAAGTGGGAAGCTGAAGGGGAAGCAAAGGCGGTAATCGTAATCGTTCATGGGGCAATGGAACACCATGGCAGATATGGCTGGCTGATTGAAATGTGGCGGTTATCCGGCTTTCATGTCATCATGGCCGACCTTCCAGGGCAAGGCATGACAACAAGATCCCGCCGCGGCCATATTGATTCCTTTGATGAATATATCATTGAGGTAAAGGATTGGGTTCAAGCTGCCTACCGCTATGAACTGCCGGTTTTTTTGGTAGGACATAGTATGGGGGGCTTGATTTCCATCCGCTTATTACAGGAAGAACGATTGAATATTGCAGGTGTGATTCTATCATCCCCCTGTTTAGGACTTGTTCATACTCCATCTAAATTCTTAGACACCATGTCACATCTTTTAAATATTGTTTATCCTTCCTTAAGGATGAATTCTGGATTAAGCGTCCAGATGGCAACAAGAAATGAGGACGTAAGGGAAGCCGATTCCAATGATACACTTTACGTGACAAAGATTTCTGTCAGATGGTATCGTGAACTTGCAGGTGCGATAAAACAGGCCTTTGTAAATCTTGAGAAAATACAGGATATCCCGATGCTTGTGATGCAAGGCGGGGATGATCAGATTGTGAATAAAGCAACGGTGAAAGAATGGTTCAATCATGTTCCATTATCGGAAAAAAGGTTTAAGGAATGGCCTAAATGCTATCATGAAATATTTAATGAACCGGAGCGTGAAGAGGTTTTCGAATACGCAAAGGATTTTGTTAACAGTCAATTAAAAGCAATAGGATACATTGTATAGAAAGGTTTGATCTAATCCATGATGCCAATCACCCTCATGTCCAGGGTCTATCGCAAAATACTTCCAGCAGTCCATCAAGAATTGGCTTATTGGAGAAGCCGTGCTGAAAAAATTCCGAACCTTGAGCTAAGAAATCAGGCGCTCGCCAGTATCGAGCACAAAACCTTTCACTGTGAAGGTGGAGCCATCCTTGCGCTTACGGCTGGCGAGCATTATAAAAAAGCAATTAAGTTTATCGTTGCCTATCAAACCATCAGCGACTACTTAGATAATCTGTGTGACCGGAGTACGTCCCTTGACCCCAATGATTTTGCTGCCCTGCATGAATCGATGTCAGATGCCCTTGTTCTCCATGCCGATGAGAAAAATTATTACCGCCTCCGTTCGGATCAGGATGACGATCAGTATTTGCATGATTTATCGGAAACCTGCCGCACCGTTCTAAGGGAGTTAGAGCATTATGATATCATAAAAGACTATCTTCTTGAGTTATGCCAGTACTATTGTGATTTACAAATCCACAAGCATGTCGTGAAGGAGGAACGGGTACCGCGACTGGAAAATTGGTTTCATCACTACCAAGACAGTCTGCCTGAAATGGAATGGTATGAATTCTCGGCCTGCTCCGGTTCCACACTGGGGATCTTTTGTTTAATCTCCTATGCGCTGCGTGAGGATTTTCAGGCGAGCGATGCTGAAAATATTCGGAACGGATATTTTCCCTATATTCAAGGATTACATATTCTTTTGGATTATTTTATTGACCAGGAAGAGGACATTGCGGGAGGCGACCTGAATTTCTGTTCCTACTATAAAAGCGAAGAAATTCTTTTCAATCGCTTAAAACATTTCGTGACGGAGGCTGACAGGCACACCGAATATCTTCCTCACAAAAAGTTCCATCAGCTTATTAATCGCGGTCTGTTAGGGATTTACCTTTCGGATGTAAAGGTTCGAAAACAGAAAAATGTCCGCAAATTAGCAAAAGGAATTATTAAATCCGGTGGCTGGATCAGTTATTTCTTTTATTTTAATGGACTTGCCTACCGTTCGTTTCAAAAATCAATACCTGCATTTGTAACAAGATTATTGGCAAAATAAAAAACCAGGCATGTCCTGGTTTTTATCGTTTTTCTATCGCAATGATAAACGGTGGGTTATTTTGTTGATTAATAAATTGATATTGCAGGACATGAGCCGTTTTTTGATCCAATTGTTGGCAGTATGAAAGGAGTGAATCCCTTTCTATCGCACCTTGTTCGTGCCCGTGGTATATCACAAGGACGATGATCCCCTCAGGTGCCATCATTATCAATAACTGTTCGATGGCGGCAATTGTCGTATCAGGAAGGGTTACTATCATTTTATCGCTGCCCGGCAGATAGCCTAGGTTAAATATCGCTCCTGTGATTTTACCATGATCATTAGTAGGAATCTTAGCTGCAAGCTTTTCATGGCCTTCATGGAAGAGGGTGACCCGCTCTAAAAGATGATGCTCTGCTAAGCGCTTCCCAGATGCCGCAATGGCTTCTTCTTGAACATCAAAGCCGTAGACTTTCCCGGTTTCCCCAACGAGCTCTGCTAAAAATGCGGTGTCATGTCCATTCCCGACAGTCGCGTCAACCACAACGTCACCTGGTCTAATCGCTTTATCGAGTAAATTTTTCGCAAATGGAAGTATACGCTCCATTTTCATCGGTTCAAAGTCCCTTGAAAAAACTTTCCCTGCCAGCTGTCTCTTCGCTTAAGTTCTGCATCAATGGCATTCAATACTTCCCACTTATTTACACTCCACATCGGTCCGACCATCAAGTCGATCGGGCCATCACCGGTGATGCGATGGACAATCATTTCCGGCGGTAAAATTTCCAATTGATCACATACTAAATTTACATAGTCCTCTTGATTAAGAAATTCAAGCATTCCCTTTTCATATTGTTTGACCATTGGCGTGCCTTTTAACAAGTGGAGCAAATGAATTTTAATTCCTTGTACGTCTAATTTAGCGACTTCACGCGCCGTTTCCATCATCATGTCATACGATTCAAGCGGCAATCCATTAATAATATGGGAGCATATACGAATCCCATGCTTTCTTAATTTGTTTACCCCTTCAACATAACATTGAAAATCATGCGCACGGTTGATCAGAAGTGCAGTGCGCTCGTGAACAGTTTGAAGCCCGAGCTCAACCCATAAATAGGTGCGCTCATTTAATTCCGCTAAATACTCGACAACATCATCTGGAAGGCAGTCCGGCCGGGTTGCAATTGACAAACCAACAACGCCATCCTGCTTGAGCACTGTTTCATACTTTTCACGAAGGATATCCACCGGTGCATGGGTATTTGTGAATGCTTGGAAGTAGGCCATGTATTTGCCGTCTTTCCATTTCGTGTGCATTTTTTCTTTAATCTCATTGAATTGTGTTTCCAGGGTTTCCACACGGTTCCCGGCAAAATCACCAGAACCGGCAGCACTGCAGAAAGTACAACCGCCATGTGCGACCGTACCGTCACGGTTCGGACAGTCAAAGCCGCCATCTAGTGCCACTTTAAACACCTTATGGCCAAATTGCTGGCGTAGGTGGTAATTCCATGTATGGTACCGTTTATCATCTGATGCATATAGAAAAGGTTTAATCTGAAGCATTCAGAAAACCTCCTTTTTAAAATAATGAACATAAAATCAATTTTATCATGAAGCGATAGCCTTATCCAAATGTAATTGTTTCAAGCATTTTTCCATCATTTATCCAACTGTTTGTGTAATAGGAAAAAGAGTTGAGAACACAATAAGAAGTGAAGCAGTTTGCTTCATAATGAGGGATTGTGCCCTAACATCAAGGAGGTTCTTAGATGGCTACTCGCGACTCAATGAACGATTTAATGCAGCAGGTTGAGGATGCAATTCGCTATGCCGAGGAACAATACAAACAAAGCAGCCTTCAAGAGCATTATAATGACGATAATTATACAAATGCGCTGCAACAGCTGGAGGAAACCTATCAGGATATTGCCAAAATGGCTCATAGTGCGAATTCGCAGCAGCGCGAACAACTCCATAGAATGAGACTGCAGCTTCAGCAGCTGCAGAATTCGATGATTTTAGAAGAGCAATAAAAGGAGGAGAAGCTTTTTGAAAAAGCGTTCAAAGCAGCAAAACCCTGAACAAACAACTAGAAATGGCATTAACAATCAAGATCTCGAACTGGGACAGGATGTTGATCTTGTAAAACAAGCAAAACAGAAATATGAAAAATCAGGCGGTCAGCCTGTAAAATCAAAAATGCATCAAGAATAATAATACTTATCAAATCCCTCAACATTTTCGTTGAGGGAATTTTTTTGATTATTTTTTACAAATTTTTTTATTTGAAAATCTGGCTGAAGTTAATCATAACAAGCCTCTCAAGACCCTATAGATCAATTTCTTAATAAAAACAATATGAAAATAGAAGAAAAATCTCGTTCACAGATTGGAAACAAGTGATGTTTTATATGTGATGTTGGTCACAGATGGAGATTTTTTTTCTGGTTTAAATAAGGTATGGAATAGAAAATTTCATTCCAAAACCTCCACTTTTTGTTAGGAAAACCATATTGGTTAACCCTAGCACTTTTTTTAGAACTTCATGTGAATATGTTCACATTTTATCCGCAAATTTTCCTAGCAAAGGAAGTAAAAAAATGAAAAAGTACTTATTAATTTTTAGCATTGTCTTTACCATACTGTATCCTGCGACTAGCTTTGCAGAAAATAATCCTATTTTGAGCATGGAAGAGCTGACGATTCAAGTTATGCCGGAGTATGCCTATCACCCAAACGATCAAAAGAAAGACCATGCACCACTGTTAATTGGATACCAGGGATCGATGGTAAATAATACCGTCCAGCCTCAGAAGGGACAAATCGAAATTCCCCTTCCGATGGAGGAAAAGAATTTTCGGATTGGCTATGTTGCCGATTACTCAAGTGATTTACGAAAGTCCTATGAAATTGAATATGTGATTGACCGTGAGAAAGGAACGATTTCCTGGACAACAAGTGAAGAGATTGCGCCAAAGGAGCGGTATAAGTTTGTCATTGAGTTTTATTCAGACAGTCTAAAGGTTAAGAAAGAAAAGAAATCGTTATCGTATCAGTTTAAAAGTTTTGCTGATATAGGGCTGGTCAATGTGTCCTTTACCGAACCGTCCAAGGCAAAAAAGCTGAAGCTCACACCAGCACCGGAAGAAAAACAGAATCATGGTGGCGGCGATAATACCTTCTCATATCTATTTCAAGATGTAAAAGCAGGTGAAGAAAAAAAATTCACTTTAACATATGAACGCAGCGAGACGAAACCAACTACAGAACTAACGAATAATAAAAACTCTGGGGATCTAAAAGAAGATAATAAGAAATCCACAAGCCTTGCCGTCGGAGCATTTAGTGGGATAAGCGTCCTAGCAGCTGGTGCATTGACAGTAATAATCAGAAATCGAAAGACAAAGCAGCAATAAACAAAAGCGATTTCAATTGGCGTGGTTCATTTGGGATTAAGGTATCTAAAAGGTACTTTAATAAATAAATAGAGAGATTAAAGATATTTTATGGGAGGTGAAAAAATGTTTAAAAAGCTTTTAAAGATGAACAAAAAGTTTTTAGTTGTTTTAGCCCTGCTCATTGGCGTGTTTTTATCATTTTCAACAGTGAAAACAATGGCTTACTTGGATTCACCAGGTTTTTGTCAAAACTGTCATACGATGAAATCCGTCTATACTTCATTCTTGGATTCCACACATTCGGATTTGCAGTGTAATGACTGCCATTTGCCGCATAAGAGTGAGGTTGGAAAATTATTTTTCAAAGGCCGTGCCGGGATGACGCATATTTATTTCAACACACTTGGAACAGAGAAGATACCGGATGTGATTGAAGCAACAGAGCGTACGAAAAGCATTATGAATGACAACTGTATCTCCTGCCACGAGAGTACGGTAAACAATGTATCACATGATGCCAAGGATAGTTGTATCTCCTGTCACAAAACGGTACCACACGGGAAAGGCTTTAAAGATGATCATTATAATAAGCCACCTGTATCAGGAGAGTTATTAGAAAATAAGGGAGGATTTTAAGAATGGGAAGGTTCCGATATGGGGCATATCTTCTCCTGCTTGCATTCGTGTTAATTATCACTGGCTGCGGCAACGATTCCGGTGACAAAACAGCTTCAGCAGCAGGCAAGAAGACGACAGGCCTTTCAGCAGATGAAATAAGTAATGAAGCATTCAAGGACTTATTTCCGCTTCAATATAACAGCTACAAGAAAAACGAAAAGATGGAAGATACCAAATACAATGGTTCGGTAAAACGAAGCAAATACGATGCGGATAAAGAGCCATTACTGCCAATCCTATTTAATGGCTATGGTTTCGCCACTGAATACAACGAAGACCGCGGCCACATTTACGCATTAGAAGATATCCGTAATGTCAAACGGATTACCGACAAGTCAGTTGGGTCCTGTTATACATGTAAATCAACCGCTGTGCCAAAAATGATTGAAGAAATGGGCGACAGTTACTGGGGCGCTAATTTTAACAAAGATATCTGGCCTAAAGGCGAAGCGATGGGCCACTCGCCAATCGGATGCTCTGATTGTCATGATCCGAAAACAATGGATTTACGTGTTACCCGTCCAAGTCTATTTAAAGCATTGGAAGCAAAGGGTGTTGATGTTTCAAAACCAACGAAAAATGAAATGCGCAGCTATGTTTGCGGCCAATGCCATGATGAATATTACTTTGCTGCCAATAATAGTGAAGTTACCTATCCATGGACTAAAGGCTTCAAGCCGGAAGAAATGTATGAATACTATAATACAATTGCCAAGGAAAATGGTTTTGAAAAAGACTGGATCAGTAATATTTCCGGAACGCCAATGTTAAAGGCACAGCATCCTGAATTTGAAACCCATTTATCTGGAACGCATGGTAAGGCAAATGTATCCTGTGCCGATTGCCATATGCCATATGAACGTGTCGATGGAAAAAGAAAGATTTCGTCTCACTGGTGGACTTCACCACTTAAGACGATGCAAACATCTTGCGGACAATGCCATGGTGACCGTGATTTAGATAAATTGAAAGACCGTGTTCTTGAAATTCAAGAGGCAAACGTAAGCGGATTACATGATGCACAAGATATTTCAACTTCTGCCCATTACTATGTGAACAAGATGATAACCTCTGGTGTGAGTGCGGATAAAATCAAAGAGGCGCAGGAATTTGTCCGTAAGGGCCAATGGTTCTGGGATATCATTGCTGCTGAAAACTCTTCAGGCTTCCACAATCCACAGGGTTCAATGGATTCTTTAAGGATTTCAATTGAGCAGTCAAATAAAGCGATTCGCCTTGCAACGGAAGAGCTCGTGAAAAAAGGCGTCAACATGGAAGAGCTTGATAGCGAAATTGAAAAGGCGAAAAAAGCTGTTGCCGATGAGAAAGTGAATGAAAAGAAAAAAGACCAAGCAGTTAATAGTTATTTCCCTGCTCAGGCACCAGTTGTACCAGCAGTTCCAAAAAAATAGACCCTTTCCATTTTTATATTCTTATTCGTCCCGCCAAGAAGGAATAAGAAATTGGGAAAGAGTCGTTGAACAAGTTTTTGAAAGCACTGTATTCCTTTGGGGAACAGTGCTTTCTTTTGTTTATTTTGACAAATTTATGGCAATGAGTCAATTTGTAGGCTTCAAATGTGGGTTGGCGGAATTAATGGTGAAGTTGGCGGAATTCCGTCCGAGTTTGGCGGAATTAATTTGAAAGTTGGCGGAATCCGACCCAAGTTTGGCGGAAATCCTGCAAAAAGCCGCGGAAATATATCCCTGCGAAATTTGGAAATACAAAAGCATTGCACCTTATCAGGAAAACAGCTAAAATAACCAAGGTAATCGAAATAGTTAATGATAAAGGAGCGTTTTTCATGCCACGTGCCTTATGGCTTTTAATCATCGGGATGGCAGTGAATGTAATAGGCTCTTCTTTTTTATGGCCTTTAAATACAATCTATATTCACGATCATTTAGGAAAGTCCCTTTCCGTTGCAGGGATTGTCCTCATGCTCAACTCGGGAGCAAACGTAATTGGAAACCTTTATGGCGGCCATTTATTCGATAAAATTGGCGGCTATAAATCTATAATAATGGGAATTGCTATTTCCCTATTCGCCCTTGTCGGCCTATCTATCTGGCATGACTGGCCACAATATGTCGTTTTCCTTACTATCACCGGCTTTGGAACAGGAATTATTTTTCCATCGATGTACGCAATGGCGGGTTCAGTCTGGAAAGAAGGCGGGCGTAAATCGTTTAATGCTCTTTATGTCGCACAAAACCTCGGGGTTGCAGTGGGTGCGTCACTTGGCGGAATCGTAGCAGATTACTCTTTCCAATTAATCTTCTTAGCGAACACCATCATGTATGTAATCTTTCTATTAATCGCTGTATTTGGATATAAGGGAATCTTGGTAGAAAATGCAATCCATGACCAAAAAGAAAAAGCAATAACCGTTGTAAAAAGCAAAGCAAATCTGCAGGCATTACTGATTGTTTGTGGAGGATATTTGCTTTGTTGGGTTGCTTATAGTCAATGGACAACAACGATTGCCTCTTACACCCAGGAAATCAATATTTCATTGACACAATATAGTTTACTTTGGACGATAAATGGAGCCATTATCGTCCTCGGGCAGCCAATATTAAATGGTGTGCTAAAACAACTTTCCGCATCACTAAAGATGCAAATCCTAATTGGAATTGGCATCTTTATCGTTTCATTTTTAGTTGCCGGAAAAGCGAGTGCATTTTCAGGCTTCTTGGTTGCTATGATCATTTTAACTATTGGTGAAATGTTTATCTGGCCTGCCGTGCCGACAATTGCTTTCGATTTAGCCCCTAAAGGGAGAGAAGGCTTTTATCAAGGTATCGTCAACAGCACCGCAACCGGCGGAAGAATGGTTGGTCCATTACTAGGCGGAATAATTGTAGATATGTATAGCATGTCCGCATTATTTTTCGTTTTGATTGGCCTATTCCTCATCGCAATCGTCACCACACTTATGTATGATCGCGGATTAAAAACAAAAATGGTGTCAGGCACCGTTCGTGGACAAATGTAGCATTTGTCCATGTGGGAAGGACAGTGATGGTTTTGCATCATTGTCTTTTCTTTTTGAGTTTAAAAGCAAGAAATTTGGTCTACCATGAAATTAGACACAAGTTTACTTGCAACCCGCCGAAAAATTTAATACAATAACCGTAATACTTTTTATATTAGAAAAACAGTGATCAGGAGTAGTAGTGGTCAATACCCGAACCTATAGAGAGTTGACGGCAGGTGGAAGTCAACCGGGTACATCATGAACTCGCCTTTGAGTTGCAGGCATGAAGGAACAGTAATGCTTGCCGTTTTCCGCGTTAAGGATGAATGAAGCGAGTGCATAGATGCACTAATGTGGGTGGTACCGCGGGAAGATACATACAATCCTCTCGTCCCGTTTTGGGATGAGAGGTTTTTTATTTTTTTTAGGAGGAAAACAATATGAGTTTCGACCATCAGCAAATTGAGAAGAAATGGCAACAGAAATGGGAAACAGAAAAGACATTTAAAACAAGTGAAGAATACGATAAACGGAAATTCTACGCGTTAGATATGTTTCCATATCCTTCAGGGGCGGGACTGCATGTCGGACACCCGGAAGGCTATACAGCAACAGATATCTTATCTCGGATGAAGCGGATGCAGGATTACAATGTACTTCACCCAATGGGCTGGGATGCATTCGGACTGCCGGCAGAACAATATGCATTAGATACCGGAAACGACCCGGCGGAATTCACTGAGAAAAATATTAACACCTTCCGCAGACAAATTAAAGCACTTGGATTTTCGTACGACTGGGATCGTGAAGTCAACACGACAGACCCTGAATACTATAAATGGACGCAGTGGATTTTTTTAAAGCTTTGGGAAAAAGGGCTTGCCTACATTGATGAAGTAGCCGTGAACTGGTGCCCGGCACTTGGAACTGTTTTAGCAAACGAAGAAGTAATCGACGGTAAGAGTGAACGCGGCGGACACCCGGTTGAACGCCGCCCGATGAAGCAATGGATGTTAAAAATTACCGCTTACGGTGACCGTTTACTTGAGGATCTAGAGGAATTAGATTGGCCGGAAAGCTTGAAAGAAATGCAGCGCAACTGGATTGGCCGCTCTGAAGGTGCCGAAGTAACCTTCGAAATTGATGGACATGATGAAACCTTTACCGTTTTCACTACTCGTCCAGATACATTATTCGGTGCAACCTATGCTGTTCTTGCTCCAGAGCATGCTTTTGTTGATAAAATTACTACAGCTGAAAAACGGACAGCAGTTGATGCGTATTTAGATAAAGTGAAAACGAAAAGCGACCTTGAGCGTACAGATCTTGCGAAAGAAAAAACAGGCGTATTTACGGGTGCATATGCAATCAATCCGGCAAATGGCGAAAAAATGCCTATCTGGATTGCCGATTATGTTTTAGTAAGCTACGGAACAGGTGCTATTATGGCCGTACCAGCTCATGATGAACGAGATTATGATTTTGCAAAAGAATTTAATTTATCAATCAAGCCAGTTGTTGCCGGCGGTGATGTGGAAAAAGAAGCCTACATAGGTGACGGTGAACACATCAACTCCGATTTCTTAAATGGCTTAAATAAAGAAGATGCGATTTCAAAAATGATTTCCTGGTTAGAGGAAAAAGGCATTGGTACGAAAAAAGTAACGTTCCGTTTACGCGATTGGTTGTTTAGCCGTCAGCGTTACTGGGGCGAGCCGATTCCAATTATCCATTGGGAAGATGGAACAATGACAGCTGTTCCTGAAGATCAGCTTCCATTGATGTTACCAAAAACGAAAGATATCAAACCGTCTGGAACCGGTGAATCACCACTTGCCAATATTGCTGATTGGGTAAATGTGGTTGATCCGAAAACGGGTAAAAAGGGCCGCCGGGAGACCAATACGATGCCACAATGGGCCGGCAGCTGTTGGTACTATTTACGGTATATTGATCCAAAGAACAGCACGGCACTGGCTTCAGCCGAAAAATTAAATCACTGGTTACCGGTTGATATTTACATTGGCGGTGCCGAGCATGCCGTGCTTCACTTGCTATATGCCCGTTTCTGGCATAAATTTTTATATGATATCGGTGTTGTTCCAACAAAAGAGCCATTCCAAAAGTTATTTAACCAAGGAATGATTTTAGGTGAAGGCAATGAAAAAATGAGTAAGTCAAAAGGAAATGTTGTCAATCCTGATGATATCATCGACAGTCACGGTGCCGATACACTTCGATTATATGAAATGTTTATGGGGCCGCTTGACGCCTCGATTGCGTGGTCGACAAACGGTTTGGACGGTTCCCGCCGCTTCTTAGATCGAATTTGGCGCTTATTTGTAGAAGAAGATGGTTCATTAAGCCCAAAAGTCCAGTCAACAGATGAAGCTTCAAGTTTGGAAAAGGTATATCATCAAACTGTGAAAAAAGTAACTGAGGATTATGAAGGCTTACGTTTTAATACCGCAATTTCACAAATGATGGTTTTCATTAACGAAGCCTATAAAGCAACAGTACTGCCTAAGGATTACGTAAAAGGATTTGTAAAAATGCTCGCACCTGTTAGTCCGCATATTGCTGAAGAACTTTGGGAAAAGCTTGGACACAGCGGCACGATTTCCTATGAGGCATGGCCTGCATATGATGAGGCAAAACTGGTTGATGAGGAAGTCGAAATTGTCATTCAAGTTAATGGCAAGGTAAAAACGAAGCTTATGGTGCCTACGGATGCTAGCAAAGAAGCATTAGAAGGAATCGCAATGGATGATGACCGTGTGAAGGAACAAATTGAAGGAAAAACGATTCGCAAAGTTATTACCGTTCCAGGTAAACTTGTAAATATCGTAGCTAATTAATAAAATAAGAGCATCCTCCTGTTTAGTCGGGGGGATGTCTTTCTGAAGGGATGATTGGGATGGAAGAAATTCAAACGATTACACCAGAAGAGTTACAAAAGAAGCTTGAGGCAGGGGAGAAACTCGAGCTTGTCGATGTGAGAGAGGATGAAGAAGTAGCAACTGGCATGATTCCAGGAGCAAAGCATATTCGCATGGGGGAAATCCCTGTTAACCTCGACTATTTTGATAAGGATAAAGAATATATTTTTATCTGCCGTTCTAGTGCCCGCAGCGGGAATGTTTGTTATTACCTCCAAGATCAGGGCTATAAAGTCCGTAACATGGTTGGCGGTATGATGAAGTGGACAGGAGAAACGAAATAACCGATTCCATTTTTGGAATCGGTTTTTCATTGCCTGTTTATTATCATGATACGCTTAGCTTCTGATCCTTTTTTTGCAGCATAACTCCCATAATGAATAATGGAACAATATTCACAGCGGCGATCACAACCCCTTGAAAGTCTGTACCAATAAATAGGCCGTGTACTGTAACTAATATATATAGAATTGGATTCAAGGCGTGTAATTTTCGCCATTTTTGATAACCAATTTTCTTTCGTGCCTTTGAAGTTACTACCGTTATGATTAAAAAATACAATGATAAAGCCCCCATCGCCATTGGCAAGGGTTTATAGTCGGTGTTAAACGGTATGAGGATCTCAAACCATTGGAACGAAATATACGAATCGATCAGTAAGAAACCGACATGTCCCAGGACAAGATAGAGAGCCCAATTTGACAATGACTCATGTAAAACTAGTGATAACGTAACCTTTTGTTTCCGCTTTTTCTGAACCTGAGTGTATAGTCCAATGATGACAGATAGATAAAGTAATAGATATGCAACCGTACCTGTTGCCCGAATAATATACCATTCAAACATCTCCATGTTATTCGCCTCCTCTCCAAATATCTCCCTCTTTATTGATTAACACGGCACGAATGCCTTTTTTTGCGACCCACTCCCGACCGTAATTTTCTCCTAGGAGAAGAACCGTTTTTGCCCAAACATCGGCTTCTATTGCAGTTCGGGCAGTTACGGTTGCCGATACAATGTCGCTTTCAGACGGTCTTCCTAATTTAGCGTCAATCAGGTGATGCCGCCATTCACCATTCACAAGCCATTTTCTTTTCTTCGTGGTAGAAGTTGCCACAGCACCGTTTTCTATTTGAATAGAAGAAATCATATTCGACGATTCAAATGGATTCTCAATCCCGATGTTTAACGGCCGTGGTAAAGAACCAAATATCCGAATATCGCCGCCAACATTGATAAACCCATAGCCCATTTCCGCTAACAAAAGGGAAGTACGGTCGATGACCCAGCCCTTAGCAATGCCGCCGAGGTCGATTTTTGAATGTAAAATAACGGCCTGTTGCTTTTCATTAAGAGTATATGTTTGTGATTGAGCCGCCGACGCTGTTGAACGGGCAGGTGTTTCTATTTCACGGTCTCTTATGAATTCAATTGATTTTGCGTAGCCGTTGTTTTCTAGGGCAGATAAAATACTAGGATTAAAAATTCCTCCAGTATCTTTATAAAACTGGTCTGCCTCGGATAGGATTAAGAACATTTCGCTAGAAACGGTAACCTCTTTCCCTACTTGTTGATTCAATTTTGATAGTTCACTATCAGTGCGAAAACGACTGCACGTAATCTCTACCAATTCAAATTGCTTATAAATCGGCATCATTTCATTGGCATAAAGTTCCTGACTAATCGAGATTTGCACCATCGTACTCATGGAATTAAATTGATAGTGATACATTAGGTTCCACCTGTAGTGGTATCAAAGCCATGATGATGCCCGGATGAGCGGCCTCCGCCATTCGAAAATTGATCCTGCTGTTGATTGCTGCTGCCAGATGACTGCCCGCCATTATCGTAATCGTTACCAAACGCTTGATCATTTTGATTAAATTGTGAGGGACTATCGCCACCCCAGGAATCGTCGGAATTTTGTCCCGGTCCTTGACCTTGTTGTATGTTATACCTATCTTGTTCCTGCTGATTAGTATTAATACCAGGTTGTTGCCCTTGATTGAATGTCATTTTATTGTCAGTCTTATCTCCGTTTGATAATCCGAGATAAGAGACCATCCCAGCTACGAGAGCCAAACTGCCAAAGCTGACTCCCCAAGTGATTTTCTGTTTTTTATCCATTGAAATGCTCCTTTTAAAATTGACTTCAAAAGGAAGTTTACAAGTTCAATCTTAAAATAATCTTAACTTCTTTATTTTTAAAATTCTGAAAAACTGTCAATAATGATAGTAAAAAAGAGAGGAAGAGTACTGTGATTCAGGTAAAGTTGTTTGATCGGGAGCATGAAAAGGATTTGGAAAAGGAAATGAATCGCTTTTTAAGAGGGATTGATGAAAAGAGTCTATTAGATATTAAATATAATGTAGCAGCGATGACAGAGGAAGAAGAGGAAGAGCAGATTTACTGCTTTTCGGCGATGATTATTTACAAGGCCTAATATTACATTTGAGGGCTCCATTTGAGGTTTTAAAACCGTAAAATGACATTGAAAATGGCGTGTAAACTGGAAACAGTTTTAGCACGCCATTTTTTTTATTAGAAATTAATAAAAATTATTTTACCTCTTGTTTATGAAAGGGAATTCGATTAATATCTAATTAGATACTTATTAAAGTAGGTGAATTACTGGATGCAATTAAACAAAATTGTTGAATTTCATAAAGCATTAGGTGACCTTACACGAGTTCGTATTATTGCTTTGCTCAGGCAAGGTCCATTGAATGGGCAAGCGATTGCTGAGAAGTTAGGACTTAAGCCGCCGACAATTACCCACCATATTGCGAAGCTGCGTGATGTTGGAATGATAAAAGAGCGCCGTGATAAAAATACAATCTATTTTTCTCTAAACACAAAAATATTGGAGATTAGTGCTAAGGGCATTTTAACTGTTGGAACGGGAGGCGATCCAAATATGGAAATGTCGGTTACTGAAGAGGAGCGTTCAGCCATTATCAAAAATTTCGTCACAAAAGATGGAAAACTGAAAAACTATCCTGCCCAAAGAAAGAAAAAGCTTGTTGTACTTGCGCATATAACCAAAGGATTAGAATTTGGGAAAATCTATCAAGAGAAAGAAATCAATGAATATTTAAAGCAATTTCATGATGATTATGCAACATTAAGACGCGAGCTCATTATGTGTCAATATATGTATCGAGAAAACAATCAATATGAGCTAAATCCGGTGGAGTTATGGTGGTTGAGTTAAAGGGTGTCACCCGGTACCCGATTTTTAGGAATATTCCCCTATATTTAAAAGAAAAAAAGCGTGTGAATTCACACGCTATTTAATGTGTTATTTTCGAAATCGGAACCTTTAATATGAAATCTGGTCTTTTTTCGCGGACAATGCAGCATTGGTTCCGGCGAGCCTGCCGGTAACGAGGGCAGAGGTGATATTATAGCCACCGGTGTACCCATGAACATCGAGAATTTCACCGCAAAAATATAACCCATCCATTACTTTCGAGCCCATTGTTTGCGGTTCGATTTCTTTAACAGATACACCGCCCCCTGTCACGAATGCCTTTTCAAGGGGCAAGGTACCATTTACTTTAACCGAGAATTGCTTGCAGCTTTTTGCAAAACTGCGAATTTTTTCATTGGAAATGGTACCGCCTTGTTCAGATGGGTCGATCCCATTTTGTTCTAATAGAAAGAGTAGATACCGTTCAGGAACGAGACCTTTTAAGGTGTTTTTAATACTTTTCTTTGGTTCGCTTTTTACAAGTTTAACGATTTCTTGAAAAATTTCTTCTTCCCGTTTGTCCGGCAAGACATCAAGGCTCATCGTCACTTCTTTTAAATTCCACTTCTTCATCGCTTTCACAACAAACTGGCTGCAGCGTAAAACAGCCGGGCCGCTTAGACCAAAATGAGTAAACAGCATATCCATACGATGCGTAATAATCGGCTTGCCTTTTGGATTCAAGACACTTAAATTAATGTCTCTTAAAGATAAACCTTGAAGTGATTTATTTTTGATAAAAGGTTCATTAGACGTCACGGGCACTTCGGTTGGGAACAGCTCGGTAATCGTGTGTCCGGCTTTCTTCGCCCAGGCATAGCCGTCACCGGTCGAACCCGTATGGGGAACCGATTTACCTCCAACTGCAACCACTATGGATTTAGTGGATATTTTTTGTCCATCTTTACATATGACAGCTGCAACAGTTCCATTTTCATAAATTATATCAGCAACGGGACTATTTTTGAAGATTCTCACGCGGAGCTTTTCTAATTGTTCTAAAAGCGCATCGACAACCGATTGCGCTTTATTCGAAACCGGGAACATCCTCCCGTGATCTTCTTCCTTTAAAGCGACACCCAGTTTTTCAAAGAATTTAATAATATCTTCATTACTAAAAATAGAAAAAGCACTATATAAAAACTTCCCGTTTCCTGGCAAGTGTTTAATGATTTCTTCGACAGGCAGGCGATTTGTGACATTGCAGCGTCCGCCTCCGGAAATCGCCAGCTTTCGGCCAAGCTTGTCTCCTTTATCAATTAACAGCACCTTTGCCCCTTTTTCACCGGCAGCAATAGCCGCCATTAACCCTGAAGGACCGCCGCCAATGACAATTACATCGTACTCCATATTTCCACCAACTTTATATTAATCATCCCTTCATTATAAACATATCTTGTGAAAATAAAACGAAAACCGTCGGATTCTTGATAAAAATAAATAGGTTGTGAGTAGCGTCCGGGTGAAAGAAGTTGTAAACTACTAATAGTGTGCAAAAAAAGTCGAATTTTTTTTGAAGCTGCACACGTATTTCTTCGGGTAGGAAGGGATTTTATGCAGTCTAAGCTTTTAAGAGGAACATTTATATTAACGTTAGGAACGATCCTTTCGAAGGTAATCGGCTTAATTTATGTTATTCCGTTTTATCAAATTGTCGGTAAACACGGGACACAGCTTTATTCTTTCTCGTATGTCCCTTATACGATATTTATTAGTATCGCAACAGCAGGGGTACCACTTGCCGTTTCTAAATTTATTGCAAAATATAATGCGCTGGAGGAATACGCGGTTGGCCGAAAGCTGTTTAAATCTGGCTTAGTGGTTATGTTATTAACTGGGTTTGCAGCGTTTTTATTTATGTATTTAGCTGCACCAATGTTGGCAGAGATGAGCCATCCCAGTAAAAAAGATATAGCTAATGTAACTACTGTCATAAGGGCTGTTAGTTTTGCGCTGATTGTTGTTCCGTTTATGAGCTTAATCAGGGGTTATTTTCAAGGGCATCAATCAATGGGGCCATCAGCTGTTTCACAGGTAGTAGAACAAATCGTCCGAATTATTTTTACGCTTGCAGGTGCCTATGTTGTCCTGAAGTTTTTAAATGGAACAATCGTTTCTGCTGTTAGTGTCGCTACGTTTGCTGCCTTTATTGGTGCAATTGGCGGTTTGCTCGTTTTATTTTGGTATTGGTATAAAAGAAAGCCATATTTGAATCAACTATTAGAACATGATAAAGGAACAATCGACATCTCGTTAAAGGAGATTTATAAAGAAATATTTATTTACGCGGCACCATTCGTTTTTGTTGGGATCGCGAATCCATTATTTCAATTCATTGACCAATTTACGCTAACAAGAACGTTGACGGAAATAGGAATGAAAGAGAAGTTAGCGGATGTTGCATTTGGTATCTTGAATTTTGAGTCACATAAAATTGTCATTATTCCGGTTTCACTGGCAACGGCTTTTTCATTAACACTTGTGCCAAGCATTACGAAAGCCTTTGTTGAGAATGATCGAAAAAACTTAAACCGCCAATTAAACCAGACCTTTCAAGTTTTATTGTATTTAACATTACCGGCGGCAATCGGTCTTTCTTTATTAGCTGAGCCCGTTTATACAGCGTTTTATGAGCATGATCCACTTGGCACACAAGTATTAGGTGCCTATGCGCCAGTAGCCATTTTATTTTCCCTTTATTCGGTAACTGCTGCCATTCTACAGGGAATTAATGAACAGCGTTTTACGATCTTAAGTTTACTCATTGGGCTATTAGTTAAACTGTCCCTAAATATTCCTTTGATCAAAATGTTTGAAACAAAAGGGGCAGTGCTGGCAACAGCACTAGGATACACGGTTGCTATCGTGATTAATCTCATTGTTATTAAAGCATTTTCCCGCTATCCATTCCGTCTTGTATGGCGCAGAAGTTTATTGATTGTGATTTTCGCAGGATTAATGTGGGCGGGGACAGAGATTGCTTATAAAGTAATGTTATTATTCCTTTCCCCAGCATCCAAGCCACAATCAGTGCTGATTATTTTAATCAGTGCCGGAGTTGGAGCTGCTATTTACTTTTACTTAGGTTTTAAATCGGGTCTAGTCCACCGCTTATTCGGTGACAGGATCGAGCGGTTAATGACCAAATTTAAATTACCAGGGCGGAGGAAAAGCGTTGAGAATTGATAAGATGCTAGCCAATCTCGGCTACGGCAGCCGGAAGGAAGTCAAACAGCTGCTAAAAAGTGGTGCTGTAAAAGTAGATGATGCGGTGGTCAAGGATGCGAAGCAGCACGTTGATACAACTAAACAAACCGTAACCTTAAACGGCGAAGTGATTGAATATAGAGAATTTATTTATCTCATGATGAACAAGCCGCAAGGGGTTTTATCAGCGACAGAGGATAATTCTTGCGAAACCGTCATTGATTTGTTGGAGATGGAGGATCAGGTGTATGAGCCCTTTCCTGTCGGCAGGCTCGACAAGGATACAGAGGGATTGCTGCTTATCACCAATGACGGCCAACTTGCTCACCGGTTGCTTTCACCTAAAAAGCATGTACCGAAGACGTATTTTGCTGTGATTGAGGGAGAAGTGACGGAGGCGGATATTGCATCATTTGCTCGGGGAGTAACCTTAGATGATGGTTATGAAACAAAGCCAGGCGACTTGAAAATCTTAAAATCTGGCATCCGCTCTGACATTGAGTTAACCATCACCGAAGGCAAATTTCATCAAGTAAAGAGAATGTTCGAAGCAGTTGGTAAAAGAGTTGTTTACCTGCAGCGGATCTCGATGGGACCTCTTGCTTTAGATGAAACACTCGAGCTTGGTGAATATCGGGAACTAACGGACGATGAAGTCGAGTTATTAAGAGACTATCAAGTGAAATAAAGGATTTTTTTGAAAAAGCAGCTACTTTGAACTGCACCCCAATTGTTAGACACATTCTAACAATTGAAGGTTCAGTTCACTTTTGAGCTGCTTTTTCGATTTTTATTTTAAAAAATTCACCACTAGGTTATTAAATTCTTGCGGTTTTTCCATACTGAGCAAATGTGCGGTTCCAGGAAGAACGACCTTTTGAGAATGCTTTATTTTTTCATGTAGGTAATTAGCAATCGCAATGAAATCCGGGAAATCGACATCAGGTGATACGATCAGTGTTGGGGCTGAGATGTTTTCCACCCTATCAATCGTCTTTGTTTCCGGCAGGATCATTTTTCCTTTACCATTTTCCCTTGCTAAATTGTCCTTCAACATAATAGCATAGTTCTCTATGATATCTGAATTGATTTCATCCGTTGACCGAAATGGACCAGCAACCCATGCCTTGCACATGAGTTCAATTACCTTCTCTTGATCGGAGCACTCTCGTAAATGCGCATTATACTTTTGTCGCTCAGGAGAGAAGTCACTCCAGCCTAATAACCCAGTAGAGACTAGAATTAATTTATTGACCATTTCAGGATAGGCTAATGCGAAATCCATTCCTAGATTTCCGCCAACGGAAAGCCCAACAAGATTTACCTTTTCAATCCCCAAAAATGCTAATAATCCTTTAATGTCCTCAACAAGTGAAAAATCCTGATCATGTGTGCCGGATTTACCCACCCCAGCAAAATCAAAGCGAATCGCTTGAAAGTGTTGTGCGAATTCTTCAAATTGTGCATCCCACATTCGCGAATCAAGTGGATAACCATGCAGCAATAATACCGGCTGCCCTTCACCTGTCATTTCATAATAAAGCTTCGCTCCGTTGATTTCAGCAAATCCAGTTTTCATTTTTTTTAGCCTCCGATTTCTCCAATATAAGATAGTGAATCAACTTCAACATCATCTAATTCACCCTTAATAATTCGCTGTACATCCTTAATAAGGGTTTGAAGCGGTACCGAAACGCCTTGTTTTTTTGTTAACGGTTCCGCAATGAAGAACGGCTGTGAAAAATAAGCCTCGAGACGCATGCCTCGACGAAAGGTATCTCGGTCTGATTCAGGTATTCGTTCCATACCTAGAAATCTTAATTCACGATAACGGTGCAGTAACTTCTTTGCTTGCTGCTGTGTTTGTTGATGAACCTTTGAAAGATGTGCCCCTTCTATTAGGACCGAAGTGGAGTAGAGCGGGTTGATGGCCGGATAAATTTTTCGTGAAACAAGATCTGCATCAAATTGCCACAGGGTATCCAATGGCCCATATGGCTCCAGTTCATCTACGGCCTCGCCTCTTAAATCTACTAATAATGTAGTGGGGGAGACTCCCTTTTCCTGCAGATTCTCGATCAGAGAATAGATTTCACCAGTTATAACGGTCTCCCGGTCAGTAGCTAGAAGAACAGGCTGCTTCGACATTTGTAGAATTTTTTCAAAGGCATCATCGGAAGAGTGACAGACAAATTTGGCTTCATCGGTGACATCACTTAATCCAACAGCTTCTCCTTTTGGTTTTAAAAAGAAGGTTTGATAGCCTTTAAGATTCATTCTATGAAAAATCTCAGCTAATAGGACAAGCTGACCCATTCCCGGTCTAGCGACAAACCCGATGGTATCTCCAAGGGTGAGTGGGGCAAATAAATCAATTGCCTTAATCCCAGTTTCCAGCATTTCCGCATCATTTGTCCGAACGATCAGTTCATCTACAGAACACTCGGCAAGGTCTGCAAGAGCTACGAGGGTTCGTACTTCTGCTCTGCCTAGCGGAATTTTCCCGGTGCAAAGATTTGAAACGGTTGCTGGCCTAAGTCCAACAGCTGCGGCAGCAACTGTTAAATTTGGCACACGCTTTCGTAACAGCTCGACATTTAATCTCAATTCATCCATTATTGGCCTCCTTGAAAAAATTACTCTTGAAATAAAAAAATTACTCTTAGGAGTAATATATTCTGAATATTCATTATGTCAAGTAGCTTTTACAAAAAAAGGCAGAGTGGAGAATCCCATACTCTGCCTTTGCTTATTGATATGCCTTAATATTCAACAAATCTTCCAAATCAACAATTTCAAAATTCCTTTTTTGTAATTCTTCGATTAACATCGGTAAGGCCTTTTTTGTTTCAACCTTATCAGAATCGGAGTGCATTAAAATGATGTCGCCGTTTCGAACATTGGCGATCACATTGTTAACGATATTTTTCGCTTCCATTTGCGACCAATCCAGTGTATCAATCGACCATAGGACAATCGAATAACCTTCTTGCTTAGAAATCGCGGCTACTTGTGCGTTTGTATCACCATATGGTGTCCTAATGATGGCTGGTTCTTTTCCGATCACCAACTTAATAGCCTGCCCGGCATCATCGATTTCTTTCCGAACAGCTTCTTTTCCTAATTTCGTTAATTCCATATGATTATAGCTGTGGCTAAGGACTAAGTTTCCATGGTTGAAAGCCTCTTTAACAACATAAGGGTGTTCCTTCACTTTACTTCCTAAAAAGAAGAAATTCCCCTTCACATGATTGGCAGCTAAAATATCAACGATAGCTGGGGTGATGGCTTGATCCGGCCCATCATCAAATGTAAGGGCAACTTTCTTTATATTTGGTCCATTAATAAACACATTTTCTTGATTTTTCGCAAAAAGAACAATCTCTTTCCTCCATTTTTGCATGGATGCCCATGCGGATTCAGTTAGTTGATTAGAAATTCCTTTAATATCAAGAATATAATCATTTGTTGATTCTGCTCTTTTAGAATGAAAAACAGAGATATGGTCGATGGTTTTGCTGCTTTTCGAAAGGATGATTTTTAATTGAATGTCTTGGTTCGGTTCATAAACAAAAATCACTTCAACGTTGTTTTCCCTTTTTTCTGCTGGCTGTCCAAATGTTTCTACAACCATCTGGTCGGAAATCTCTTTCAATTCATTCGTAAAAGATCGCACATCGAAAATTTCCCCTGCCTTGTTATAGCCAATAACAATATTTTTTTTAGTATAGGTTGCATAGAAGCCAAATCCTGCCTGATCAACCTTGTCCGGTTCTCCCCATGCTGATTTCACCTGTTCGATAGTGCTTTCATAGGCATTAAATGGACAATTCTTTACCATGCCTTTTCGAGCCCAATCCATTAGTTCATCCAGAAATTTTGAGGAGAAACGGTTTACATCTTTCGGACTTAAGGCATTTTCCTTTGGTTTCACATTATTGCTTTGATGCGGAGTTTGCGAAACACATGCTGTTAAAATCGTGGAAAAAGAAAATAGGATCATCAGCAAAGTTTTTAGTAACTTCTCCAGGCTTCATCCCTCCCCTACATCCTGACATTCTATTCCTACCTTAATCGACTATGCCAGTTTCCTCAATAATGACGTTGCAGACTATTTCAATATTCAGATTATTATATTCATTTTCCCATTTTTTGAAGTCAAAACCTCGTTTCTTGCTTTTATAAAAATTTCCCAATCCGATAGGGTCCGCCCTTTTTTCTTGAAAAATTTTTACTAGCTTTAAACATTCCTTTTCTACTTTTCTTTCTAAATTCCTTCGAATTTTATTTATTTCTTTTTGATTAAGTTTCTTTCCTGTATATTCTTGAATGGAACCCTTAATTTTTATTTGTATAGTAACGTGGGAAGGATTTTTTGGGGATATTTTAAATTTATGCTTTGAAACGTAGCTTTTGATGGATGCCTTCCCGTCATCACCATTCGGAACTGAAAAATTACCTTTACTGTACTTGTCCACAAGCAGTCTGAAATAAAACATATTTTCTGATGGGATAACGCCTGCTACTTTATCTGCTTTAAAAAAGCTAATCCCGTTGATCTCGACTTGATCAGCGCTTTTTGGTTTTAAAATAGGAAGATAAATATCCTTGCCTTTTTGATAATAATCATGCAATAACAAATGGAGATTGGTTTTAGGTATATCCTTACTTTTTACGTTATTATCCAATAAATTATATAAATAATTTCCAGTTCCAATTGTTCCGTATTTTCCTTGTAATATTTTTTGCGCTTTCCCATCCGCAATGGCAAAATAATTTCTCGCCCCTATGGAAACATCTCTTTGATATACATCTAATATATCTTTAATTCCATTCTTTCCAAGCTCCTCCCCGATTATGGTCACTCCCACACCGCCAGTGACAAGTGGCTGGGAGGATTGCCTCGCTGCTTTTATTAAAATGTCTCTTCGAAGAGAAGCTTTTGAAATAAACGTTTGATTCGTGATACTTTTATCAGGTTTGAAATTTTGTGTTAGAAAGGTGCCAATCATTTGACCATCATCAAGGGTGTCAAAGCCTACCCCAGTAACAATATTAATATCATCAATGATTTTCTTCTCAACACAGCCCGAGATTAGAAATAAGATGATTAAATATAGGAAAAGCCTTTTCAATTTTTCTTCACCCTCTTAACAATCTGGATCGCAATGAATAATAAAGGAATGTGCAGGATGATAAAAGCAAATCCTATTTTCCCCATAATACTATTTAACAGATCAATTTTTTCCCGTGTATTAATGAAATTGATGAAAACTAAATGGGAGATAATGAACAAATACACCCCTTTTTTCTGTTTAATATTAAAAATTCTTTTTACTAGCCTTGAGCCAATCCAAATCGAAATACACACGTTGGGTAGGATAATTAAATTCCAGTTAGCAATTCCAATGAACTCGAAGCGATCTACAAAGGATAGTTTCAAAATCTTCCACATCGTCAATGTGGGCCATATTGCCTTTTGCAGCTGTCCTTCCGAGAAATAGGCAAACGTAATAACCGCAAAAACTGTAAATAGGAGTGTGGTGGTTAATACAGCTAAATGGGCCCATTTTTTAGACTTTTGTGGATCCTTAATAAACGGGTAAAGAAAGAGCACGATTTCAAAGCCAATAAACGAAAGTGTCATGTGGAAGGAACTTTTTAGCAAGTCTTTTACAGAATGATCCCAAATGGGCAATAAATTTTCAAAGTGAGAATAGGGTAAATTGAACCCAAAACTTAACAATAAGTATGCCGGTAAGACTAAGCTGAAGTAAGCAATTCCAACGATTGTCCGCAATCCTCCAAAGACAATATACATACAAAGCAGCATAAAAGAGAGGGTGAACCAGAATAGGCTCAATTCCGGAAACATCCAACTCTGAATGATTTCTATGTACGTACGCAAAGTAGCCAAAGAATGCATGAGGAAATAGACGATAACGGGAAAACTTAGTAGCTTTCCGAAAAAATTCCCCGCAACATAGATATGGGCTGTTACCAAATCTCCATTAACAGTTTCGGTAATTTTATAAATCATCCATATAATAATATGAAGGCATGCGCCTGCAAACAAGATTGAGATCCAGGCATCATAGCCAGCATATTTGGCAATTCTGCGCTGAAAATCAAAAGCACCGAGACCGATTTGCATGGACATAATCACGAAAAAAATTAAGAAAGGGGAAATTTTCAGCCTGTCGGGAATTGTTTGCGCTTGCATTATTGGTCACTTCCTATCATTCCTCAATATCCTTTTTCATGCTTGGCTTTTTACTATTATATCGGTAAGGATGTTTTGTTCTTAAAAATTGCGGACGCATCGCATGTTCTTTGAACGGTAACCTGATTAGAGAATCTTGCATGTCTATCATTCTTGGTGGATAAAATGGCTCTAAAAAAGGCCTGCCAAGGGATGTAAGCCGAATTAAGTGGGTCAATAAAATACAAAAAGAAAAGACAATGCCAACTAATCCCCATAGGTGGGCAAAAAACAAAAATGGAAAGCGAAGTAACCGAATTGTATTGCCCATCTTGTAGATGGGTGTCGTAAAAGAAGCAAGTGCTGCCAGCGCGATGAGTATAAGAAGAACATTGCTTGTAAGGCCTGCTTCAACCGATGCAGTCCCAATGACGATCCCGCCTACGATACCAATTGTCTGCCCGACCTTTGTCGGCAGCCTCGCTCCCGCCTCCCGTAACAATTCAATCGTCAATTCTAAAAACACAGCCTCCAAAACGGGTGGAAAAGGCACGATTCTCCTTGATGAAATTAATGTTCCCAACAAATCATGTGGAATAATTTCATAATGATAGGTTAGTACAGCCACATAAAGGGGGGTAACCAAGATAGAAAACGCAACGGCAAAAACCCTGAGTAATCTGAAAAAAGAGGCTATTGCCCAATTTAAATAATAGTCTTCGAAGGCACTGAAAAAATTTATTAAATTAGCTGGTGTAATCAAAACATGCGGTGACCCGTCTACACAAATGGCGATCTTTCCTTCAGCCAAAACCGCTGCGACTCTGTCTGGCCTTTCTGTATCCAGCAACTGAGGAAATGGAGAATTCGAATTATCGGATATGATCTGCATAATATATGAACTGTCGGTAATCGCATCAAATTCGACATCTTGCAATCGCTGCCTAACGGTATTCAGGTTCTCCTGATTCGTAATTCCTTCCATATGTAAGATCGCAATCCTTGTTTTAGATAAACTGCCAATTATAAATTCCTCGACTATTAGTTCTTTCACAGGCAATCTTCTTCTGATTAAATTTAAATTTGCCTCAATTGATTCGACAAAAGCTTCTTTCGGACCAATAACGGAAACCTCTATTTCTGGAGGCGCTACAGCACGGATCAGTTCCTTTTTGGCTGCAATCAAACCAAATTGATTTTCCTCTGTTTCAATTGTCAGGAGTGCATAGCCATTACATAACCTTTCTTCAATTTTGGAAGAGTCTTCACAGATTTGAACATCCTCAAATGGAACGATTTTCTTCAAATCATTAATCGTATGAAAATCTCCCTCTAATAGAGAAGAAAGGAATTGTTGAACACTTTTCTCATCAACTAATGTATTTAAAAAGCTAAGACAAAAACGTACATTTGTTTTTGGATGGGAATAAAAGGCTTTTTTAAAATCTTTGGATTTTGCTAATATATGTTCCCACTCTTTTTCTTCAAGATTCCCTTGTCCTTTTTTCATGCTAAACCATCTTTTCATCAACAATCACCGTCAATTATAGAGTATTTCTATTGTTTCCCTATTTGGATAAACTATGAATAGAAGGAATAATGTGCATCAAAGAATGAAGAACAGATGATGAGAATCAAAACCAGAGCGGATTTTAGATTAAATAAATGGAAAAAGAAAAATGACTTGGAAAAAATTCCAAGTCATTTTTAGGTGTTTAATTATGCTTGCAAGAAGGATTTCAACATCCAATTATGTTTTTCGAGTTTTCCAATAAGACCAAGGAACATATCGCTGGTCACTTCGTCGTTAGTTTGTTCCGCCACTTCCATCCCAGCTTTTAATTCATTAATGACTAGAGAAAAGTCATTAATAACTGCTTGAACCATTTCTTCTGCCGTCAATTTTTCATTCGTTTCCTCAATGGTTGCTAGTTGAAGTGACTCTTTTAATGTTGAAATAGGGCTGCCGCCATTTGCGAGTAATTGTTCTGCAAATTCATCCATTGTTGCTGCTGCTTCCTCATATAGTTCTTCAAATTTTGCATGCAAGGTAAAGAAGTGTGGTCCTTTCACATACCAGTGAAACTGATGTAATTTTGTGTATAATACGTTCCAGTTTGCGATTTGTTGGTTGAGAACTTGTTCAAGTGTCATTTAGCATTCCTCCTAATTTCTTATCTATTTTAATTATAACATATATTACTTAGAAGTAAATATCAAATTATAATAATTATAAATAATATATAATTTAATAATAAAAATCATACAAAACAGTGTTTTTAATCCAAACCTTTGCATTATCCCCGTTTTGATCAGCAATCCATAAGTCTCTATGTAAATCAACCAAATCTTTGTACCGCTGCCATGTTAATTTATTGACAGAGGGGAGATAAATCGGGTCGTAATCGCCATAGTCCTTAGGGGGATGGCTAATTTGAGTTTGCTTTTGTTCGCCAATTTTTATCAAAAATAATGAAGGGTCTGGCCGCTGCTTGGCATCATTGGACCATTCGCTTTCTTTTACTCTTGAAACAACTAAGGAATGATCATCCTTCCAAGTAAAGCCAAGTTCCGCAAACTTTGGCGGTGTTAGGTTTATCGATTTAAAGGCGGGAAAATCCGTTACCTTCATATCTTTATCTTTAAATCCAAAGACAATTCTGCCTCCACCGGCAATATATCCTAACCGATTTTGTTGAAACGCCCATTTTTTCGGGGATTCTCCATTTATTTCATCTATAGCTTCGAAGTGTTGGCCGTCAGAGGAAATGACACAGACCATATTACTGTCCATGGCCCCTGATGCTGTTGGGCTGACGACGAAAGAAATCCACTTTCCATCAGGGGAGAATTGAAAATTCTGTACATCAAGTGCTAGAACGCTAATGTTTCCTTTTTTCACTTCACTCGGAATGGTATAAAGCTTCTTTACATTCTTGGTTAGACTGGTCATTTTGGATAGGTCCTTTTCAAGACCAATTTGAAAAAGAACTGGATTTGTCCAACCATCGGGTCTAAGGGAAGCACCAGAGGCTGTGATGAACGAGCGACCATCCGGGTACCAGCTATAATCGCCAACACCTAACGCAATATTATAAAAGTTTTCAAGGTTCGAGACATTTAGGACACCGCCGCTTTTAAAAGCCAGGATATTCTCAACAGGCGACCATTTAGGGTTGTATCCATCCAGTGTAATCCTTTTGTGCTTTTTCGATTCCAGATTATACACCCATATTTCTGTCTGAAACTCCATGCTCGGATCAAGCTTCCTTTTCGCTTCAACTTGATAGACAATCCATTTTCCATCATGAGACCAATGGGGAGGATAGTCATACTTGGCTGCTTCTTTCGTAATTTTTTCTTCCTTGCCATTTATTTTTGTCCAGAGAAAACCATCCCTAATAAAGGAAATCTTTACATTATTTTCAGAAACGGATTCCGCATTCGCCAAGCTGCTAGGCAGCCATAATAGAAAAATCAATAAAAGATAAAATTGTTTTTTCATCCTTTCACCTCATTTAGAAGACCTTCAATTATTTTCCACAAGAAAGCGGGAAATATGATAAATAAAAAAGCAAAGTATCTAAAATCGATACTCTGCCTTATTTTTAAACTGGATTTGGAAATTTTTTTAAAACAGAGTATTCTTTTTGAAAAAATAAGTAACCGGGTATAACAATGGGTATTATAAAACCTAAATAGTTTTAAGGATGAAGGGGGAAGAATATGAGACTCACACATGAGCAGGCCATTGAGCTACATGGCTTTAACAATCTGACGAAGTCGTTAAGCTTTAATATGTACGACATTTGTTTTACAAGAACGCGGCAAGAGCGGGAGGCCTACTTAAACTATATTGATGAACAATACAGTGGGGAAAGATTGCAGAAAATATTGACGCATGTTTCCGATATAATTGGTGCCCATGTCCTAAATGTAGCAAGTCAGGATTTTGAACCGGCGGGGGCGAGTGTGACTTTGTTGGTATCAGAGGGGCCCGTTGCCAATGCTCCATCAGAATCCTTTGAGGAATCCCCTGGGCCGCTTCCGGAATCGGTCGTGATGCAGTTAGATAAGAGTCATATCACGGTTCATACATACCCGGAATTTCATCCTGATGAAGGAATCAGCACGTTTCGGGCGGATATTGATGTCTCAACCTGTGGAGAAATATCGCCGCTTAAGGCACTTCATTATTTAATCCGAGCGTTTGAGACCGATGTGATGACGATTGATTACCGTGTTCGTGGTTTTACAAGGGATAAAACAGGGCACAAACTTTTTATTGACCACGAAATCAACTCAATTCAAAATTACATCCCTGAAGATGTCGGCGAATTATTCGATATGATTGACGTCAATGTCTATCAGGAGCATATTTTCCACACAAAATGCAAGCTGCGCGAATTCGATTTAAATAACTATTTGTTTGGCTATACGAAAGATAAGCTGTCACCGGATGAACATATTGAAATCACCGAAAGATTAAAGATTGAGATGGATGAAATTTTTTATGGGAAAAATATTGTTCCATAAAAAGAGCGCGGGTGTTCGCGCTCTTTTTCCATGAGCATGATTAACCATTCAGCAAATGATGCAGCATTCTATTTTTATCATCAAAAAATTGTTTCATAATTCGGTAATGGTTTGTTTCCTCAAGCTTGCTCTCACTTATTCCTTCTTCGGTGAGTTCAAAGATTTTTGCATCTGGGTAGGCCATGATGATCGGTGAATGGGTAGCGATAATAAATTGGGAATTTTCATTGATCAAGTCATGAATTCTCGTCAGCATTGACATTTGACGTAGTGGTGAAAGGGCAGCTTCCGGCTCATCCAGAATGTAAATGCCATTTCCGCCAAACCGATGAAGGAACGTGGCAAAAAAAGCCTCACCATGTGACTGTTCATGCAAGGAAACGCCGCCAAAGGAATCAATTATCGGCCGCCCCAAAATTTCTTGATCCATTTCCTCAATATTGGAAGCAACATTATAAAAACTTTCTGCCCGCAGGAAAAATCCATCCCTGGGTTTTTCAATCCCTTTGATTACTTGAAGATAATCCCCAAGCGGTGAATGCGAATCAAATGTTGAAAAATTAAAATTAAATGAACCGCCTTCAGGATTGAATCCTAAGGCAACCGCAATTGCCTCAAGCAAGGTTGATTTCCCCATCCCATTTTCACCCACAAGAAATGTTACATTTGGATGAAAAGAAAGCTCGTCTAATGTCTTCAAACTGGGCAGGTTAAAGGGATATTTTTTAAAAGAAGGGATTTCATCTCTTTTCATTTTGATACTTCTGATATATTGTGTGTTTAACATCAATCCTACCTCTTAATTTTACCAATTTTAAATAATTGTAACATGTTTTGCGGTGAATAGCGCTGACGGGAGTAGTAAAGAATTGGTTTTGATTACGAATATTCTCATAGCCCATCCCATAGATTGAAATGACAAGATAATGGGGGGATGTCTATGCAATTTTACTATGGGCCGCAAATGCCGCTGCGCATTTTAGATGAAGCAGAATTTTGGAAGCACCAAGAAGAGGAACACACGGTTGTCATTCGGGAGCTGGTGTCTGGCCTTGAGCCAGAATTTGTCGATGCCTTGAAAAAATGGGAACAAGCACTCGGGGATACACACAAACAAGTTGTCAGTTTCATTGAATCTGTGATTCGGTCCGGTGCGGAGGTATCGAATCAATTGTATCAGCAGGTGCTCCAACTAGTATCCTTTTGCTTGGAGCAGAGTGAATCGTTTATTCAACTATGTGAGCAAATTAAAACACATAGCCAAGCGGTCAGCAGCAATCATACTGCTAAAGTTGTTCTTAATCACATCATCCGTGAGTCCGAGTACTTTATCGGGATTGCCCGCGCACTGCTGTCTAGCGGTCAATGAATGAAATAATCAGATTAGGCTGACTTTACTTATGTAGAGTCACCTTTTTATGCTTGACATGAAACCAAAAGGTGTTATATTATTTTGAATGGAAACCAATTGGTTTCATAATTGTAAAAATAGAGGAGCATTCATAATGGAAAATCAAACACAAACATTACCGGATATTAGATACACCCTGGTTTACAATGCACCAATTACGAAAGTATGGAACGCTGTGGCCACCTCAGAAGGGTTAGCGGCTTGGTTTATGCCAAATGATATGGAGCCAGTTGAAGGTCATGAATTTCATCTAAATGCCGGCCAATTCGGGATGTCTCCATGTAAGGTAACAAAAGTCGACCCGCCTAACAGCTTATCATTTAATTGGGGAAAAGATTGGACACTTACGTTTGAATTAAAAGAAGTTGAAGGAAAAACAGAATTTACCCTCATTCATGGCGGTTGGGATTCTGGAAAAGTTACGGAATTTGGTGCGCCACATACGCCAATTCGCGACAACATGAACCAAGGTTGGGCAGGTCTTGTGCAAAAATTGCAAGCATATGTTGAGGCGTAAATGGCTGCATCATCAGCAAAGCATGATGTCTTTCAAGCCATCGCTGATCCAACCAGACGAAAGTTGTTGAAACTACTTAGTAAAGAAGAGATGCCTGTCACGGTGATTAGTGGACACTTTCCAATGAGCAGAACGGCCGTATCCAAACACCTAAGGGTTTTAGCAGATGCTGGACTGGTAAAGGAACGAAAAGTCGGCAGAGAAACACGGTACAAGCTAGAGCCGGAACCTCTAGTTGAATTAAAAGATTGGCTCCAGTATTTTGAACTATTTTGGGAAAATAAACTGACCGCACTGAAATTGTTTGTGGAGTCAGACGAGAAGGATGTATAAAGTTACCTGAGCCAGGCTTCTCGCCTGGCTTTTTGGCTGTTTAGAAGGTATGCTGGATGGGTTGGCGAGTAAAACGGGAATTGTGACGAGTAAAGCGATAAAACCGACGAGTAAAATGGAAAAGTCGACGAGTAAATCCGCCATTCAGACGAGTAAATCATAAAAAGTGACGAGTACCGGGGAAATTGCCCTAAAAAGGTAATTTAAAAGGGTGCTATCAAGGGAATGATCGACACAAAACCATTATACTTATTGAAAAGTTACCTTAGCCAGGCTGCCCGCCTGGCTTTTCAACTGTTTAGAAAGGCGCACTGGATAGGGTTGGAACCGACAAAATAGACAAAAAAGAGTTAAAAAAGATAAAACGTCTCCTTCTAACCAACCACACGCCAGATAACCCAGATATCCTCAAAGCATTCAATTTAACTCCAAAAGATATCATTACAGGTGTCCAATGCCCAGAAAGTAATACAATTCCAATGGTTTATAAAAAGGGAAACTGGTGTTGTTCAAAGTGTAAAGCAATTTCCAAAACAGCACATTTTCAAGCCATCAGGGACTATTTTTTATTAATAAAACCCTCCATAACCAATGCAAAACTTTGCCGGTTCCTTCATATTGACTCTATCCATATTTGAGTTAAGATACTAAAATCAATGAATTTGCCTTACACAGGTAATTTCAAAAATCGAGTCTATCATCAGCCTTCAAAAAATTACGAATATATAATTGACAAGTCAACAGTAAAAAATCGAGTGAAATGTTAATAGAAAAAGGCCAGCAAAAACGCCGGCCTTTTAAACAGTAATTTCACTAACACTCGTTTTCCGATTAATAAAAGAGAGAATGATAAGAATTCCAATTGTTACAATGCAAACGGATGAACCAATGATATTAGTTGGATTTAACAAAAATCCAATAAAAATCACGCTCAAGGAAACAATCGCAAAAATGGTTGTATATGGGAACCATCTTACCTTAAAAGCAGGTTGATTTTTGTAGAGTGGCCGCAGTTTTAACTGGGCTGCACAAATGCTGATCCAAATGATCATGACCGTAAAACCTGGGATTGTCATGAGGTAGCTAATGACCTGGCTTGGAGTTAGATAGGCTAAGTAAACACCTGCTACGATACAGACACTCGTAATCATAATCCCTGTTAAAGGAATCCCCTTACTTGATACTTTGGCTAGCCCCTTTGGTGCTACACCACTTTGTGCCATTGAAAATAATGTTCTTGATGTGGCATAAATTCCTGAATTTGCAGCCGAAAGCACTGCTGTCAATAGAACAAAGTTCATAATATGTGCTGCTCCAGGTAACCCGGTACTGCTGAACACCTGTACGAAGGGACTGTCTGCACTGCCGACTTTGTCCCAGGGTATAAGACCGCAGATGATAAGGATTGGAAAAATATAAAAAATAATGACGCGCCAAACGGCACCTTTAATGATTTTGGGCAAAACGCGTTCCGCATCTTTTGTTTCGGTTACTGCTACCCCGATTAGTTCCGCGCCTCCATAGGAGAACATCACAACTAAAAAGGCACTGAAGGTACCACCCAATCCATGCGGGAAAAATCCGCCATGTGCAGTATAATTTGAGAATGGATCCTCAATACCGCTCGGAATCAAACCAAAAAGCAGGGAGCAGCCTAAAAGGATAAAAGCAACCAAGGCAATAATCTTAATGCCGGCAAACCAAAACTCAAGCTCTCCGTAATATTTCACTTGAAATAAATTGATTCCTACAATAACAACTGCACAAAGAAAACTTAAAAGCCATAATGGGATCGTAGGAAACCAGTATTGCAGAAAACTTCCCGCTGCTAATAATTCAACGACGGTTACAATAATCCAATTGATCCAGTAAAGCCATCCAACAAGAAAAGATACCTGGAAGCCAAAAGCTTTATTTACTAGATGTTGTACATTCATATTGGGAAAGGCTAGCGCCAATTCTCCTAATGCTGCCATAATAATAAATAGCAAAAGCCCGCCAATTAAATAGGCAACCACGACACTAGGTCCTGCAATAGTTAACGTGTCGGAGCTCCCTTTAAAGATTCCCGTTCCAATCATACCTGCTAAAGCAATGAACTGAACATGCCGCGGCAATAGCCCCTTTTTTAAGTCTTGATGATTATTCTCCATGATGTATCTACCCCCTTTTCTCTCTTACTTAGACGCTTTTAAGCACTAAAGTATTTTTTATTCTAATATATCATATTTTTACATACTGTCAATTAGGGTAGTAGGTTCTGAACGCTGGAAATATTTTTTTGCCTAAAGGAAACTTTATTGGGGGTGGTGAATAAACTGTTTTAAAAGAGGAGATGATTTTCATGATCGTAACCCCTCGAATGCAGCGGAGGATTTTAATGTATACGTATGTTTTTAAAAAACTTGGAATCTTAACCGAACAAGAATTTAACCAAATCACTAATTTTACTCCAATACAAGAGAAGCGGTGATTTTTTGACAGATAAAAAGCACGCGTGATCAACCATCGCGTGCTTTTCTATGTGTAAGTCTCTACTATTTTTGTGTTAAGATGACATCTTCACTTTCTTTTGTGTTGTCGTCCATTTTCCGCGGCTTGGGCTTATGACCAAGTCATTATAGGCTAAGACATTTAAATCTCGTTGTATGGTGCGAGGAGTGATACCAAATTCCTCTACAAGTTCTTGCGTCGTGACAGTGCCGTTATTACGAATAAACATGTAGATACATTTGATGCGGTTTAACATCCGGTTAGTTGAAGGCTTCAAAGAACCACTCCCTATCCTTTTTTCAAACCTATGGCTTAATCCCTCTACCGACAGCCTGTATGAAGAATACTCTTCAAGAATATGTAGTTTCTTTTCCGCGCAGCCATCTCCTTTTTTATGGAAGAGTGAAGTGAGTACTTAGATGTCATACATCTAACCTTATTGTACCCACAATTTCTGAAAATTTCTACCACTATAGCAAAGTTTACAAAATAATCTTCCTATTTTCCGTGAATTGTTCGGATTATGGCCTCCTTTATCATTCTCTTACTATAGGTTATGGGATAGGGTGTTTGGTTTATGATAAATTATTTGAATTTTTAGTAAAAATATTTTAACTTTAGATCCCAATGCAAAATTGCTAACATAATTGCAGAAATGATATTGTTAAAGAAGACATAAAGATATAGGAGGTTTCGCTCAATGACTAATATTGATTGGATGAGTGAAGTTGAAAAAAGAAAAGATTCCTTCCTTAAGGACACACAAGGATTACTACATATTAAAAGTCTTTTAGATGAGGAGTATACATCAGCTGAGGCGCCGCTAGGGCAAGGAGTGAAGGAAGCACTTGATTTCATGCTAAATCTAGGTGAAAAGGATGGATTCATTCCGAAAAATGTTGGCAATCTTGCCGGGCACCTCGAGTTTGGCGAAGGAAACGAACTATTAGGAATCCTGTGCCATGTGGATGTCGTGCCGGAAGGGGATGGCTGGACAAGTGACCCGTTCGGAGCGGAAATTCGTGATGGGAAAATTTATGCCCGCGGTGCGTTAGATGATAAGGGTCCGACAATGGCGGCGTATTATGCGATGAAAATTGTCAAAGAACTTGGTCTGCCGCTTAAAAAGCGTGTTCGGATGATCATTGGCACCGACGAAGAAAGCAATTGGCGCTGTGTGGAGCATTATTTTAAGCACGAAGAAATGCCGACATTAGGGTTCGCCCCTGATGCTGATTTCCCAATTATAAATGCAGAAAAAGGAATTGCCGATTTTGATATGGTGCAGAAAGAATCTGCGGAGAGTGGAGCGGAGGCAAACATTGAGGTTGTTAGTTTTGTCTCTGGAAAAAGATATAACATGGTTCCGGATCATGCAAAAGCAATGCTCCGTGTAAAGGAACAGCAAGAGGAAGTGGCTCAACAATTCATCGCTTTCATGAAGCAAGTTGAGATGGAATATAATTACCATGTCCAAAACGAAGAAGTAATTTTAGAAGTAATTGGCGTGTCTGCCCATGGCATGGAACCAAGAAATGGGAAGAATGCCGGTTTATTTTTAGCGGAGTTTCTATCTAAGCAAGCATTGGATGGGAATGCTGCTCAATATTTCCAATTTGTTTCTCGCTACTTCTTTGACGATTCGAGAGGTGTAAACCTTGGGGTAGCCTATTCGGACGAGATTTCCGGAGAATTAACGATTAATCCCGGAAAGCTAAGCTTTACACTTGAATCCGGTGGCAGAATTGGGATGACATGCAGATACCCTGTCACAAACAAAATGGAAGAGACAAAAGCAAAACTAGATGCTCTTTTATTAAATGAAGGCTTCGTAATTGAAAACTTTTCTGACTCAAAACCGCATCATGTGGATGAACAGGAATTCCTGATTCAAACCTTGAAAAAGGTATATGAAGAGCAAACAGGGGAAAAAGCGGAGTTAATTGCAATTGGCGGCGGTACTTATGCTCGTTCTCTAAAAGCTGGAGTTGCATTTGGCCCGTTATTTCCTGGAAGACCGGATATCGCCCATCAAAAAGATGAGTATATGTACATCGAAGATTTAGTAAAGGCAACAGCTATTTACGCACAGGCCATTTATGAATTAGCAAAAACGGAATAAATAACAAAAGACGTGCTTTCAATATTTAAGCACGTCTTTTACTTTTCTCGCAAAATTATCCGTTTGCCAATGGATACAATTGGGGGAAAATAGACTAAAATTAATTAAAGGACTGAAATACAATGGAACAACGAACACATTTTTTCTTTGCCGTAAGAATTCCTGAAGAAACGAAAGTAATCATGAAAGCCCATATTGAAAAAATAAAGATTGACCTCCCTTTTAGCCGCTGGGTACATCATCAAGACCTGCATATTACCCTAGCTTTCCTCGGGGCGGCCGCTCCTGAAAAACTAGCCGTGGCAGAAAACAACATAAAAGAAGTCTTAAGAGGTGCCGAGGCATTTACATTGAAAATTAACAAACTGGGAATTTTTGGTCAGAAAGAATCACCGCGTGTATTTTGGGCGGATACGGAGGAAAGCACTGAGCTTAGGGCCATAAGAAAAAAGGTATTTTCAGCGTGTGATAAGTCGGGTTTTCAACTGGAAACAAGACCATTTCGCCCCCATATTACACTAGCAAGAAAATGGAACGGGGCCCACTCCTTTCAAATGGAGCTGTTAGAGGTTTGGAATAAGCTGCAGCCAGAACCTCTTCCATTCCAAGCACATGATGTCGCTTTATATCAAACACATCTACAGCAAACACCTAAATATGAGGCGATTACACTATTTCCATTACAAACATAAAAGGTTGGTTTTATGAAGACTATTTACTTTATTGTCAATCCAAAAGCAAGAAATGGCTACTGCCTTAAAATATGGGAACAAATTGAACGACAACTAAAGATTGAACAAATACCCTATCTCGCATTTTTTACCGAATATCCAGGACATGCTAAAAAAATTGCCAGCCAAGTTGTTACGAAGAACAAGGAGCAAAAGCTTATTATTGCTGTTGGCGGCGACGGAACGATGCACGATGTGATGAATGGAATCGTCAATGATAAAAATACTACTCTTGGATTTATTCCCGGCGGCTCCGGGAACGATTTTTCAAGAGGATTTCATATTCCGTCGGATCCGGTGGAAGCGTTAAAAGTGATTCTCCGCCTGATGAAGCAGGAGCCATTGCCGATTGATATTGGAAAAGTGACAATGGATGATGGTGCGAAACACTTCTTTATTAATAATATGGGCGCCGGATTTGATGCGATCATTTCCTATGAGGTTAACCAATCGCGGATGAAGGCGTTGTTAAATAAGTTTTCACTAGGCAGGCTAGTTTATGTTTTTTTTCTTTTAAAAAAGATATTTACTTATAAAACAGCAACAATTGATTTATCAATTGACGGGAATAAGCATATATTTGAACAAACATGGTTTGTTACCGTTTCCAACCAGCCCTATTATGGCGGCGGGATGAAGATTGCACCGAGTGCTGAGCCGGATGATGGGCTTTTTGATATAACCGTTGTGCATCAATTATCACGGCTGAAGCTGCTCCTCGTCTTTATCAGTGTTTTTTGGGGAAAGCATATTCACTTTAAGGAAGTAAAAACCTTTAAAGGAAAAGTTATATTGATTCAATCGCCGGAATCATTATATGTTCACGCAGACGGGGAGCATATTGGATCTACACCACTATCAATCCACCTTCAAGGGAAAGCCGTTGGGGTGTTATCTAGAAGACGCGGGAAGGAAAAAATTGATATGAAGGAGAGGGATTCGAATGATTTCTGCTGACAGGAAGTTTTTTGCCTACTTAGATGAGATGAATATCATTACGATTCTTCTACCTCATTCCTATCATCATGGCATGTCATCCACTTTCTATATGACAACTGATGCTGTGAAGACACCTCTGCATATTTTGGAGAAGACAGAAATTGAACATAATCATAAATATGTTTGCCAGTTTGAAGGGGAATTTTTATTCGGAAAGCAATATTGGATTCTTGACGAGCATGGCGGGATAACTGATCTGCAAATCGGTGCCGTGATTAGAACTGATTTATTTGATGAAAAATTCTTTTATGATGGCAATGACCTCGGTGTAACCTTTATTGCTAATCAAACACGATTTAAGCTTTGGGCACCGACTGCGACTGGAGTCAAATTAAAATTACGCCCCAAATCGGGAGAGTATTCTGAAATCATTAAGATGAGATCAGAGGATCGCGGCATTTGGTCAGTTAATGTTAGCAGTAATGTAGAATTATATCAATATAGTTTTCTCGTCCTCGTGAATCAAGAATGGCGTGAGGTGGTTGATCCTTATGTAAAAGCAGTGACAGCCAATGGAGAGCAGGGGGTCATTGTGAAGCCGGAAAAAACATCCCGGCCAAGACCGAATTTGCCTCCCATAGAAAACCCCGTAGATGCGATTATTTATGAAACACATATTAGAGATTTTTCCATCCATAAAAATAGTGGAATCCAGAATAAGGGGCTGTATCTTGGTGCAGGTGAGCTGAACACGAAAGGGAAAGACGGTGAGCTGACCGGATTATCGTATCTCAAAGAATTGGGCATTACCCATATTGAATTCCTCCCTTTTCATGATTTTGCCGGTGTTGATGAATTACATCCAAATAAAGACTATAACTGGGGTTACAATCCTCTCCATTTCAATGCTCCCGAGGGCAGCTATGCTTCAGACCCCTCCAATCCGTATTCTAGAATCAATGAGTTGAAGAAAGTAATCGATCAGATTCACAGTATAGGCCTCAGGGTGATTATGGATGTGGTGTATAATCACGTCTTTATACGCGAAAATTCTCCTTTTGAAAAAGTAGTCCCAGGTTATTATTTTCGTCATAACGAAATTGGTTTGCCTTCAAACGGTACCGGTGTTGGCAATGACATCGCCTCGGAGCGAAAAATGGTGCGAAAGTATATTGTTGACTCCATTCGCTATTGGTTGGAAGAATATCATATCGATGGATTTCGCTTTGATTTAATGGGAATTTTAGATGTAGAAACGATGGGCGAAGTGAGAAAAGCATGCGACCGTATCAAGCAAGGCACGCTGATCATTGGTGAGGGATGGAACCTAAACACACCGCTCACTAAGGATCAAAAGGCGACAATTGCGAACCAGGCGAAAATGCCGCATATCGCCCAGTTTAACGATAAATTTCGTGACTCCATTAAAGGCAGTACCTTTAATTTGTTTGATAAAGGCTATGCCTTAGGAAATGAGCATATCTTGGATGCTGCTATTGAGGTCATATCCGGCAGTATTGGTTTGACAAAGAAAGGAACCAAGCTTTTTAATCAACCATATCAATCCGTGAATTATGTGGAATGTCATGACAATCATACATTGTGGGATAAGCTTCAAGCCTGCTTCCCTGATGCGGATGCTTCGATACAAATGAAATACCATCGCCTTGCAACAGGTATTGTTCTAATATCGCAGGGAATACCCTTTCTCCACAGCGGGCAGGAATTTTTCCGTACCAAATATGGAGAAGGAAATAGCTACCGCTCCCCGGATGTGATAAATCAGCTTGATTGGGTGCGGAAAAGTCAGTTTAAAGAAAATGTGGAATATATCAAGGGGCTCATTCATATTCGCAAAGCATTTCCATGTTTTCGAATGAGAACTTCTGAAGAAATCCGCACCCATTTACACCCATTATCAGTTACCGCTCCGACTTTAGGCTGCCTATTCAAAATGAATCATGAGGAAGTCATTTTCATGATAAATCCATCTAATAAGAGACAGCTCGTTACCCTTCCTGATGGAGATTGGACCGTTTTAGCTAATCATGAGCATGCGGGAATTTCTTCCAAAGGAGTCATGCAGGGAGGAGAAAACATGATGGATCCTATTTCTCTAAATATTTTGCTAAAAAAATAGTTTTTCAAGATGACTTGACGAAAAAAGGTTATTGGAGATAAAATTTATTAAGATGGCTATTGTGTGCAATGGTTTCAATAGCTTTTTTTTATTCAAAAAAAAGCTACTGATATAATTGTGGTTAATTAAACCTTCCGGTTCACAGGTTTTACCTCTGAATCTTGGGGATTAAGCCCATTAGAACGGCATAAATTGAAGGTGAGCAATTTTGGAACATTTACTAGGACAAGAGTGGGAAATTACCCCTGCTGGAGGCAAAACAGGAGAAGCCTTTTATGCGGAATTTGAAGATCAAAGGCTTTTTTTAAAGCGGAACTCCTCTCCATTCCTTGCTGTACTATCAGCAGAAGGCATCGTCCCAAAGCTTGTATGGACAAAACGACTGGAAAATGGAGATGTAATTACAGCCCAGCAATGGCTTCCTGGCCGAGAATTAACGCCGACAGAAATGAACCAAGAGGATGTTGCCAGATTGCTTAAGAAAATTCATTGTTCGGAGCCAATGCTTGGAATGTTAAGCCGGATAGAGAGTTCACCCATACATCCGGAGCCCATTTTACAATCGGTGGTAAATGAGTTGGATGAACAGGTGCTTTCTTTACCAGAAGCACAAAACGCGATGGGCTTTTTAAAGCAGGAAGCATTGAATGTTTATTGTGATGAAAAAGTAGTTTGTCATGGTGATGTCAACCATAACAACTGGCTGCTTGCAGAAGACAACCAGTTGTACTTGATTGATTGGGACGGGGCGATGATTGCCGACCCTGCCATTGACTTAGGATTGCTCCTCTATTGGTACATTCCTGAAGAAAACTGGCAGGAATGGCTAAGCATGTACGGTAAAGAGTTAACAGATCATCTGAAGCTGAGAATGAAATGGTATGTGACCATTCAAACGCTTTCTTCCATTCAGTGGTATAAAAATAAAAACCGTCTAGAAGAAATGAATAGGTGGATTAAGTTTATCAACGAAATCCTCTAGTTATTGTCCAGCTTCAGCGCCTAGGAGCTCTGGGTCATAAGCCAATCAGTCAAGAAGGTTAAAGAGCAACCTTCTAGCCTGCTCGTCTAGACTCACGCCCCTGGACAAGGCGCTTGCGCTTTTCTATGAAAATTGTCCAATATCGCTTACCCACTGGGATAAGTTTTCTTGGTTGGATAAAATATGCTGATCTAAATCAGCCGTTTGTGCACCATGCTGGCCGTATTGATATACCTCCTGCAGGATGTTTTTAACATTCTGATCAACTTGTGTGTTGACCATTAGGGACTTCACTAAGCGTTCCAGCTGTTCACATTCGGCTACGGATCCACAGCAATCTGTTTGATGATTGTTTAGGATATCTTTTAATAATGTAACTTGGTCACCGTGACTTAATGGCATAAAAGCACATCCTTTCAAGTGGAAATTTAAAAAGGAATTCACAGTTAGGTTGTGAATTCTTTTTCTGTTTATGCGCGACCTTAATTTCCATTTGATTTTTCTTGCAAGTAAAAAGACAGCATGATATGTTTTGAATGATAATTTTTTATTAGGAGTGTCACAATTGAGACTTAGACATAAGCCTTGGGCGAAGGAGAAAATAGAGCAGCATCCACAATATATTGTAGCAAATCCCGAATTAAGCAAAGGGAAATGGAATGAGGTTTTTGAAAAAGATCAACCGCTTCATATCGAAGTCGGTACAGGAAAAGGTCAATTTATCACTGAAATGGCTAAAGCAAATCCCGACATTAATTATATGGGGATTGAATTATATGACAGCGTCATCGTGGCTGCATTGGATCGTTTAATTGAAGCGGATTTACCGAATCTCAAGCTTTTAAACGTGAATGCAGCTGATTTAGCAAAATATTTTACAAAAAATGATGTGAGCCGCGTTTATTTGAACTTTTCTGATCCGTGGCCAAAAGTCCGGCATGAAAAAAGAAGATTAACGTATAAAGATTTTTTAAAGCTTTATGAAGATATTATGGTCGATGGCGGCGAAATTCATTTTAAAACCGATAATCAAGGTTTATTTGAATACTCCCTCATGAGCTTTTCAGCATACGGATTATTATTAAAATATGTAAGTCTTGATTTTCATAGTAGTGGCTATGAAGGAAACATCATGACTGAATACGAGCAGAAATTTTCCGAACAAGGAAATCGGATTTATCGCTGTGAGGTTAAGTACCAAAACTAGTTCTAAGGACAGTTCTTATAATGAGCTGTCCTTTTTTTGTTTCTCCAATTTGTTCACAATGTTAAAATGTAGAAAATGGAAGGAGGAATTAAAATGGAAACATTAAAAGTTGGGGAGGTTTCCTTAACCTGGTTATCAGGCGGGGTAACGAATTTGGACGGCGGTGCTATGTTTGGCGTGGTTCCAAAGGGATTATGGTCAAGAAAATATCCTGCTAATGAAAAAAATCAAATTGAATTACCAACCGATCCAATTTTAATCAAGATGGATGGGAAAAATTTATTAGTCGAATCAGGACTTGGAAAAGGGAAATTAACCGATAAACAATTAAGAAATTATGGTGTTACAAGGGAATCAGTGATTGAAGAATCATTAGAAAAATTAGGATTGAACACAGAGAACATTGATTATGTGTTAATGACCCATTTGCATTTTGATCATGCCGGCGGCTTGACAAAGCTTGTGGATAACCAATATGTTCCCACCTTCCCGAATGCGAAAATTATTACTTCACAAGTAGAATGGGACGAAATGCAGAATCCTAACATTCGTTCAAAAAATACATATTGGAAAGAAAACTGGGAAGCGATTGAATCGCAGGTGGTTCCTTTTGAGGAAAAGTGGAACTTAGGAGCGATCACGATGATTCATACCGGGGGGCATAGTGATGGACATTCGATTTTGATCATTGAAGATGGCAGCGAAATGTCGATTCACATGGCAGACCTCATGGCTACACATGCCCATCAAAATGTATTGTGGGTTATGGCCTATGATGATTACCCAATGGATTCGATTGCGGCAAAGGAAAAATGGCTGCCATACGGATTGAAGAGAAATGCTTGGTTCACCTTTTATCATGATGCCTATTACCGGGCTGTTAAATGGGGACTTGATGGAAAAGAGATAGTGGATAGCATTAAAAGAGAAAGTTAATATTAAAAAAGCCGTATCATTTTTATCTAAGATACGGCTTTTCATGATAGATCTCATCATTTCAAGAAACTTCTGCTAAGCGACGTAAATCCAAGATCGTTCCAGTCGAAGCATCCGCAATAAATTCGTATTGCTCATTTGCACCATTATTATTTTTGGAAATGCCACCCTTATAAACCCGATAGTTAATTTGTTGTTTCACATATGGTTCCGCGGCCATATGGATCCATGATCCGCTGATTGGCCCATTCTGTTTAAATTGTCTTTTGACATGCTCCAAGACCTTTTCAGGTGATACATTCGTTTTTTGACTAAGGATTTCCTTTGTAACATAACCACCGATTAAACCAATCGTTGTACCAAGAAAAAATGACTTCCAGTTCATAAATCGCACCTCCAAAATTGGAAAAGATTACTTTAAAGGATTCTCTTTTCAGTATAACGTATTTGCCAAGAGGAAGATAATATTACAGAAAACGAAATGAATTGTTGGTAACAACTGCGAAGTTTCTGTAAAATAAAAAGATACATACTACTTCAAAAAATTCCAAAGGAGCCTAAAAATGAACGAACAGACATTAAACCTTTTTCAAACATTAACTGAGCTTCCGGGAGCACCCGGTAATGAGCATTTAGTAAGAAATTTCATGAGAGAACAATTATCCCAATACTCAGATGAAATTATTCAAGATAAACTAGGAAGTATTTTTGGAGTAAAAAAAGGAAATGGTAAAGGTCCAACCATAATGGCCGCGGGGCATATGGATGAAGTTGGCTTCATGGTAACGGCAATCACAGAAAATGGAATGCTTCGTTTTCAAACACTTGGCGGCTGGTGGAGTCAAGTTCTTCTCGCCCAGCGCGTTCAGGTTATGACGAAGAACGGCCCGATCGTTGGTGTTGTTGGCTCAATTCCACCGCATCTTTTAGATGAATCGAAGAAAAACAAACCAATGGAAATAAAAAATATGCTGATCGATATTGGTGCAGATAACCGTGAAGACGCTGAACGTATTGGAATTAAGCCAGGACAAGCAATTTTGCCAATTTGTCCCTTTACTCCGATGGCGAATCCAAAGAAAATTTTAGCGAAAGCATGGGATAATCGGTACGGATGTGGACTTGCGATTGAATTACTTCAAGAACTAAAAGATGAAACATTGCCAAATATTTTGTATTCCGGAGCAACAGTTCAAGAGGAAGTTGGCTTACGTGGTGCGCAGACGGCGGCCAACATGATCAATCCGGATATCTTTTTTGCCATGGATGCAAGTCCTGCCAATGATATGACTGGAGATAAAAATGAATTTGGCCAATTAGGCAAAGGAACATTACTCCGTATTCTTGACCGTTCCATGGTAACACATCGTGGGATGAGAGAGTTCGTTCTTGATACAGCAGAATCAAATAAGATTCCTTACCAATATTTCGTTTCACAAGGCGGGACAGATGCAGGCCGTGTTCATCTGTCTAATGAAGGTGTTCCAAGTGCGGTCATCGGTATTTGTTCGCGTTACATTCATACACATGCCTCCATTATTCATGTGGATGACTACGCCGCAGCAAAAGAATTATTGGTTAAACTTGTTAAAGCTTGTGATCAAACAACGGTCGATACCATCAAATCCAACAGCTAATCAGTGAGGGGGCACTTATCATGCCTCCTTTTTGTTGATTAAAAAGGAGATACTTTCATGAAAATTATCATCGGGTCAAAGAATCCTGCAAAAATTAATGCAGTAAAAAATAGTTTTGTCGATCAAGAGGCAGAGTTTGTTACGATCGATATTCCATCTGGTGTCAACGCACAGCCGTTTTCTGATGAAGAAACCATCGAAGGAGCCATCAATCGTGCGATTGGTGCATTAAAGCAAGGCAATGGCGATATAGGGATTGGACTTGAGGGCGGTGTTCATGAAACAAGCCACGGTTTGCTGCTTTGTAATTGGGGAGCCCTAGCAACGACTAACATGGAACCGATTATTGCCGGCGGGGCAAGATTCCTTCTTCCTGAAGAAGTGGCAGCTAGGTTAAGAGCCGGAGACGAGCTCGGTCCTGTTATGGATGAATATGCCAAAATGGAAAATGTAAGGAAACACGAGGGTGCAATTGGAATTTTTACGTATGGAATGATTAATCGGGTTGATATGTTTACACATGTGACAAAGCTATTAATCGGCCAATATACATATCAAACCAGACAACTAGGAAAATAATCCTGATTTTTCGACACCAGCAATCGACAAAAGTCTTGTCAGCTGAATATTCCGACAGGTATGATAGAGATAGGGCTTTATTCATATGCTGGGAGGCGGAAAATCTGAAATTCTTCAAAAGTATTACTATTTTCATGCTATCGATTCTGATACTAAGTGCTTGTAACGATGCATCATTTAAAGAAGAAAATAAAGCCACCATTAAAACCGTTAAAACAACGTTTAATGAAAAGGTAAAAAAGGCAAATAAAAAGAGTGGGGAAATACATTTCTATTTACCTGCAGGTTACGAAATAAAGGATGAATCCGCGAATAATATCATCTTAAAAAATGGCTCTGACACTTATATTCTTTTCATAAATCCACAAGAAGACACATCAAGTAATGTCGTTTATCATGCTACTGTTGAACAATACAAAAAGCTTGATACAAACGAAACATTTACAAAAGATAATAAATTTGGATTTTTAACGATCAAACAACTGGATGAAAACAAAACAAATGAACTGATCATCGGTGTTGGCGGGGCAAAAATAACGACACAAATAAAAACAAGTGATATGAATGAAGATTCTAAAGCAATGATGCAAATCGCGAATTCAGTAAAATATACAAAAGAAACAAAGGAATAAACCTTATCTTTCTGTTTCAAAAATTTTTCAGCAGGGCATCATAAGCTATGTTGTAATTCTAAAATTAAGTGCATATCATTGGACTGAAAAGCTTTAGTACTGTTATGATTTGGGAAGAATCTAACAAAAAAGCATATCTTCAATCGGAGGCGTTGAACTTGAAAAACTTAGAGTCAATGGAGCAATTTGAACAACTTCGTGACGGATCAAAAACAATCTTTATGTTTTCAGCAAATTGGTGCGGGGATTGCCGTTTTATCGACCCAGTGTTGCCGGATATTGAAGCGAAATTTACTGATTTTACGTTTATTCATGTTGACCGGGATCAATTTATCGATTTATGTCAACAAGTGGACGTGTACGGGATTCCAAGCTTTATCGGTTATGAAAACGGAAAAGAGCTTGGCCGCTTTGTAAGTAAGGACCGTAAAACACAAGAAGAAATCGAAGCATTCATTGCCGGTTTAAAATAATCGAACCATAACCTCTATCTTTTGAGATGGGGGTTTTTTAATGTACAATAAGGTACACACTTCTAGAAATGGTGGGTTTATGATGAAAATGGATAGCAAAAAAATGCGACGTGAATTAGAGGCGCGCTTGGCTGGAAAAGACAGAGTGATTTCCTATGACCGTGACAAAGATCAGCTCCGAATCGAAAGTGAATTAGTCGGCAAAGGAATTACGGTTTCATTACCGGGAATCATCGCTAAATGGAATATAGAAAAAGAAAAGGCAATTGATGAGATTGTTTATTATGTCGATGAAGGCCTTCGGGCGATGGAGGATCCCATTCAGTTAACAGACCACGAGAAAAAAATCTTTCCTGTTATTCGCTCCGCATCCTTTCCCGCTGAAGCAGAAGAAGGCATCCCATTCTTAATTGACGAACATACAGCAGAAACCAAGATTTATTATGCTTATGACATGGGGAAAACCTATCGGTTGATTGATGCAAAGATCATGCAAAAAGAGGGATGGGACGCAAGCAGGATTAAGGAAATTGCCTTATTTAATGTAAGGTCACTTTCAACTCCATTAAAAGAGGATCAGGTTGCCGGGAATACCTTTTATTTTCTAAATACCAACGATGGATACGATGCCAGCAGGATCTTGAATAAGGGGTTCCTTAATGAAATCGAGAAGCAAATCACTGGGAAAATGGTGCTTTCCGTTCCACACCAGGATGTGTTAATTATTGCTGATATTCGTAATGACAGAGGCTATGATGTCATTGCCCAGATGGCGATGAGCTTTTTCACAAACGGAAGGGTGCCGATTACGGCTTTGTCATTTTACTATGAATTTGGGGAATTAGAACCGATTTTTATTTTAGGAAAAAATAAATGAAATGAAGCAGAAAGAAGATCACAAAAAAAGTGGTCTTTTTTCATGAGAACATACCGTATATATCCAATTGGAACATATAATTTGACTCATTCTAAAGAATTATCTCGAAAAAATATTAATACCTGATAAAATAGAATGATAGATGAAGCAGAAAGAGTGATAGTTTTGAGTTGGATCCAAGACTTTTTTCAAAAGTTTAAAAAAGATGAGGAAGAAGAATATAAAGATTACAATATACATAACCATAGCCCGGATAACCTTCTGTCCCACAGTCAAAATGAAAGTCTAAAGGATTTAGATACGAGAATAGCCTATCAATACCCTAAAGGCGGTAATCTTCCATCGAGTCCGCCAAAGACCATTCAAAAGCAAAAGCAGGAAAGCTTACTGCCAAAAAGGTCAGTGGGTCTTCCGGAAAAACGAAGGAAGACTGAAAAACCTGAAGCGCCTCTAGTTAAAAAAGAACTGCCTAAAATAATTTCCGAACCTTCAACAAGGGCACGGGGGCCTTTTCATCCCACGGAAATTCCATCGCCTGTTTTTGGATTTAACAGACCTAAAAAGACGGATACAATTGTAGAGCACGAATTGAGCCACTTTTTAAATGATGAATTAAAAAACCAGCTGGATTATCTCGTTGTGGCACAAGAGGTAATGAGTGAAATTGCAGCAACAGAAACCGAACCGGAACCTGAGTTTGAAGCTCCAGTTGCGGAAACAGAGACTATACAGGAACCTGAGTTAGAAACTCCAGATGCGGTGACGGAGACCGAACCGGAACCTGAGTTTGAAGCTCCAGTTGCGGAAATAGAGATTATACAGGAACCTGAGTTAGAAATTCCAGATGCGGTGACGGAGACCGAACCGGAACCTGAGTTAGAAACGCCAGTTGCGGAAACAGAGACTATACAGGAACCTGAGTTAGAAACTCCAGATGCGGTGACGGAGACCGAACCGGAACCTGAGTTAGAAACGCCAGTTGCGGAAACAGAGATTATACAGGAATCTGAGTTAGAAACACCAGTTGCGAAAACGGTGAATATACCGGTACCTGAGTTTGAAACTCCCATTGCGCCAACAGAGACCATACCTGAAACAGTACTTCCCCCACAAGATGGAAATGATGGAGCAACTGTTTCTGAACCAGAACCACCTGCCCTAAAGCGTTCGCGTCTGCCTTTCAATGTGATGATGTTAAAGCAGGATAAACAAAAATGGGAAGAAAAAAAGCGAAAAAGGGAATTGGAACAGCAGCCAGCACTTACGGTCGAGAAAAAGCCAGTAGAAAAAGTTACTCTGGTTATGGAACCATTATCAAATAGAGAAGAAGAAAACCAGGATGATGGTTTATATGTACTCCCAAAATCGAGTCTATTAAACCCACCAGTAACAGAGGTCAGGGATCATGATTGGTTACAAGGACAAGAAGAGCTTTTAAACCAAACATTACAAAACTTTAATGTTGGGGCGAGTGTTGTCAATGTGACACAAGGCCCATCCGTTACCCGTTTTGAGGTACAGCCGGAGCCTGGCGTAAAAGTAAACAAAATAACAAACTTAAGCGATGATATAAAGTTAAGTCTGGCGGCACGGGATATCCGAATCGAAGCTCCTATCCCTGGAAAGCATACGATTGGGATTGAAGTGCCAAATCAAAAATCTAGACCTGTCCTCATAAACGAAATTATTGAAAGCAGCGTCTTTCGCGAGACCACTTCACCGCTAACGGCGGTGCTTGGTCTAGATATCGCCGGAAAACCGATTGTGACCGACTTGAAGAAAATGCCGCACGGATTAATAGCAGGTGCCACCGGATCAGGAAAGAGTGTATGTATTAACTCCATTTTGATTAGTCTGTTGTATAAGGCCCGTCCGGAAGAGTTAAAACTGTTACTCATCGATCCTAAAATGGTCGAATTAGCACCATACAATCGAATTCCACATCTTGTCAGCCCAGTGATCACGGATGTGAAAGCGGCAACTGCGGCATTAAAATGGGCTGTGGATGAAATGGAACGGCGCTACCAGCTTTTTGCACATACTGGTGTTCGTGACATTAATCGATTTAATGAACTGGCGATGCAGCATAAGCGCTATTCAGATAAGCTGCCGTTTATTGTGATTATCATTGATGAGTTAGCTGATTTGATGATGATGTCACCGGCAGATGTTGAAGAAGCGGTTTGTCGGATTGCCCAAAAAGCTAGAGCTTGTGGGATTCATTTAATTGTCGCGACCCAAAGGCCATCAGTGGATGTCATAACAGGATTAATAAAAGCCAATATCCCAACACGGATTGCCTTTTCTGTATCTTCTCAGGTAGATTCACGCACGATTATTGATATAAGCGGCGCGGAGAAATTGCTTGGACGCGGCGATATGTTATTTTTAGAAAATGGCTCATCAAAACCTGTCCGCTTGCAAGGTACATTCGTATCTGATGAAGAAATTGATTTTGTCGTTGCCCATGTGAGAGAGCAGAGGGAGCCAGAGTATTTGTTTGAGCAGGAAGAACTTCTTAAAAAGGCGCAAGTAACGGAAGATGAAGATGAACTTTTTTATGAGGCATGTGAATTTATTGTTGACCAGGGCGGTGCATCCACCTCCAGCTTACAAAGGCGATTTAAAATTGGCTATAACCGTGCTGCGAGATTAATGGATATGCTTGAGCAACACGGATATATTACAAGCGCTAATGGAAGCAAGCCCCGTGACGTTTTAATAACGGAAGCCGATTTAGAAGCAATTCAAGAATAATCCACTTTCGTAAACCCTTGTGTTCTTTGAAATGAAGGACAAAGAATAAACGTGAGCATAAAAGGCGAATGTAAATTGTAAGGCATGAAATAGTTTTTACGAAAAAACAATGGTATAATAATTAAATGATTTTCATTTTATGAAATATAAATAGACAACGTTTCTAAGATTTTCAAGACAATTAGCAAATACAGACAGATGTCATATACTGTTTTACAGTATTACGTTTGGTTGGAGGTTCTTCTATGACTATTTACCATTTTGTAGGTATTAAGGGGTCTGGAATGAGTGCACTCGCACAAGTTCTGCACGATATGAAATTTCAGGTGCAAGGCTCCGATGTCGATAAACATTTTTTTACTCAGGATGACCTGGAGAAATCAGGGATCACGATCCTTCCCTTCCAAAAGGAAAATATAAAGCCAGGATTGACCATTATTGCAGGAAATGCGTTTCCTGATTCCCATGATGAAATTCAAGAGGCTATGAAGCTCGGACTCCCTATAGTACGTTACCATCGCTTTTTAGGCGATTTTATGCAAAACTTTACAAGCATAGCGATAACAGGTGCACATGGAAAAACATCCACAACAGGCTTGCTTGCACATACAATAGCAGGGGCAAAACCTACATCCTATTTAATTGGTGACGGAACAGGTAAAGGAGAAGAAGGTGCGGAGTATTTTGTATTTGAAGCCTGTGAATACAGAAGACACTTCTTATCGTATTTTCCGGACTATGCCATCATGACAAATATCGATTTTGATCATCCCGATTATTTTGCCAATATTGATGACGTATTTTCCGCCTTTCAGGAGATGTCTGTCCAGGTGAAAAAAGGAATATTTGCCTATGGGGATGACGAACAGCTGCAAAAAATTCAGGCAAAGGTTCCGGTTTTGTTTTATGGGTTTGGCGAGGAAAATGATTATCAGGCTAAAAACCTAGTGAAAACGACTCACGGAACGAGCTTTGATGTCTTTATTCGCAATACCTTTTATAACACCTTTTCTATTCCAACCTTCGGCGACCATAGTGTGTTAAATGCATTGGCGGTCATTGGGTTATGCCATTATGAAGAAATTGATGTTGAAGTAGTGAAGGAACATTTGCAAACGTTCCAAGGTGTAAAAAGAAGATTTTCTGAAAAGAGCTTCAATTCACAAATTTTAATTGATGATTATGCCCATCATCCGACAGAAATTAAAGCAACCATCGAGGCGGCCAAGCAGAAATATCCTGACCGGAAGATTGTTGCGGTATTCCAGCCGCATACCTTTACACGTACGCAAGCATTTTTAGAGGATTTCGCTGAAAGCTTACGGCACGCAGATAAAACCTATTTGTGTGAAATTTTTGGATCAGCCAGGGAAAACCACGGTAAGCTGACAATCAAAGACTTACAGGATAAAATTGATGGGGCTGAAATTATTTCTGAAGAAAATACATCTGTGTTAAACGAATATATCAACAGTGTCATTATTTTTATGGGCGCCGGAGACATTCAAAAATTCCAGGAATCGTATGAAAAACAACTATTATAAAAAAAGGATGCCGGCATTAAGCTGGCATCCTTTTACATTACTTTAGATTTTCCGGGTTTAATACTTCTAATTCTGGTAAAACGAACAAACCATCTTTGCGGATTAATACATCATCAAAATACATTTCTCCGCCGCCGTATTCCGGACGCTGAATGTTCACCATATCCCAATGGATATTGGAATGGTTTCCATTAAAGGCATCATCATAGCATTGACCAGGAGTGAAGTGGAAACTTCCGCAAATCTTTTCATCAAATAAAATGTCCTGCATTGGATTCAGAATAAATGGATTAACCCCAATTGCGAATTCCCCAACGTAACGTGCCCCTTCATCAGTATCAAAGATTTTATTGATACGGCTTGAATCATTGGACTCAGCTTCGACAATCTTTCCATCTTTAAACGTAAGCTTCACATTTTCAAACGTAAAACCTTGGTAAGGGGACGGAGTGTTATAGGTGATAACTCCATTAACGGAATCACGAACAGGAGCGGTGTAAACTTCCCCGTCAGGAATATTTAATCGTCCTGCACACTTGATAGCCGGAATATCCTTAATCGAGAAGCTAAGGTCTGTTCCAGGGCCGGTGATGCGGACTTTGTCTGTCCTGTCCATTAGTTCCTTAAGACTATCCATGGCTTGATCCATTTTACCATAGTCTAAATTACAAACATCAAAATAAAAGTTTTCGAATGCTTCTGTACTCATTTTTGCTAATTGCGCCATGGATGTTGTTGGGTATCTTAGCACAACCCATTTGGTTTTCGGTACGCGGATATCACGATGAACCTTTTTACCAATCGTGTTCCCGTGGATTTTCATTTTTTCATCCGGGACATCAGCGTGCTCATTGATATTATCACCTGCGCGGAGGCCTATGTAGGCATCCATTTTACTCATCACATTTGCTTCGAATTCTGCCATCATGTTAAATTGCTCTTCCTGTGCACCTAATAGCATTGAGCGGTCAACTTGGTGATCTTTTAGCAGAACAAAAGGGTAGCCGCCTGCGGAGTAAGCCTCTTTAACAAGGGCAGTAACAAGCTCCCTCTGCAGTCCAAAGTTTTCAATTAACACCTTTTCTCCATTTTGGAGTTGTACCGAATAATTAATTAAATTTTTAGCTAGTTTTTCAATACGAGGATCTTTCAACACAAACGCCTCCATCAAAATAAATAACAACCATTTCTATTGTACCCGAATGAGGCGGGAAAGTAGAAAATACAAGGAGCAATAACGGTAAAATTTTTCAACAATTGGCAGGAAAACAAGACAAAAATGGGGAAGTAGTATAAGATAATGAGCGAGGTTTACATCCTTATTGGATGGGTAATACATAATGATAGAATTAACTTGGGGGTGCACAATGCAAATTATTTTATACTTAAGCGTAGCCTTGATAGCAATTGCGTTTTTTGTGCTAGTCATCTACTTATCGACAACGCTTAAATCACTTCAAGTAACACTTACGAGCGTTTCGAAAACGTTGACTGGTTTAGAAAAACAATTGGACGGCGTGACAACTGAAACCACGTTACTTTTACAAAAAACAAATGCTCTTGCCGAGGATATTCAGCAAAAATCGGAAAGTCTAAATAGTGTGGTGGAAGCTGTCAAGGATGTAGGAACAACGGTTTCCCAATTTAATGGAACACTAAAAAACATAACGAATTCAGTTGATCAGCAGGTAGAAGAGAGTAAAGAGAAAATCTCACAAATTGTCCAATGGAGTAATATTATCCTTGAATTAAAGGATAAGTGGCAGGCAAGAAAGCAGTCTAAAAATGAAGCAGGCTCAAATGAGAGACAAAGAGTAAGATCACATTAAAAAGGGAGGTACTAAACATGTCCAGTAGAGAATATGAATCAAGGGAAACGAATCAAAGCCGCAATGAGGAGTCCTCTAATAGTTTTTTACTAGGTGCGCTAATCGGCGGGGTGGTAGGAGCCGCTGCGGCACTCTTTTTGGCTCCGAAGTCTGGAAAAGAGCTCCGTATTACATTAAGTAATCAAGCAGGTTCGATTATGGATAAATCCTGTCAATTGCGGGAAAATGTTATGAATAAAAGCAATGAATTCAGGTCTAAAACATCCTCCATTTCACAGGGATTTGTCCAGCAATCCACAGAACTATTAAATAAGGTAAAAGGAAAAGCAGGAACTTCAGATGAAATGGTGGAAGATACCGAATCGACCTATATTCCGCTTCAAACTCCAAACGTAAACCAAACTGCTAAAAAATCGATTAAACTAAAATCGTTGGACAGCAGTGAAGTAAGAAAAAAATTAGAGGAGGCTCAAAAGGCTTTTGATGAGGAAGAAAGCAAGGTTAAAATTTAATTATTTGTGATAAAAACGGTGAAGTGTTAAAATTACTTCACCGTTTATTATTTTTGGAGGAATGAAAATGCTTACTAAAATTGAATCCATTGAACAATTTGATCAATTAATCACAAATGAAAGCAAATTTTATCTTTTGAAGCATAGTTTAACATGTCCAATCAGCCATGCTGCCTATAAGGAATATGAAAAGTTTGCTAATGAAAGTCAGAATGTTCCAACCTATTATTTAGCTGTTCAGGATTCACGACCGTTATCAAACGAAGTAGCGGAAAGATTTCAGATTAAGCACGAATCACCACAAGCCATTCTTATTTCAAACGGAGAAGTATCATGGAATGCCTCCCACTGGAAAATTACCAATCGATCACTGGCAAGTGCCAGCAATGAAAATCAATAAGTGAGAAAGAGGATGATAGCTTCATCCTCTTCCTTATATAAAAAAATTTTTTATAAATGGACACGTCGTTTGATAAATAACATATTATACTCTACAATACATTAATTTGCTTTAGTGCTTAAAAGCGTTTAATTAATAAAGAAAAAGTAGGTGACAAAGGAAATCATTTCAGCTATAATAAAGCCTAATTATTAAAAAATTTAAAATTTTAGACTTTAAGCTTGTAAATCATCTAGGTATGCCAGAAAATACATCTAGGTAATCGGGTGAAAAATGATTGCAAAAGGAAGGACGGGGACAAATAATGAGCGAAAATGAATTGGAACAATTGAGGACGCGTGTGGATGAACTTAACTTGGAATTGTTGAGGGTTATTAATGAGAGAGCTGAGCTTGTTCAAGAGATTGGACGAGTTAAAGGGAATCAAGGAGTGTATCGTTACGACCCGGTCCGTGAAAGAAAAATGCTTGAACTGATTAAAGAGCATAACGATGGGCCATTTGAAAATTCAACAATTGACCATCTTTTTAAAGAAATTTTTAAAGCAGGATTAGATTTGCAAAAGGATGACCATGAAAAGGCATTGCTTGTCTCCAGAAAGAAGAAGCCTGAAAATACAATTGTGACCTTAAAAGGTGAAAATATTGGAGATGGAAAGCAGCATTTCGTGTTTGGCCCTTGTGCAGTAGAGTCATATGAACAAGTAGCAACAGTTGCAAAAGCGATGAAGGAAAAAGGATTAAAGCTCCTTCGTGGTGGTGCCTATAAACCAAGGACTTCACCATATGATTTCCAAGGTTTAGGGGTAGAGGGTCTGAAGATTTTAAAACGTGTGGCAGATGAATTCGATATGGCGGTCATCAGTGAGATTGTAAACCCGGCCGATATTGAAATGGCCATCGATTATATTGACGTTATTCAAATTGGTGCCCGAAACATGCAGAACTTTGAATTGTTAAAAGCTGCCGGTGCCGTCAATAAGCCAGTCTTGTTAAAAAGAGGGATTTCCGCTACGATAGAGGAATTTATCAATGCTGCGGAGTATATTATGGCACAAGGTAACGGACAAATTATTCTTTGTGAACGCGGAATTAGAACATATGAACGTGCAACAAGAAATACGCTTGATATTTCAGCAGTTCCAATTTTAAAACAAGAAACACATTTACCAGTTATGGTAGATGTTACACACTCTACAGGCAGAAGAGATCTGCTACTCCCATGTGCAAAGGCTGCAATTGCCATCGGCGCTGATGGAGTTATGGCTGAAGTTCATCCAGATCCGGCAGTAGCCCTTTCAGATGCGCAACAACAAATGGACCTCAACCAGTTTGACAAATTCTATACTGAATTACTTGCATCAAACTTTGTTAAGCTTTAATTTCACAATACCACTAAAAAAACCTTCTGTATCCCCAATGCAGAAGGTTTTTTTATGAAAAAGGGAAGTTTATAAAAAAATATTGACAAATGCAATTGCGGCTTTACTATTCTTGTCGTATCATTAAAACATCATTAAGATTGTTTATGTTCTCACATACATTAACAAAAATGACTAAGTTTACTTATGTTGTTGTAAAATAATGAAAACAATGTACGTTTTAGGAGAGTGTTATTCGTGAATATTACTATTTATGATGTGGCAAGGGAAGCCAATGTATCAATGGCAACCGTTTCCCGTGTAGTCAATGGAAATCCAAATGTAAAACCAGTAACCCGCAAAAAAGTGTTAGAGGTTATTGAAAGACTCGGCTATCGTCCAAATGCAGTGGCAAGAGGATTGGCTAGTAAAAAAACAACAACTGTCGGTGTCATCATTCCCGATATCTCCAATATCTTCTTTGCTGAATTAGCGCGCGGTATTGAAGATATTGCAACTATGTATAAATACAATATCATTTTAAGCAATTCTGACCAAAACAAAGATAAGGAATTACATTTGCTGAATACCATGCTCGGTAAACAAGTGGATGGCCTTGTGTTTATGGGAGGAAATATTACCCCTGATCATGTAGAGGAATTTGAAAAATCACCGGTGCCTATCGTATTGGCTGGTTCAATCGAAGAGTCCAATGCAATTCCTTCAGTCAATATTGATTACGAAGCAGCCGTTTATGATTCTATTATGGAATTCATTAACAAAGGCCATAAACATATTGCCTTCGTTGTTGGTCCGCTTCATGAGCCAAAAAATGCACAGAAAAAACTCAAAGGATATCAACGAGCACTTCAGGATTCCGGGCTCAGCTATAATGAAGAGCTTGTCTTTGAAGGAGATTATACCTACGACTCTGGTATTGAAGCCTTCGATAAATTATTGGAAGCTGCTGAAAGGCCAACTGCCATTTTAGTGGGTTCTGATGAAATGGCACTGGGTGTTGTTCATGGTGCCGAGGACAAAGGCTATAGTATTCCTGATGATTTTGAAATCATCACATCAGACAATACAAGGCTGTCACTTATGGTGCGTCCACAGCTTACAACGATTGTTCAGCCATTATATGATATTGGTGCAGTTGCCATGAGGCTCTTAACCAAATTGATGAATAAGGAAAAAACAGATGAGCAAATAGTTGTACTTCCACATAGAATTGAACAGCGACAATCAACGAAGTAAGCAAAAAAGGCTGCCCATATGATATTATCCCCTTTAGGTAGACAGTGTAAAAAAGTCCATTATTTCTTATGGATGATACACTACTACTTGGAGGGGATTTTTCTATGGCAAAAA
>NZ_JBIWDU010000022.1:0-95328 GCF_044762155.1 Neobacillus sp. NPDC097160 | reverse complement strand
ACACCCGTTCCCATACCGAACACGGAAGTTAAGCTTCTCAGCGCCGATGGTAGTTGGGACATGCGTCCCTGTGAGAGTAGGACGTTGCCAGGCTATATTATCTTTAAAACTTAACATAAAATATATATTTTGGTATAAGATAATATGGTGGTCAAATTTAAACATACTTTTTATTGTCGCGGGGTGGAGCAGTCTGGTAGCTCGTCGGGCTCATAACCCGAAGGTCGTAGGTTCAAATCCTGCCCCCGCAATATGGTCCGGTAGTTCAGTTGGTTAGAATGCCTGCCTGTCACGCAGGAGGTCGCGGGTTCGAGTCCCGTCCGGACCGCCATTTATATGATTAAAACAGGTCGAAACAAAGTTTCGTCTTTTTTTTATGATTTTTAATAACAGACTAGGCTTATTATCAATGGTGTTTTGAATATATTTTTTATAAATTGATCACAAGAGTATTATGAAGACCAAAACGTGAAGAAAACTGGAAAAAATGTCCTTCATCGCCCCTATGAAGACCAAAACTCGAAGAAAATTGGCAAAAATGGTCTTCATCACCCTTATGAAGGCCAAAACTCGAAGAAAAAAGCGGCAGAAGTGGCTTTCATAGTAGTTACGAAAGATAGAATTCCAGTTTAAACTATTAGCTTTTTTGCATAAATATCAAAAATCAAGTAAATTACATATCATATAACACCCTTAGGAGATATCCTAAGGTTTTTTTTATACAAAAATAAGGGTAATATGTAGATAGAGAATCATTATGTTAAAGTAAAAGGTGATTAGATGAATCAATTTGAATTAAATACAACGAATTCTGAGGAAACTTCTCAATTCGCAGCAAAACTGGCTCACTTTTTACAGCCAGGTGATGTCATTGCCCTCGAAGGTGATCTTGGTGCCGGGAAAACCACCTTTACCAAGGGCTTAGCAAAGGGCTTAGAGATTAAAAGAAACGTTAATAGCCCAACATTTACAATCATTAAAGAGTATAAAGGCAAGCTGCCACTGTATCATATGGATGTTTACCGGGTTGCTGATACCTTTGAAGACCTTGGCTTCGATGAATACTTTGAAGGTGATGGAGTAACAGTAGTAGAATGGGCTCATTTAATTGAAGAGCAGCTTCCAGCTGAACGATTAACGATTTATTTATATCATGAGGGTCAAGAGCAGCGGAAAATCGCTCTGGTACCTAAAGGAAATAGATATGAGCAATTATGTAAGGAGATTTTTAGATGACCATACTAGCGATCGATACTTCTAACAATCCATTAGGAGTAGCGCTTTTTGATGATAACCAAGTAATTGGTGAATATATGACAAATTTAAAAAAGAACCACTCCGTTCGAATTATGCCGGCGGTTCAGACATTAATGAAGGATTGCGAAAGGGTGCCCGCTGATTTAACGAAGATTGTCGTTGCGAAGGGTCCTGGGTCCTATACAGGGGTTAGAATTGGTGTGACGATTGCTAAAACATTAGCCTGGACCCTAAATATACCTCTTGTCGGTATTTCTAGCTTAGAAATTTTGGCAGCGGGAGCAGGACGTTACTTTAATGGCTATGTGTCGCCTATAGTTGATGCCAGAAGGGGACAAGTCTATACAGCCCTCTATCACTATCAGGACGGAGCACTGGGGACTGTAGAACAGGATCAGTTAGTTATGTTAGCCGATTGGGCAGCGAAATTAACAGAAATGAACAAACCGATTTTGTTTGTCGGAAATGATCTGCCACTTCATAGTGCCAAAATTAAGGAAGTTCTACGTTCCCAAGCCATTTTTGCAAGTGAAACGGAACACAATCCCCGTCCGGCGGAGCTTGCTATGCTTGGCAGGGATAAACCGGGAGAAGACGTGCACTCCTTTGTTCCAAATTATATACGTTTGGCGGAAGCCGAAGCCAAGTGGCTGGAGGCAAAGGGGAAAATTTTAAATGGATAGGGATAAAGAAAAATGGTAGATTCTTATGTTTTTCGTCAGATGAGGGAAGAGGATATTGACCAAGTATTAGAAGTGGAGCATGCTTCATTTTCAATGCCATGGAGCAGAGAAGCTTTTTATAATGAATTATATAATAACAAATTTGCTGTCTATATCGTTCTTGAGGAAGACGATCGAATCATCGGATATTGCGGGACATGGGTTGTGATTGATGAAGCGCATGTAACGAATGTGGCCATTTTGCCTGGCTACAGAGGTAAAAAGCTAGGGGAGGCATTAATGAGTAAGTTAATGTCAGTGTCTAGGGAGATGGGAGCGAGGACGATGACCCTTGAAGTAAGGGTGACGAATCATGTCGCACAGTCCCTTTACCGTAAGCTAGGGTTCCAAAATGGCGGAATCCGGAAAAATTATTATTCCGATAATCAGGAAGATGCATTAATAATGTGGGTGAACTTATGAAAAAAGAGTTGTTGGTATTAGGAATTGAAACGAGCTGTGATGAAACGGCAGTCGCCATTATTAAAAATGGCAGAGAAATTGCTGCAAACGTGGTGGCTTCACAAATTGAAAGTCATAAGCGCTTCGGCGGCGTTGTGCCTGAAATTGCCTCTCGTCATCATGTTGAACAAATAACGCTCGTGATTGAAGAGGCAATGAAGCAGGCAAATGTAACTTTTTCAGACCTCGATGCCATAGCCGTTACAGAAGGCCCGGGTTTAGTGGGGGCACTTCTAATTGGGGTAAACGCGGCAAAAGCACTTGCCTTTGCCCATAACAAGCCACTAGTACCTGTCCATCATATCGCTGGACATATTTACGCAAACAGGCTGGTAACAGAGTTGAAATTTCCACTCTTAGCACTAGTCGTTTCAGGCGGGCATACAGAGCTTGTGTATATGAAAGAGCATGGTCACTTTGAAGTGATTGGAGAAACGAGGGATGATGCCGCAGGTGAAGCCTATGATAAAGTGGCGAGGACATTAAATATGCCGTATCCAGGCGGCCCTCATGTTGACCGATTGGCACAGGAAGGAAGTCCAACAATTGACTTACCTAGAGCTTGGCTTGAGGAAGGCTCCTATGATTTTAGCTTTAGCGGGTTAAAATCAGCTGTTATCAATACGGTTCATAACGCGGAGCAGCGTGGTGAGTCGATCGCCCCGGAAGACCTGGCAGCCAGCTTTCAAGCAAGTGTGATTGAAGTACTTGTGAAAAAGACGGAGCGTGCCGCAGCCGAATATGGCGTCGGACAGGTTCTAGTTGCTGGCGGGGTTGCTGCAAATAAGGGACTAAGAATGGCTCTTGAAAAGGCCTTTTCGGCAAATTCCCAGATTGAATTAGTGATCCCCCCATTATCGTTATGCACAGACAATGCGGCGATGATTGCGGCTGCCGGAAGTGTCATGTTTGAAAAAGGAATTAGGGCTGACCTTTCATTAAATGCCATTCCAGGATTGGATATCGAACTTTATAACAATTAACTCTTCTGAATAAGAAGGGTTTTTTTGTGGATAAATTTTTTGAAAAATACAGAAATAATCAACAAATTGTGGATAACCCTGTGTATACTGTTGATAATGTGGATAAAAACAGTGGTAAATGTGGATAATGTGGAAAAGCATAAAAACTGCCTAGAAATAAAACCTTTTAAATGTGAATAATGTTGTGGAAAAGTGGATATTTCTAAAAATTTTGTAGAAATCCTGTAGAAATTTGTTGATATGTTTATCTATTTTGTCGATATATATCAGATATTTGTCGATAACGCATGAGATTTTGTGGATATCTATAAAATGCAAAAAAAACCGAGCCACTAAAGCCCGGTTTCATTCATTACTCCGCAAGTTCAGCCCATTCTTCCATCAACTGCTCAAGCTCTGTCTTAGCTTTTTCACTTTTTATGTTGATTTCTAATACTTTTTCATGGTCCTGGAAAATTTCTGGTGCGCATAATTGCTGCTCGTACGCTTGAATTTGTTCCTCGAGCTCTTCAATTCGTAATTCCATCTCTTCTAACTTTCTTTTACGCTGCCGCTCAAGCTTTTTGCTTTCTTTATCCTGTTGATAACTATTTTTGTCTAGAACTTCCTTTTCAGCAGCCGTTTTTGTAGATGCAGCGAGGGCTAGTGCCGCTAGTTCTTTCTGCTCCAATTTCTTTTCTAGATAATAGTCATAATCACCTAGATACTCTACACTGCCATGACGGCTAAGCTCCAAAACCTTTGTGGCGATCCGGTTAATGAAATATCTGTCATGCGAGACGAATAAAATCGTCCCGGGGTAATCAATCAGGGCATTCTCTAGAACTTCCTTGCTATCCAAATCAAGGTGGTTGGTTGGCTCGTCCAAAATTAATACATTCGCTTTCTCCAGCATCAGCTTAGCCAGAGCCAGCCGTGCTTTTTCACCACCGCTTAAAGTAGAAACGATTTTTAAAACATCATCACCGGAAAAAAGGAAGTTCCCTAAAACCGTCCGAATTTCTTTTTCACTTTTTAACGGATAATCGTCCCAAAGTTCATTCAAGACGCGTTTATTGGAGGTTAATTCTGCCTGCTCCTGGTCATAATAACCAATTGCGAGATTTGTTCCGTAAAAAATCGAACCGGCAAGTGCTGGCAGTTTTTTAATAATCGTTTTTAACAGTGTCGATTTACCGATTCCATTGGGACCAACAAGGGCAATACTTTCCCCTTTATAGGCGCGAAAGGTGATATCCTCAGAAACCTTGTCACCATCATAACCAACTTCTAGTGAGTCTACCGTTAGAACGTCATTCCCGCTTTGTTTTTCAATTTCAAACGAGAACGTCGCAGACTTTTCGTCACCAAGCGGACGGTCCATAATCTCCATTTTTTCAAGCTTTTTCCGGCGGCTTTGTGCTCGTTTTGTCGTCGAGGCCCGCGCTAAATTCCGTTGGATAAAGTCCTTTAGGTTATCGACTTCTTGCTGCTGCTTTTCATAAAGTTTTATGTCGCGCTCATAATTAGCGGCTTTTTGTTCAAGGTAAGAACTATAATTACCCGTAAACCGCGCGATTTGCTTTCGTGATACCTCATAGACCTGTGTAACAACCTTATCTAAAAAATAGCGGTCATGGGAAACAATTAAAATCGCGCCATCATAGCCCTGCAAGTATTGCTCGAGCCATGATAGGGTATCAATATCCAGATGGTTTGTGGGCTCGTCCAGAATTAAGATATCGGGTCTCGTTAACAGCAGCTTGCCAAGGGCTAGCCGGGTTTTCTGTCCGCCGCTTAAACTAGAAATCATTAGGGAACTTTCGAGAAAATTTAACCCATGCAGGACGGAGCGCATATCTGCTTCGTATTGATAGCCTCCCTGTTCCTTAAATTGCACTTGGAGCTGATCATATTCTTTTATAATTCTCTCGTATTTCACCGTGTTTTCGAACACATTAGGATCGGCCATTTGCACTTCCAGATTGCGCAGTGATTTTTCCATCGTGCGAAGCGGTTCGAAGACAGTCAACATTTCTTCCCAAATGGACAAATTAGATTCAAGGCCGGTATTTTGCGCTAAATAGCCGATCGTCACTTCTTTTGGCTTGATAATCTCACCGCCATCATGTGACAAGTGGCCGGCAATAATCTTCAATAATGTCGATTTTCCAGCGCCGTTTCGACCGACGAGGGCAACTCGGTCCCGCGTTTGTAATTCTAGCTTTATATTCGATAAAATAAGGTCAGCGCCATAATATTTTTGTAGTTGATTAACCTGCAACAAAATCATCTTTATTCACCTCTGTACATACTAGTAGTGTACCGTATAAAGGGAATGTCGGCAATAAAGCGCTAGTCTTTCAGTATCAGGCGATGTCTTTACTCAGATAAAAAAGTTCAAAGTTTCACACACATAAAAGGAAAAATAGTGTATTATTTTTGGATAGGAGGATATTTTTTATGGTAGAATTTACTCATTTTAATAAAGAAGGCAGAGCAAAGATGGTCGATGTCAGCGACAAACTGGAAACGGCACGTACCGCTCTGGCTCATTCCAGCATAACGGTTAGTAAAGAAATTTTTGAAAAAATAACCAATCATGACATGAAAAAAGGTGATGTTTTAGCAGTAGCTCAGGTTGCGGCAGTCATGGCGGCTAAAAAGACTTGGGATCTCATTCCGATGTGTCATCCAATTCCCTTAACAGGGGTAAATATCTCCTTTTCATGGGAAAAGGGTCAGCAAGAAAATTATCAATTACAAATTGCTGCAGCGGTTAAAACAAAAGGGAACACGGGTGTGGAAATGGAAGCGTTAACAGCCGCTTCAGCTTGTGCTTTAACCGTCTATGATATGTGTAAAGCAGTCGATAAAGGCATGGTCATTGGACCGACCTATTTAGTTGAGAAAACGGGCGGAAAAAATGGTGACTTTAAGCGAACTGAACAAGTGAAATGATCGTTAACTAAAATTTAAAGGGGTGTGGGAGATTATGAGTAATGAAACGATGAAGATACCACAGGCGACAGCCAAACGGCTGCCCCTCTATTATCGATTTTTAAAAAACCTGCATACTTCCGGCAAGCAAAGGGTCTCATCTGCGGAATTAAGTGAAGCGGTTAAGGTCGATTCGGCAACGATTCGCCGCGATTTTTCGTATTTCGGTGCATTAGGGAAAAAAGGCTATGGGTACAATGTCAATTACTTACTAACCTTCTTTCGTAAAACACTCGACCAGGATGAATTAACAAAGGTTGCGTTAATTGGCGTAGGTAATCTTGGTACGGCCTTTTTAAACTATAATTTTTTAAAAAATAATAACACAAAAATAGAATGTGCTTTCGATGTCGATCCGGCAAAAATGGGAACCAAAATCCGCGAGGTACCGGTTTACAATATGGATGAATTGGAAAAGGTGCTGACGGATGCACAAATATCAGTTGCGATTCTAACCGTTCCGGCTCCCGTAGCACAGATGATTACCGACCGACTTGTGAAAGCTGATGTGAAAGGGATATTAAACTTTACCCCGGCAAGATTAAATGTCCCTCCGTCCATTCGGGTTCATCATATCGACTTAGCAGTAGAACTGCAATCACTCATTTACTTTTTAAAGCATTATCCGACAGAGACAGAGGAAATAGAAGAATAAGTTGAAGTGGGTTATTCACAGAAAGTGGTGAATAGCCCTTTTTTTATTTTCAGTCTTTACATGCGTAACAGTGTTATGTTACATTATAAGACAGAAAGGGGTTTTTACTAATGAGCGAGGAGTTAATTTCTAAAAAGGATTTATTGGATATGGCAGGGATTTCGTACGGACAGCTATATCGCTGGAAACGAAAGGATCTCATTCCAGAGGAATGGTTTGTTCGAAAGTCAACGTTTACGGGCCAGGAAACATTTTTTCCAAAAGAAAAGATCTTAGAACGGATCGACAAGATTCAGACGATGAAAGAGAATCTTTCCTTGGATGAACTGGCAGATATGTTTTCTCCTAATGTAACAGAGTTACATTTCACTAATGATGAACTAGTAAAACGTAACATTGTTTCGGGTGCGGTTATGGACTTATATCTTGAGCATGAAAAGGGCGGATCACATTTTGATTTTTCAAGAATTCTTGAAGTCTATGTATTAGAGAAGCTGCTGCAATCCGGGGAAATTAACCTAGATGAAGGGAAAATGCTGCTTCAAGTCGTAAAGGATAATAGGGGATTAATCAAACAGAAAAACGGGGAAATCGTGCTGACAAGAAAATTGGGGGTTTCATCGTGCTTTTTACTCATAAATACGGAGGAAATAAAGTTTGAACAGGGAACGAAAATCGTTGTGCAGCTTTCTCTTGTGAAATGTATGGAAGAGATGAAAGCGAAACTATTATAAAGGAGAATGACCATGGATACGAAAAAAAGGGGAGACCTGAATCTTAACGGCTTTGGGTCAGCAAACGGCGGGGAATTTCACCATGTAACTATCAATGGAAAAGGAACAGTTAACAGCGATATAGAGTGTGTAGTATTTGAATGTCATGGTTCGGGTATGGTCAACGGGAATGTCATGACGAATAAAGCGAAGGTTAACGGAAACGGAAAAATTAAAGGGAATCTCGAATGCAAAATGTTAACAGTGGATGGAACAGCGAAAATTGAAAATAACCTCTATGTGGATCATTTCAAGGTGGCGGGAAAAGCGACTATCGGTGGAAGGGTAAAGGCAGAGGAAATCAAAATTAAAGGCAGGCTTACGGTCGAAGGGGATTGTGAAGCCGAAACGTTTAATGCGGAATCCATATTTAGGATTGGCGGGCTTTTAAATGCTGATCACGTGGATATTAAAATTTTCGGAGAGTGTAAGGCAAAGGAAATAGGCGGGCAAACGATTCTCGTTACACACAAAGCCCCATTAATGGGATTATTCAAGACTTTTATGCAAACACAGTTGGAAACAGAATGTATCGAAGGGGACAAAATTGAATTGGAAAATACAAAGGCAGCTGTTGTCCGTGGCAATCATATTACGATCGGGGCTAAATGTGAAATTGGTCTCGTGGAATATACAGGCGAGCTTACAGTAGATAAAAAGGCCATTGTAAAAGAGTCCAGAAAAGTGTAAAAGGGGGAAATAGAAATGAAAAAGGGTCAAAATCTGACGGTAAATGGATCGGGCAATTACCCAGGCGGCAGTTACGATAAGGTAAGCATCCGCGGAGAAGGGACGATTGAAAGTAATGTCGAATGCACATCGTTTCATGTTTACGGAACGAGTGAGACATTGGCGGATGTGAAAGCAGGATCGGTAAAAGTGATCGGTGAATCGGAAGTAAAGGGGGATATGGAGTCTGGTGACATGCTGGTGATGGGGACGCTGTCCATCGATGGAAAGGCTGCATTGAAAAAAATGAAGATTCTTGGCACGCTTGAGGTGGGTGAGCAGCTTTACGGCGAAGTGGCAAATATTAAGGGCAGTATTTCCGTGGGCGGTGATGTCGAATATGAGAAATTCGAGTTAAGTGGCGGATTCGAAATCAAAGGTCTCCTAAATGCGGACACGATCAATATTGGCTTGCGTTTTGGCGACAGCACGGCAGAGGAGATCGGCGGTGAGAAAATCACGATTAAAAGAAAAACGGCACTGCTTCCGTTTGTAAAGGATGAGGGATCACTTGTTGTGAAGGTGATTGAAGGGGATGAGGTTTTTCTTGAAAATACGAAGGCGGATATCATCAGGGGAAACCTTGTCAAAATCGGCTCAGGCTGTCAAATTGGCCGGGTAGAATATTCGACAGATTTTATCCAGGATAAGAATTCAACTGTGAAAATGTCGGAAAAGATATAGAGGGGGATTTATGGTAGCGAAGGAAAGTAAATTAGGGTTGGTTGTTGCAGGGTTATTATTGAGTATATTGATGGCATCGATGGATAACACGATTGTGGTTACGGCAATGGGGACGATTGTCGGTGATCTTGGCGGGTTGGAGAGCTTTGTCTGGGTAGTTTCAGCCTACATGGTGGCGGAAATGGCGGGGATGCCGATTTTCGGTAAGTTATCAGATATGTATGGGAGGAAACGATTCTTTATTTTTGGATTACTATTGTTTATGGCAGGTTCGGTCCTATGCGGCACAGCGGAGACGATTACACAATTAAGCATTTACCGTGCTATTCAGGGGGTTGGCGGCGGCGCACTCGTGCCGATTGCGTTTACGATTATGTTCGACCTCTTTCCTCCTGAAAAGCGCGGGAAAATGGGCGGCTTGTTCGGCGCCGTTTTTGGGCTGTCGAGTATCTTTGGACCGTTATTAGGGGCTTATATTACTGACCATATCAGCTGGCATTGGATTTTCTATATTAATTTGCCGCTTGGGATTTTATCGCTGATTTTTATTGTCATTTCCTACAAAGAATCACCGGTACACCAAAAACAATCGATTGATTGGTGGGGTGCTGTGACCTTAATTGGAGCGGTTGTTTGTTTAATGTTCGCCCTTGAACTTGGCGGACAGAAATATGCTTGGGATTCTAGCGTTATTTTAAGTTTATTCACCGGATTTGCAGCACTATCTCTCCTTTTTTTATTCGTTGAAACAAAGGCGAAGGACCCAATCATTTCTTTTTCCATGTTTAAAAATCAACTGTTTGCCGGAAGTACGCTTGTTGGCTTGTTTTACGGGGCAGCGTTTATGGCGGCGACCGTTTATATTCCAATTTTTGTGCAAGGTGTTTATGGCGGAAGTGCCACCAATTCAGGGCTGATTTTATTGCCGATGATGCTGGGATCGGTCGTTACCGCACAAGTCGGCGGATTTTTGACGACAAAAATGAGTTACCGAAACATCATGTTTATATCGGGCTTTATTTTGATTGGCGGATTTTTGTTACTAAGCACGATAATGCCAGAAACTAGCAGGGCACTGCTGACCATCTATATGGTGGTGATTGGCTTAGGTGTTGGTTTCTCATTTTCTGTGTTAAGTATGGCGGCGATTCATCCATTTGGCATGGAGCAACGGGGCTCCGCTACCTCGACAAGTAACTTTATTCGTTCATTTGGGATGACGGTGGGAATTACGGTATTTGGCATGATTCAAAGAAGTGATTTTAAAGAGGGGCTGGAAAAAGCATTCGCAGGAATGGGGCCAATGCCAAAGGGTGATTCACGGGAGTTGTTATCGGAGCAAGCGAGAGCCCAGATCCCTGCACCTATTCTCGAAAAAATCACAGATGCCCTCTCAAGCTCCATCGTCCACACCTTTACCTGGGCACTCATACCGGCGGGCTTGGCGTTCTTCTTTATCTTTATACTTGGGAAAGAGCGGATGGTGATTAATAAAGGGGAAGTTTCGAAATAAGGAAGATACTAAGCTTGAAAAAAGGACTCTACTCAATTGCTTTTTTTGGTTTCGCAAATAAAACAGTATGTTTCGCAAATAAACTTGATGGTTTCGCAAATAAACCTGTCAGATTCGCAAATAAATTAAGATCATTTTCAAAAAAGTGTAATAATACACCTTGAATTGCGCTCTTTTGAGCGAATTTATCTAAAAATCAATAAAGTTTACGAAAACAGCCTATAAAAAGAGGCAATTGCATAAAGAAAGGGACCCCTAGGGATCCCTTTCTTTATTTTTTCATCTGGTTCTTATATTTAAAATGGAAGAGCATCATTTTTAGCCCAGAGCCAAAATCAAATGTTGCTAATAAGACGAGCAAGTAGCTAAAAAAGCCCCAGCCGTGTTTTTGCACGTCATCGATGGCAAAGTAAGTAAATACTGCGCCAAGCAGGAAGTATATTAATCCGGAAAACAATGGTGAACGTCTCATAGAAAGCCTCCGATAAAGTTTTGAATAGCCTCAGCCTCACGCCTCAATCTTTCAATATCATCTTTGTAAACAGTCTGGACCAAGACAACCAATGTATTCATCGTGACATGGGCAAAAATCGGCACAAGAATGCGATTGGTTTTGACATAGAGAAAAGCGAAAGTAAAGCCCATGGCCGAATACAGTAGAATGTGCTGAAACTCCATATGTGCCGCTGCAAAGATGACCGAGCTGATCAATGCTGAGATAAAGAAGTTAAAACGCTTATGAAGCGCGCCAAAAATAATTTTTCGAAACACAATTTCTTCTAAAATCGGTCCAATAATGCTGGTAACCAAAATCGCCGCTGGCATCGTTTCGATGATGTGAAGAATATTTTGTGTATTCTCAGATCCCATTTCAACGCCTAAGCGTGTTTCAATCAGGGCGGCGAAAATTTGTGCAAAATACGCTAGAAAGACACCCAAAATGGCCCACATGATCGAAGTACCTACAGAGGAACCATTCCTTTTTTCGAAATTTCCGCGTACCATTTCTTTTCGTAATAATAAAAGAATGATTAACAAAGCAATCGAAAAACTGGCAATCAGCCAAACAGGTACAGCAAGACTTTGGCTGATTCCTAAAGATTTAAAGCTGAATAACATTATAGGAAGCCCGACAAGACTGGAGAGCTGCATAGCGATGTACACAATGATGACGATCCAATATTCCTTTTTCAAATTTTAATCTCCTTTTTGATCCATTCATTAGGATGATTTGACAATTAATTTTCAGGTCATTACTATTCATTTTACTCTTAAAACTGTGGATGTTTCAATTTAGAAGAACTTTTTACTAAAGCGGTATAGAATGGAAAGTTTTTCACATACTTATTAAGGTTGTAGAAAAGCAAAATTCTTTTGTAAAAATTTATGCTTCATACTTGCAAAAGATTTTCAGATTCTTTATTATAATAATTGTGTTAGCACTCATTAGTGGAGAGTGCTAATAATGTCAGAATTACATATATTTTTGAGGAGGTTGTTTGATTTGTTAAGACCATTAGGTGATCGCATTGTCATTGAGCTTGTTGAATCAGAAGAAAAAACTGCAAGCGGTATCGTATTACCGGATTCAGCGAAAGAAAAACCTCAAGAAGGAAAAGTTGTTGCCGTTGGTACTGGCCGCGTACTAGAAAGTGGGGAGCGCGTAGCACTTGAAGTTGCTGTTGGCGACCGCATTATCTTCTCAAAATACGCTGGTACTGAAGTGAAATACCAAGGTACAGAATATTTACTTTTACGTGAAAACGATATCCTTGCTGTTATAGGCGAGTAATTTATTAAAAAATAGTTTAGAAAATACGAGGAGGTTTTTTGAACAATGGCTAAAGAGATTAAGTTTAGTGAAGACGCGCGCCGCGCAATGCTACGTGGTGTTGATGCCCTAGCAGATACAGTAAAAGTTACTCTTGGACCTAAAGGACGCAACGTGGTTCTTGAGAAAAAATTTGGTTCACCGCTTATTACAAATGACGGTGTAACAATCGCAAAAGAAATCGAATTAGAAGATGCATTCGAAAACATGGGTGCAAAACTTGTTGCTGAAGTAGCAAGCAAAACAAACGATGTAGCCGGTGACGGTACAACAACTGCAACTGTTCTTGCTCAAGCGATGATCCGCGAAGGCTTAAAGAACGTTACAGCTGGAGCTAACCCAATGGGTATCCGTAAAGGGATTGAAAAAGCAGTCTCTATTGCGGTTGAAGAATTAAAAACCATTTCAAAACAAATTGAAGGCAAAGAGTCCATCGCTCAAGTTGCTGCGATTTCTTCCGATGACAAAGAAGTTGGCCAATTAATTGCTGAAGCAATGGAGCGCGTTGGCAACGACGGTGTTATCACAATCGAAGAGTCTAAAGGCTTCACAACTGAATTAGATGTTGTTGAAGGTATGCAATTCGACCGTGGCTACACTTCTGCTTACATGGTAACAAACACAGATAAAATGGAAGCTGTATTAGAAAATCCATATATCTTAATCACTGACAAGAAGATTTCCAGCATTCAAGAAATCCTTCCTGTTCTTGAGCAAGTGGTTCAACAAAGCAAGCCATTATTGTTGATTGCTGAAGATGTTGAAGGTGAAGCACTTTCTACTTTAGTAGTGAACAAACTTCGCGGAACATTCAATGCTGTGGCTGTTAAAGCTCCTGGCTTCGGTGACCGTCGTAAAGCAATGCTTGAAGATATCGCTGCATTAACTGGCGGTGAAGTGATCACTGAAGAGCTTGGCCGTGAATTAAAAACAACTACAATCACATCTTTAGGTCGTGCAACTAAAGTTGTTGTAACAAAAGAAAACACAACAATCGTTGAAGGCGCTGGCGAATCTTCAGAGATTCAAGCTCGTGTAAACCAAATCCGCGTTCAATTAGAAGAAACTACTTCTGAATTCGACCGTGAAAAATTACAAGAGCGCTTAGCTAAATTAGCTGGCGGCGTAGCAGTAATCAAAGTTGGTGCTGCAACTGAAACAGAATTAAAAGAGCGCAAACTTCGCATCGAAGACGCTTTGAACGCAACTCGTGCTGCAGTTGAAGAAGGTATTGTATCCGGTGGTGGTGTAGCCCTTCTTAACGTATACAGCAAAGTGGCTGCTGTTGAAGCAGAAGGTGATGTTGCTACAGGTATCAACATCGTATTACGTGCGATGGAAGAGCCAGTTCGCACTATCGCTCAAAATGCAGGCCTTGAAGGATCTGTCATCGTTGACCGCTTAAAGCGCGAAACAGTAGGCACAGGCTTCAACGCAGCATCTGGCGAATGGGTAAACATGATCGAAGCTGGTATCGTTGACCCAACTAAGGTTACACGTTCAGCACTTCAAAACGCAGCATCTGTTGCAGCAATGTTCTTAACAACTGAAGCAGTTGTTGCTGACAAACCAGAACCAGCTGGTGCAGGCATGGGTATGCCTGACATGGGCGGAATGGGTGGAATGGGCGGCATGATGTAATAATCAATAAAAACCTTTGATATCATTGGTTTGATTGATTTAATATATAGTAATGCTCATAATTTTCTCGTAATGGAGTAAATATGTTTAATATTTGAAAAGGTCTTCCATAAGTTCTATGAACTAATGGAAGACCTTTTCTCTTTTATATGGGTAAATATCTTTATCAACCTTGGAGAAAAGGTTGCCATTTAGGGTGGGAAGAAGTTGTCTTTAATGGAGAAAAATGAAGTATCTCAATTGCTAATGAATGAAGTTAAAGATTTTAAAAAAAGTAATCCATAAACTTGAACAGACAGAAGAAAAAGTGGACAGAAGAAAATGACAAAGCATTCAATGTTCTATGAACTCATTTATCAAACTTTAATTGTAACGAGTCTTTAACTCCATAATGACATCAAATCCTGACTTGTTATGTAGCCCCTTACCCTTTAGGAATAAACCACATGAAACGTGACAATGCCATGCTCAGGCACATGTGAATCTACTCCTATTAAATAATCATTAGGAGTAAGAAAAGTAATCAACCAACCATTAATATAAAGTAGTTATAAAGTCTATCACTTCATGCTTTTCTTAGCTGCATCATAGTTTTCTTGCGAGTGGTGTTTGATTTTGTTCAACAATCGGGCCAGATTGTTGAAAAGGAGTTGCCGATTTTACAGAAGGTAAATTAGTTTAAGATTAATAGAGGTGAACCGTATCATAAGTAAATGAGTTTATCTGATAAAATGAGAATAGAGCCTATGCAAAAGGTAATTCACCTTGCATAGGCTTTAATATTATTAGTGTTCAATTTTGGAGTGACTTACTTTTTCATAAAGACAAAAACTTCATTTATTTTTCCATAACCTGAATAGTGGACATTTTGAGTATAGACCTTGATAAAAAACAAATAGAAAGAGCCTGTTTTTCGAAAAAGATTGAAAAAAACAGGCTCTTAATCACATTAATTAATAGAAATGACTTCAATTAAGATTGATAATTTTTGTTATATCTCATTTCCCTTTATACCGTATATTTAATTTTTAATTAGCTGCAGTTGGTCTTACAATTATCTCGTTTACATCAACGTCTGCAGGTTGCTCAATCGCAAATAAGATTGTGCGAGCAATAGCATCTGGTGAAATAGCAATCTTCCGATACTCTTTCATCACCTGACTTGCTTCGTCATCCGTAATACTATCAGCCAGTTCAGATTCGGTTACCCCCGGTGAAACGATGGTTACGCGGATATCATCGCAAACCTCCATACGAAGCCCTTCAGATATAGCCCGGACTGCAAATTTAGTTGCACAATACACAGCCGCAGTCGGTGAAACGGTGTGTCCCCCAATTGAAGAGATATTAATGAATTGACCAAAACCTTGTTCCTTCATAATTGGAAGCACTGCTGCAATGCCATGAAGTACGCCGCGAACATTAACGTCGATCATACGATCCCATTCGTCAACCTTCAGAGCTTCAAGTTTTGAGAGGGGCATCACTCCTGCGTTATTCACGATCACATCAACTTTTCCAAATCTGTTTTTCACATAGTTGATGAGTTCTTCCATTTGATCTCTTTTGGTGACATCCAGTAACCTATAATCCGCTAAGCCACCTTCTGAACGAATTGCGGATGTAATAGCCTCTAGTTTTTCCGTGCGTCTTGCTCCTAATACAACATGTGCACCGTTTTGAGCAAGAAGACGTGCAGTAGCTTTACCGATACCGCTGCTTGCCCCCGTAATTACTACAACTTTCCCTGCAATGTTAGACATGTTTTTTCCCCCTTAGATTTTCTCACTTTTTCTCGATTTCTTTACATACTTTAACAACCATTAAGAAACCCGTCCCGTTCAGTTGGCCGAAAGGGGTTGTTACCGGTTTTGGTTGCTTGGCTCAACGAAATTTCAATTTACGAACCTATGAGTTGATAATGGATTGTCCACCTAGCGCTTGGCTGGAAGTAGATCTGTCATATCTACGTGATAAGAACACTGCTCCCACCGCAAAAGCGGTACCCACCGCCGCGACCCAGGTAACAGAAGAGAGTGATATTTGCTCTACGGCAGCACCACCGATTCCAGCTCCAGCTGCCATGGCAAGCTGAATGGTTGAATTATTCAAGCTAAGCATTATGCCTGAAGATTCAGGTGCTAGCCTGATTAAGTGTAATTGCTGCGGAGGACCCGGAGACCATGTTGAGAATGACCATATGACTAACACCGAGATCAAAATCACCGGTGATTGGGCAAAAAGCATGATTAGAAGTAATGCTGCGACATTAAGTGATAATCCTCCGATTAGGGTACGATGAATGCCCCATTTGTCCGTGCCGAAACCTCCAAACTTAGACCCGATCAAGCTTGCGATACCAACCGCAAATAAAGTGATGCTCAAAGTTTTATCACTCATTCCGGTTACTGTAAGAAGGAACGGTGAAATGTAGGAGTAAAAAATGGAGTATCCGACAATCCAGAAGAAAGATACAGATAATCCAATCAACATTTTTGGTTGCTTCAGTAATGCGAGCTGACTCCGCAAGGGTACAGGAGCTTCTGCAGCCATTCGCGGAATTGTTATTGCAATAATGAATAGCGCTAATAGTCCGACTAAACCAATTCCCCCGAAAATTGCCTTCCATTCGTAAGCCGAGGAAATCACTCTCCCAATAGGGACACCAAGAATCAAGGAAGCCGTGAAGCCCATAAGGACGGCCGCAATCGCACTTCCTTCCTTGCCTGGCAGCGCGACCTTGGTCGCTATCGTAAGGGAGGCAACAACCGTGACCCCTGCGCTTATACCCATGAGGATCCGGGAAGCGATAAGAAGTTCATATCCCGTTAACATATAGGCGAGTACATTGCTGATGACAAATAAGGTTAGAGCATAAAGTAACAGTTTCCGTCGTTCCATACGTGCTGTTAAAGCCATAACAATTGGAGTGCCAAAAGCGTAAGAGAGTGAAAAAATAGTAATTAACTGGCCGGCTGTTACCAATGTGACTCCCGTTGATTCCGCAATCTTATCTAGAATGCCGGCGATGATATACTCCGACGTTCCAACTAAAAAACTAAGAACCGCTAATGTGTAGATCTTTAAGGTACTGGACATGTTGTTCATTTCCCCTTGTTTACTTATTTTTCTCGATATAAAATCATCCCTGCGTGGTAGAGAACGCCATTACGAAAATCCCCGTCAGCTGTGAAACCGGTATCGTCTACATAATCGATATGATCCCCATTAATAATATAGCGGCCTTGATAGGCGCTTTTCCGATTGCCACGCGCCTCGTCGTAACGTCCGTTAGGCAGAAGCTCATGACGGATATATCCGTCACGGGTAACCCACATGCCTACATAAGATGTTTGTTCTTCATTGTTTCTTTTTTCCATTTGTGATTTCTCCTTTTACTGAGGTTTGTGAAGGTTACTTCTCAAACAGTATGGAGGATATTGGGGTAGATACGGTAGCCGATTCGGAGAGAGTTATTGCACAATCGTCCAAAATGTATAAAAATATATGTAAGAGCTATCGGAGCGAAAGAAAGGGAGTGTATGATAATTACATGACAATGAATGAGGAAATCACGAGACAACAGCAGGAATTGGCAAGTCTTATCGATCGCCATACACCTAACTCTGGAAAACATGATACAGCTATTTCTTCTTTAAAATTATTTCGCTATCAAGGAGAGAAGCAACCGATCTATTCGGTCTATGATCCTGCGTTGTGCATTGTCGCACAAGGAGCAAAAATGGTGATGTTAGGACAAGAATGCTATGACTATAATCCAGCGTCCTATTTGGTTGCCTCCGTAAATTTGCCGATTACCGGACAAATCATTCAAGCTTCTCACCAGCATCCTTACTTAAGCCTTCAACTGAATTTTAGTACGGATCAGATCGTAGATATTATCAAAGCGTCTCATTCGGAATGGGGTGATAAGGAAGGCTTGGGGCGAGGCCTGTTGGTGAGCCAAACGAGCCAGTCTCTTCTTGACGCTGCATTGAGATTAGTTCGGCTTCTAGATTCGGATCGACATATTCCTGCTCTTGCTCCTTTGGTCATTCGTGAAATTCTGTACTGGATTTTGCAGGATGAACAGGGAGGGGCTTCGATCCGGCAGTTCGCCGTGGCCGGCAGCCATGCTGAGAGGATTGCAAAAGTGATTAGTTTCATAAACCGCAATTTCGCTAAGCCTTTACGTATGGATGAGTTGGCAAAAGTCGCAAGCATGAGCCCATCTTCATTACACTTTCATTTCAAAGAGGTTACCGCAATGAGCCCCTTGCAATATCAAAAGCAATTAAGATTGCAGGAAGCTCGCCGCCTATTGCTTTTAGATATACCTGAAGCGGCGAATGCCGGATTCCAAGTGGGTTATGAAAGTCCTTCCCAGTTCAGCCGTGAATACGCTCGAATGTTTGGTCTGCCTCCATTAAGCGATATCAAGCAACTTCGTGAGTCTTTAGCTGAGTAGGATAGCCGAGTCCGGAAAAGGGACACAACCCGGTCTTTAAAAATCAAAATAAATTAAAAAATAACAGGGGGTGAACTACTGCTACATCTAATTTTTTTAAGTATCTACAGATAGCATTCCAGACATGTGGATTTAACCTACATGGGTTCTAACATTGGTCGCCATGAAATTTTTATACGTAATCTTTATAATTCTTAACTTTTTGCTACCTTTAAAGCGTTACGGTGAACCGTATCACAAGTTAAATATAGTAATCAAATTATGCAATACTTTGATCTTCAACAATCGGGAGCGATTGTTTAACAACATAGGCAGAAAATGATCAATCTTTTTTATAAAAATCAATCTTTTTTTCAAAATGGATTCTTTTTATTTATCGTAAAATGCTGGCTTGTTAGGTATTTTTGATCAATCTTTATTTTAAAGCTACAGTAGCTCATTCATTTATTAAAAATAGGGAAGAGCGCCTAGGGTAGGGAGTGGTGTGGGGAACCGTACCATAAGCGACGACGAAAAATTCAGATTGCAACTTTATCGTCGCTGGACAACTCGGACTCCAATTGACGAAAACCAGGCAATATATTTCACTAGCGCTACCGGAGCGGTTCCGTTCCGGTTCACTTTTTCAATGTCCTGAGGGGTATTAATGGTTTGTATGGTTCATTCCTCTCGAAAAAGTCAAGCCCCTCGTGAAAGGGGGCTTCGATTGGTTCAAGAACAATTATGGTTGGAAAGTAAATTGTTTCAGCAGTACAAGGGCAATATAGAGGAGTCGGGTTATTTTCTCTTAGCTAGAGGAAGTGACTTCCTTAAGAAACTCCTTTGTCTGCTTCAGGCTACGTATGCTAGCCGGGGAGACCATATCAAACTGATAGCCATGACCTGCTTTCATCACGGCGGGGTCGAAAAACAGAGAGGTGACCGGAACGCCCTTTTCTTTAAGAGCAGCCACGAAAACCCTAGCTTGTTTTTCAAACGAATTCGTGTTGCCGTCGGTTACAAATGCAGGGGGAAAGTCTTTTGTGATGTACTTTGACAGATTTAAGACATCAAACTTCGGGTTGTTCATCCAGTTCTTATCGCCCAAAATGCCCCAGCCCATACGCTTGAGCATGAATTGTTGTACGGGCTTTACATCGCTATGCTGAAATGCTGTGATATCGTAGGGAGCGCTATATAACAATAAGCCTTTGATTGTATTAATAGGCACGAGTTGTGGGACCCCCACGAGCTTTGCATATTCGGTATTGGTTTGGATCAGGGTAAACTCCCCAGCCAAGAAAGCCCCCGCTGAGGAACCGGCAAAGATCACCCGTGATGGGTCCAAGGGGTATTTCTGAGCCAACTGCTGCAAATAAGACCATACCTCGCCGACTTGTTTCGTCTGATCGAACAGAGTTGCTTCGGGGGCCAACTCGTAGTTCATTGATATTACGGCAAAGCCGTCAGAGGCCAAAGCCCTTGAATAGTTGGCGGGCATAAATTTATCTCCCGTAACGAAGCCTCCGCCGTGGATAAAGATGATGACGGGCAGCGGCTTCGAATCACCTTGAGGGAGGTAAAGGTCGATTTTATTTTCGTGGTACTTGGATGGATATGAGATGTCCGAGATCACCTGTGTTTGCACCCTGAGCTCGGGAAGATCGAATGGCTTGGAGCCGAAATTGTCCGGACCGATCTTGCTAGTTAGCAAGCGGGTCAGCCAAATGGTTGGCTGAGGTGTACAGATGGTGAAGGCAGCCGTGATTAGAAAAATCGTCAAGACAGCAATCAATGTAAGCTTAATTAATTTGAAGATGCGCTTTTTTTCTATTCGTTGGTGGGATACTTTTACTTGTGTCATCGGGTAACCTCCTTCAGTCATTATGGTGTCGGATACGAAGTTGAGTTTCAGTGCCAAATATATGGACTCTAGATACTGTTTTAAGTCACATGCGCATGAATGATGAGCATCGAAAAGCTGTATGAGGGGAAACCTCATGTATGATTTGGTAAGGAGAGGCTGAATTTTACTCAGCCCTTCACTTTAGTTCGAAGATGGAGGGATCAGGTTTAACGCGAACGAATTGGGATAAGAAATTATCAAGTAGGTTAGGATTTGCTCCGCTTTACGCCCGGAATCTTCCCTGAAATGTCGCTCACACTTTTTGTAACTTTTTTAATTGTACTATAACTGAATTCTGATTAATTTTAATAAGCCAAAATATGCAAGTTTTTATTCAAAACTTTATATTTTTCAGCTTATCAAATATGCAAAAAATATACTGCTATAAACTACATTTTTTTATTCCTGTGAGTAGGGGTTGGTTGACATAAGTTTCGAAGGAGGACCTATACTTTCTCTTAAAAAAACCGCTTCTATTTTATAGGGAAGCGGTTTTTTAACTGAATACAACTATGAATTAACTTTAACTGTTCTGTTTATATATCTTTTCACTAGTGTTTTCCATACGTTGTATAATGCTTTCTCCTTCAACATCAATGTTAGGCAAAATTTTATCCAGCCATTTTGGCAAGTACCAGGCAGACTTACCCATGAGAGTCATAACCGCAGGTACGATTGTCATTCTCACGATGAATGCGTCAAAGAAAACACCGAATGTAAGAGCCATGCCTATGGATTTAATGATGGTATCAGGTGCCAACATGAATCCAATAAATACAGACATCATAATTAATCCTGCTGCGACTACGACTCTACCGCTCTCCTGCATTCCTTCTAAAATTGCTCTCTTCGGTTCGCCTGTTTGCGTATATACCTCCCGCATCTTGCTCACTAGGAACACCTCATAGTCCATGGCGAGTCCGAACAGGATGCCAATCAGAATGACAGGCAAGAAGGCTAAGATCGGACCAGCAGCCGGGAAACCAAAAATATTTTGGAAATGCCCATCCTGCACGAAAAATACCACGGCTCCCAACGTAGCACCAAGAGAAAGTAGAAACCCAAATACTGCTTTTAATGGAATGAGCAGAGATCTAAACACTAGAACTAAGAGTACATATGCAAGTCCTACAATAAGGGCAGCGAAAACTGGCAAGGCATCACTCAGCTTCTGGACAATATCAATATTCATCGCTGCTGTGCCCGTTACCATTAGTTCAATTCCATTTTCTTTCTCGGTCTGGTTCGATTTGTCCCGGATCGCTTTTACCAAATCCTTCGTCTTTGTATCGTCAGGTCCTGTTTTTGGTGTGACGGAAATCATATAAATCTTTCCAGAAGGCCCAGGGATAGCTGGTGTCACACTTTTCACGTCAGATATGTTACCCAATTCTTTTGCAACGGTGTTCATAGCATTTTGCGTTTCAGCTGTTGCTTCCTCCGATTTTGCCACTACCACTAAAGAGGCATGAAATCCTTCTCCATATGCTTCCGTCAATAAATCATATGCTCTTCTTTCTGTTGTTTCTGTAGACTTTGTTGTTCCATCAGAAGGCAGACCAAGGTTCATATGGAAAAATGGAATCGTAATCACTGCTAGGAATCCGATTGCGAAAATCGTAACAATTAGAGGACGTCTTATGACAAATTCCCCCCATTTATTTGAACCAGCATGTTTCTTACCTACCCCAGTCATCTTTTGCAAGAACCGATTTTGTTTAGATGGGGCAATCTTATGGCCGACAAGTCCCAATATGGCTGGTAATATGATGACGGAAACCAACACAGCTGCGAGAACAGTAAAGGCAGCGGATACGCCCATCGCTGTCAGGAATGGAATCTTTGTAACAGACAGTCCCAAAAGACCTATAATAACAGTTAATCCTGCAAAGATTACGGCACTTCCCGCTGTTCCAGTTGCGATGGCAACAGATTCTAGAACAGAATCTCCTTGTGCAAGCTGCTGTCTAAAACGATTGATAATGAAGAGCGCATAGTCAATACCCACTGCGAGTCCCAGCATGGCAGCTAATGATAAGGAAACTGATTGGATTTCCAAATAATTGGTCCCAATCATGATTCCTAGCATTCCAATTGCTAATCCGATTATCGCAGTGAGAATCGGCAGTCCAGCTACTAGAAAAGACACAAAGGTAAATGCCAGGACTACGAAGGCAACAAGTACTCCGAAAATTTCAGTCATACCTGAAGTCTCTGAGTCGGAAAACTTGATATCGCCTCCTGATAATTCCGTTTGAATGCCGGCATCCCTTGTTGTTTCAATACTATCTAAAATCTTATCCTTGGAAGCTTCTGTGACCTTTTCCGCTTTCACTTTGTACGTAATTAATGCATATCCGATTGTCTTATCTTCACTGAGGTTCTGCAGTTGCATCGGTGCTGCCACAGAATCAACAGCTGAATCTTTTTTAATCTCATCAAGAACTTCTGCAATTTTCTGTTGTACTTCCGCTGATTCCAAGGTTTCGTTTTTTTGTGCTTGAAACACCACTTTTACTTGGGCACCTGCTGGTTGCATCGCTTTAAACTCTTTTTCAATTACTTTTCCAGCTTTATCTGCCGGTGTATTCGGAATGCTCAGCTCATCCCTGAAGGAGGAACCCATGTTGACTGCAAAAAGCACTAATGCAATAAGAATTGCGAGTGCACTGAATACAACCTTTATCCTATGATTTACTGCCCAATGTCCTAAATTATACAGATATTTTGCCAATTGTTTCTCACCCTATTCTTAATGAAAATTTGTCTTGTTCTCACGTTGTAATCTAGAAACGCACAAACATCAAAACCACATATTATTCATATAAAAAGATTTAAAATGTATATGATAAATGCATAGAATATCCCTCCCTATTTATAGCTTGCAGAATGGCGGTAAATCGCCCGTAGGAAACAAAGAAAATGGTACACATTGACAGTAATGATGCCCTTTTATACAATGACATTATCACCATACTAACAATTGTACTTACATGTGTAAGTATAGCGGGTAATTTCCATCTTTCAAGCACTATGTGATGATTTGCACATAAAACGAACAGAATGAAGGGATGTGTAAGCTTTGAGGAAGTCAAGAGAAGACAGTATACACTCTCAGAGATACATTATGGAGGCATTGAGCGCTCTTTTGCATGAACATAAACTGCAAGATATAACCGTAACAGCTATTTGCAAAAAGGCTGGAGTTGCCAGAGTCACATTCTACAAATACTACCGTAACGTTTACGACGTCGTGCAAGTGTCTGTGGATGAAATTATTCAACAATTTTTGAAAGAGGTTGAAAGTTTGGATCCATATGATAGTATGCAGCTAATTATTGAATATATCATAGAGGGTTTTGTGTCCGCACAGAAGCCGTCAGGAAAGTTAATTGATTCAAATATATCTACTATGCTGCTTGATTATTTGAATTATGCAATGGAAAAGGTCTTTCAAGCGGATATAACACGGAATCATGACATGAGCAGAATGCAAATCCTGTTTTTAGCAGGCGGTATCTTTAATATTGTTACCGATTGGATTAAAAGAGGGGCAAGGGAATCTCCCCAGGCACTTGCTGCAAAAATATACGAGATTCTTCCATATGGGACAACAGATACCAGGGATTTGGCAAATTCATGATACAACTGTTCTATCTTTTATTACATCTCAAAAAATGGGCATCACATAAAAAGCTGCGAGTAGTTCATCTAACCATAAACGACCGTTTTTGGTTAAAAAAACGAAACCTTTTTTCATACTCACAAAACACAGAAAATATATATCCAAAAATATAGCCAAAATCTAATAACTAATCCCCCTTATTTCTCCCCCTTTTTGAAATAGTTAATCTATACTGAAAGGGGGAATTTTATTGAAGTTTGAATACGCTCGTGTCAGTACACTAGATAATTTGTGTTCCCTAAAGATTTAATTACATTCCGATTTGTTAAGGAAATATAAGGTACTCATAAATGCTCATACAAATGCTCATATTTTTTTTATATTCTATTAAATATCATTTCTATAAAAATTTATAAAAGTTAATAAATCAATGTTTTTTAACCTGGTTTAATCTTTTTGTATTAGTAGTGTGATGGGCGGCATGATGTAATAACCGCCCAAACCCTTTGAGGCTCTAGTGTTTAGGTGAAACCTAATCCTGAAATTCAACATTTGTTTAACGGAGGCCCCTCATAAGTTCACTGAACTTGTTGGCGGCCTCTTTTTTCTTTCCTTTTGTAACATGGAGATATACATTTATAGTTGTTTCATCACTTGTATGACCTAAACGGTCCATGATCTCTACTAACTCAACTCCAAGTTCAGCTAATAGGGATGTATGAGAGTGCCAGAGTGAGAGTGGAGTAAGTTCAGGATTTTAAATCAGTCATTTTTAGAAGGCGAGTCATTCTTTCATAATACCTATCTCGGTAACAGACTTTTATTTTATTCTGGTGTACAATGTGTTTTTTCAAGACATCCAAAGTATCTTCATCCACTGCGATAGTACGTGGCTTTTTATTACTCAGGTTATCCTGATGAAAGTCCCAGCTATTTGGCTATAAAATTAAAACGAAAAGGTAGGATTAGTACGAGGGCGATGGCTCTTTTTTTTGGTAGAGAAGAAGGTAAGAGTCGGCGTTACTTAAAACAAAATATGCAATTGAAAATGAATGAAGCTGTTGCTACCAATGTTCGCAACAGCTTCCATTTAGATATTAAAGGTGTAGATCCCCGTCAAGCTCAGCTTCTATAGGTATAGGGGCTACCTTCGAACGTTCCAAAGCCGGTGTATCAGGACGGGCTGCCTGATAAATGGCCGCGCCTAGTACTTGAGCTGTTTTTAATAGTTTTTCTTTGCTTATTAATTCAATTTTATCATTAGGAGAATGGTATTCCGGTTCTAGGGGAGCATACGAAAAGACCGCTGCCGGAATGCCGACCTCTGTGAATGGCTGGTGGTCACTCCTTCCGACTTGGTTATACGAAATCGCTTCATACAATCGAGTTCCGGCCGAATTTCCTAAAGTGGTGACGGTGTTCGGCTTGCCATCTACTGTAAACATTGCAAATTTCCCGGCATTTTTGCTTCCTACCATGTCCATATTTAACATTGCAACCGTACGGTTAATTTCATCCTTGGAAAGCTGCTTAGTATAATGATAGGATCCTAGCAAGCCTCTTTCTTCTGCACCAAACGTAATAAAACGAATTTCGGTATCAGTAGGGGTGTTTGCCAGTACTCTAGCTAGCTCCAATAAAACAGACGTTCCTGATGCGTTGTCACTCGCGCCTGTACCAACTGCAACGGAATCATGATGAGCTCCAACCATGATAATTTGCTTCGTATCCTTATTGGCTTGCGGTTTTTTGGTGGCAATGACATTATGGGAGGTTGTCATGGTAAACTTCGCGCCTTCAATTCGCATAGTGCCGGTAAGAGTTGTTTGTCCCAAAGTAGAAACTAATGCGTCCCCCTCTGCTTTGGTCATGAATAAGGTTGGAAGATTCGATTCATCAGCTGCAAGGTTAGACGTGGGTAATCCTGCCACATCGTTGATAATAACGACTCCGCTTGCCCCGGCATTTTTGGCATTTGACATTTTTGTTGCAAAGGGAATTCCTCCGCCTCGATGAACCAAAGCAATTTTTCCGGATACATCTTTTCCAGCCACTTCAGCTTCACTTCCAAGGCCAACATATACCAACTTACTGCTCATTCCACCGGATGGTGTATTTTGCGAGTAACCAAAAGCCGTTACCTGATAACTCGTTTCATTTACAGAAAAAGAGGCTGTCGTTGGTCTGTTGTAGCTGGTTACAATTTTAAATGGCTGGATCTCCACATTATTGAAGCCATATTGCTTAAATTGATTTGCTATGTACTCTACCGTTTGGTCTTCCTTTGCTGTTCCGGCTACACGCGGGCCGATGGTCTCTGCCAAATAAGAAACATTTTCATAAATACGATCTACATCAATGCGTTTTACAACCTTGTTGTCAAAGGCTTGTTGGGATGGATTGTCCTTTGTCTCTGCAAAAGCAGAGTGTGAAGCTGCCAATAAACTTCCAATAAGAACTGTTGTACCTACAATCTTCGTACCCTTTTTCAAAATCGTTCCCCTCCCTATTTAACAATCAAGTTAATTATATAGTCATAGTGTAAACGTCTTCAATGGGAGGTTTTGTCGTATTATGACTAGTACTGCTGAATGATTGTGAGAAGGTTGTTTAATAGGGAATCCTTCAAAGAAGGGTTCTTCTTATCTTGTAATTCATTTATTTAAAAGAAAATATGGATCAAAAAGTATATGAAAAGGCAAGAAAGATAGCGGATATTATTTTCCCAGCAGATAATCAATAATAAATTTTCAGGAGGAGTGGCCTAATTAGCGTTAACTCTAAAAGAGCCCAAATAAGAGTTAACTGTGAAGTATATGACCAACTATTACAGAATATATGTTTGAAAATGCTAACATTTTGCTAACGCAATCCAGTGAAAAACGATAAAATTCCGTTAAAGATGTTACAGACAGAAATTAACAAAACCTTGAAATACCGCACTTTTTGCACACACCGTTCGAGATATTACACACTCTCAGCTTACGGGCGGCATGATGTAATAAGGGGATCAAACCCCAACAATATCAACAGTTATTTAAAAACAAAATATTGATTTGTCCGCGAGCCTCAATTACTTTAAATTAAAGCCTTCCATTGGTATTAACAGTGGAAGGCTTTTTTATGCATGTAAATAGGAAAACATAAATTGAGACTTAAATACAGAAATAACAAAATTATTCTAAAATAGAATTCTTCACAATTTATCCATATTATTCCGATTCTATTATCGATATACTTAAAAAGTATTATATATGTGAAATTATTCACAAAAATATTGGGTGTAAAAAAGGAGGTCATTCAGTATGGAGAAGATGGTGCAGCAAGACTACTGCTTAACCATTGAAGAAAGAACAACAATTTATACATTTTTGAAAGTCGGTTTTGAAGGACCTTTAACCTTTGAAACCTTGAAGCTTTGGAAAGAGACTTTCTCTCTTGATTTTATCAATGTTTTAACAGATGGGAATGAAGATTTATCTGAGTATTTCGGGGATTTAAAGAGCAATGATCTAGCTGCTATTGAAAAACGTGAAAAGGAAGCCTATTTGGCTACTTTTAATCTGTTAAATAAAACGGGGGAAGTTCCCGCCCCTCCGTGGGAGTCTGTTTATGTGACTAAAGATCAAACACTGTATGGTGATCCGGTTTTTCAATTAAGGAAACAACTAGATAATTTTGGCCTGAAGTTTGTAAATGAAAATGCTGAGCCTGAGGACCATATTGCTATTGAGTTAGAATTCATGTGTTATTTGAACCATTACACGTGGGAAGCATTGAAAACAGGGAATAAGGATAGATATGTAAAGGGAATTTACACTCAATACTGGCTTCATAAAGAGCATTTTAATCATTGGATTCAATTATTTACTAAGGATATTCTGTCATCTGGTACAAGTCATTTTTATAAGGGCCTTGCAACATTATTGCGAGATTTTGTAGCAGAAGACTTTGAATATATTAAATTACTTAAGGAGGATCTAGATAATGAGTGAGAATTTAATCGAGAAAATAACGAATAAAAAATTGAAACGGCGCTCATTTTTAAAATGGTCTGGAGCTGTTGCGGCACCGGCAATAATTGGTGGTGCCGGAGTGTCCAATAAGCTGATTCAAAAAGCTAGTGCAGAGACGACAAGCAGTGTTGTGGAAGATATCGTAGTTCCTACTTGTAGTACCCTGAACTGTGGCGGAAAATGCTTAATTAAAGCTCATGTAAAAGATGGTCAAATTATACGCATAAGTACAGATGATGATCCTCGTGATAAAAATGCAGATAATGAACAATTTCCACAAATTAGAGCTTGTGTACGCGGCCGTGGCTATCGTAGACATATCTACTCTCCGCATCGAATAAAGAAACCATTAAAACGTGTTGGTAAGCGTGGGGAAGGGAAGTTTGAAGAAATTTCTTGGCAAGAAGCGATTAAAGAAATAGCTAAACAAAATAACCGGATTAAAGAAAAATATGGACCTGCTTCAAGATTTAGCATTTATGCAACTGGTCAAACAGGTGAAGTTGGAAGTGGAGATACTGTTATTCAACGATTACTTGCTCTTGATGGAGGATTTCTGGGGCGCTATTCAAACTATAGTAGCGGACAACATATGGCAGCAACACCGTTTACCTTCGGAGTGCCTGCTGCTTCAAGCAGTTGTAATACATTATTAGATTCAAAACTTATTATCCTCCATGGTATGAATCCAGCCGAAACCATTATTGGACATTTTAATATGTATTTGCGCATGGCTAAAGCAAAGGGAGCTAAAATCTATACGATCGATCCAAGAAAAACAGACACGAATGTCGCACTTGCAGATGATTGGTTTCCGATCAAACCAACGACAGATAACGCTTTAATCGCAGCCATGGCCCATGTGATGTTTAAGGAAAATTTACAGGATAAAGAATTTTTAGATACATATTGCATTGGTCATGATGAAGTACATATGCCAGAAGGAGTATCTGCTGGCGAATCTTATTACAGCTATGCCATGGGTGAAAAAGATGGTGTACCAAAAACACCACAATGGGCAGCTGGAATTACAGGACTTCCAGCCAATCGAATCATTCAACTTGCAAGAGAAGTTGCAACCACGAAGCCTATGGCATGGGTTCAGGGGAACGGAATTAACCGCCATATGAATGGTGAACAGATGTCTCGCGGCGGTTCTATGATTGCAGCGCTGACAGGGAATATTGGCATCAGTGGCGGCTGGGCAGGACCAGGTGCAGCAGGAGAAATAATTAAATACCAAAATTTACCTATTACACCAAATCCATTAGGAATTTCAATACCGGTATTTAAATACACTGACGCGATCGTACGTGGAACTGAAATGGGAGCTGCAGACGGTGTTAAAGGTCTTAAAGAGGGAGAGACATTACCATCTAATATTAAAATGATCTTTAATATGGCCGGTAACTGTTTAGTCAATCAACATAGTGATATTAATAAAACAACGAAAATGCTGAAAGATGAATCGCTGTGTGAATTTATCGTAACATCTGATATTTATATGACTCCTTCTGCTAAATACTCAGATATCATTTTGCCAACTTGTACTTTCTTTGAACAAAATGATGTGGTACCGCCTTGGAGCTATGGCCAGCACATTTTCCTTTCTCAAAAGGTAGTAGAGCCATTATATGGCTCTTTAACAGAGTATGAATGGATGTCTATGTTAGCGAAAGAACTTGGCATTGAGAAGGAATTTACAGAAGGTAGAACACAGGATCAATGGGTTCAATGGATGATTGAAGAATCTAAAAAGAAAGATCCAAACTTTCCATCTTTTGAAACGATGAAAAAGAATGGTGTATATAAATATGAAGAAAATACCGTTGTGAAATTCAAGGATAATATTGAGGACCCGGTTAACCACCCATTCCAAACCCCATCTGGGAAAATAGAATTGTTTTCTAAGAAATTATGGGATATGAATAATTCGGATACGATTCCTGCCATACCGAAACATGTAGTAGTTAGTGAAGGACCAGAGAGTGATGTAACTAAAAAATATCCTCTGCAAATATTTGGCTGGCATGTAAAAAGACGTTGTCACTCGACTTGGGAAAAAAGCGATTGGCTGGAAGAAGTGCAAACACAGGAACTATGGATTAATCCAATTGATGCTAAAGAAAGACAAATCAAAAATGGTGATAAAGTGAAAATTTTTAATGATCGTGGAACCATTCAGATCCCGGCAAAAGTTTCAAGCAGGGTTATGCCTGGCGTTGTTTGTTTACCACAAGGCGGCTGGTTCACTCCAGATGATAAAGGGATCGATAATCGAGGAGCAATCAATGTATTAACTGGACAAGAGGCCTCACCATTATTTTGTAATCCGCAGCACACTAATCTTGCCCAAGTTGAAAAAGCGTAAAGGAGGAATTTGTCATGGCACAATTAGGTTTCTATATAAATGAAGCCCGTTGTAATGGCTGTAATGCCTGTGTTGTAGCATGTAAAGATAAAAATAACAATCCTGTTGGAATTAATTATAGACGAGTTTATGTAAATGAATTCGGAGAATTTACGAAGGACAAAGACGGTGCTTGGATCAACAATGTAGCAGCTTTTAATACCTCTTTATCTTGTAACCATTGCGATCATCCGGCCTGTGTAAAAGGCTGCCCAACAGGTGCAATGCACAAACGGGAAAAAGATGGAGTTGTAGTAGTTGATCATGATAAATGTATAGGTTGCAGATACTGCGAGTGGAATTGTCCATATGAGGCTCCTCAATATAATGAGGAATTAGGGATGATGACCAAATGTGATACTTGTCTGGATCTTCGTGAAGCTGGTGAAGAACCTGCATGTGTAGGAGCATGTATTATGCGTGCAATTGAGTTTGGGCCCATTGATGAATTACGTAAAAAATATGGTAAAAATGCGGATATTAAAGGACTTCCATGTTCAAGTATTACAAAACCAAACATTGTTATAAATCCTCATAAGGATGCAGCAAAATAATAGGAGGGGAATATCATGCATGAATGGGCATTATTAATCTTTACAGTTATTATACCGTCATTGGTTGGCGGCTTCTTATTTCTAGGGATATTTCATAAGAAAATCGCTGGTAGTGGTCATGATACCTATAAAATTATGAAATTACCTTTAATCGTACTTACTTCATTATCACTGGTAGGATTACTAGCATCATTCTTCCATTTAGGCAAGCCCACCCATGCTTTTTATGCGATTATGGGATTTGGCCGATCTTGGATGAGTAATGAAATTGTGTTGACAGGTGCATTTATCGGGATGGCGTGTATCACCACTGGTTTGGCTATCCTTCAAAAGAAAACAAATCCTGTTCTCATTATTATTACTGCAATTGTTGGATTAATAGCTGTATATTGCATGGCGAGTACCTACGTAGTTACACGTATAAATGGCTGGGGCAACATGAACAGCTATCTACTTTCCTATGGCACTATGTTTACCCTGGGACCGATTCTAAGTACTATCTTGATAGGAAAACAGCTTAAAAGTGAGACTTTCAAAGAAACGATCCAATGGGCTTTTGCCTTAACCATTTTAGGGATTGGCATTCAAGCAATAGGAACAGCTTTATTCTCTGTATCATCAACTGAAATTGAATTGATTAACGGCGTAACTGCTGTTACAAAACTTGAAGGTTACAGCGGGATGATTGCAGCCCGATGGATTCTTGAAATTGTTGGTCTAGGGGCACTCGGATTTTTAGTCAAGTCTTCAATGAAAAAAATACACTATTCATTTATATATACGATACTAGCTGTATTAGTTATTGGCGAAGCAATGAGCCGCTACGTATTCTACGTTTTGGGAGCATAATCGTTTAGGTTCTAGCGTAGATGACTTCTCTACGAAAAGAAAGCTAATTTTCGATATCAGATTGAAGCTTTCTTTTCGTAAAATGTGTTTTCTAGGTGTATCTATTTTTCTTTATAAAAAAAAGAGCTTTAAAATGGGGTGGAATTAGTGGGGCTATTAGATAAATGGGTAGAGAGTCTTGATTATCAATATGAAGTGTTACCATCATGTACTCGAAAGAAAAGTCCTCGTTCCACTTGTCAAAGCTGTCTTGATGTTTGCGAACATGATGCTATTACGCTTGAAAATAATCACCCCTTTATTCAGAAAGAAAAGTGTATCGAGTGTGGAAATTGTATCGCAGCTTGCCCTGTTCAAGCAGTTGCGGGGATTTTTCCACAAAGATCGGTTATCGATAATAAACTATTAGTTTCAAATGAACATGTACCTACCGTTAAGGAAATGCTGGTGCTTTACAAACAAGGTGTTCGAGAAATGGTTAGTGAAGATCCTTCCCTAACAGGTTCTTTGTTAAACGTAATCGAAGAAGCGAACTCGATTCTGATTCAACTAGGTGAAGATGCTTTAAAAGTTTCAAATAAAGCCATTGAAAAAACAGAAGAAGTGTATTCCCGAAGAGAGCTTTTTTCTCTATGGAAAAAGGAAGGCAAATCTTTAATAAAGCAAGCGGCTCCTGCAAAATGGAGATTTAATCATAAACATTTAGATGTAACAAAGTACTATCCTAATTACCAATTTACAAATATATCTTTAAATCTAGATACATGTACATTATGTAAAGCTTGTGAGATTCTTTGTGATAAAAAATGTTTTAGCATAACGGAGACTAGCTTTTCTATTGCTGCCCAAGCTTGCTTTTCCTGTCGGTTATGTGAAGATATATGTCCGGAAAATGCTATCAGGTTGGAAGAACGCATATCTGTAGTAAAAGATATTCACTATCCTATTTATAAAAAACAGTGCTGTACTTGTCAGAAACCGTTTGAAACAATACGGGAAAACGAAGAACAATGTGTCTCATGTACAAAACGAAAAGGATTTTTGGCCCCAAAAAACTACCGGAATTAGGACGTGCAGTAGGGCAAACGTTAAGGGAATTTAAGAAATCAACTAACGAATTAATTGAAGAAGATGAAAAAAAAGAGGTGGTATCTTCTTCACTTGATAAAAAATCGACTATCGAGGAAACGACCAACTCTACTCTACATACATAGTGAATGGATTGTAAAAAATTTTATCAATACTCTCAGTAATGAATACGACCTAAAAACCACTTTTTAGGTCTTTTCGTATGAATCCATTGAGTAAAGCTTGCAGTAAAATTATGAGGTGAATAGACATGCTGGAGAAAAGAACACCGATACGTATCAATCAGGCGGTTGAAAAAATAATGGAGCATTTTATACAAGGGAGAACGGAGGAGGTTTCTATATCAGAATGCGATCATAGATTTCTTGGAGCAGATTTCCTCGCAACGAGTGATGTCCCTTTATTTACACGGTCAGCGTTTGATGGCTATGCACTTCGAGCAGTAGATACCGTAAATGCTTCATCCAATCAGCCTATTGAATTAAGGATAGTAGAAGAACTGGGGGCTGGGATGGTGGCTGCTAAGGAAATAGGACCTTTTGAAGCGACCAGAATCATGACCGGCACGATGGTTCCAAAGGGGTGTGATGCCATTATTATGCTGGAAGCTGTGAAAGAAGTCGAAAAAAATGGTGAAAGATATATTGTCATCAAACGCAAGGTGAACGAAGGAGACCATATTTCCTTTCAGGGAGAAGAAGCAAAAAAAGGAGAAGTGATCCTGAAAAAAGGAACGAAAATCAATCCGGGTGTGATGGCTGTACTTGCTACTTTTGGATATTCAAAGGTTCGGGTTGCTGTGAAACCCAAAATAGGTATATTTGTAACGGGTTCTGAACTCCTTGATGTGGATGAACCTTTGCAAGAGGGAAAGATCAGAAATAGTAACTCCTTTATGATCGCCTCTCAAATCAGAAGAGCTGGTGGAGAAGCGGTTTATTTCGGAAAATTACCGGATGTTTTGGATACTTGTACGAATGCAGTGGATGCAGCATTAAAAGATGTCGATATGTTGATCACTACTGGCGGAGTTTCTGTCGGGGATTATGATTTAATGCCGGAGGTGTATAAAGAACTAAGTGGAGAGGTGCTATTTAATAAAGTAGCCATGCGTCCAGGCAGTGTCACGACGGTAGCAGTACTGGAAGGGAAATTTCTTTTCGGACTATCTGGAAACCCTTCTGCCAGTTATGTGGGTTTCGAGTTATTTACAAGGCCGGTAATTAGGAAGATGCTTTTTTGTGAAAATCTTCATCTAAGGGAAGAGGTTGCCCAATTGAATGTTGACTTTCCAAGAGCGAATCCATTAACAAGATTTGTTCGAAGCAAGATGTATTTTGAAAATGGCAAATTACTTGTTGAACCCGCCGGTATCGACAAATCCAATGTGGTGATGAGTTTAGCCCATACCGATTCATTAGCAGTATTGCCCGGAAGGGAACGAGGTTTTCAAAAGGGCGACCAGATTCAAATATTACTGTTTGATGATGAAGGCGGTTCCTTTCCTTGGAATTAAGGATAAGGTGGGGGTTGGAAAATGCAAGATAAAGAAGAGCCGTAGCTGGGGAGTTTATTGTAGGGATGGCTCAAACTCTTGGAGTTAGTGCAATAGCAAATCCTTTATTTTGAAATTAGGGATAAATGATCTGTGGGAATCCAGCCATGTTCTCGCGTAACGACGCTTCCTTCTCAAACAACATCACATTCGCGTCTTTCAGGTTTACCGCATCGATATATTTGGTTATGGCGCCCGTACCCGCTCCAAGCTCGCGATATGATCGACTCGATTCCAGTTCACCTGTTCGAGTATTTTTTTAGCCAAAAACATCGAGCTTGGCGTAATGCTGTCGATTTGTTTCTGCGCTCGCAAAAATTTGTGCAGAAATAGCAGCTTCTCTTGGATATTTTCCATCATAAGTCTCTCTCCCTCGTTTGTAGTATCCTTATACTAAGAAATATTTCTTCGGAACGAACAAAGAAATTTCTGAAGAAATTCTGAAGTTTGCGGACCAAATAGAAACACCAACAGCGTCTTTCAAATTGTAGAAGATGCGTGCCCTTAGACGTGCCCAAACGTAAAAAAACACGCCCCAATTTGACGTGTTCATCATTGCATTTCTATATTAGATCTTCGGGGAAAGTATATTTCCCCTCATTTCATTTCAACTGTTTTGAATTAATTTGCTTAACATTTTGTTCTGAAAGTGCATTAACTAATTGTCAAATTTCGTTGTTTTTCTTGTGAAGTGTTGATATATAGTAAAGAAATATCTGAATCCGTATGCCCGAGCTGATTCATAATCTGTGGTTTACTACCTTTACTTGCTACCAATTTAACAGTTTCTTTCCGAGAATAGAAATTTAGTATTCCTGTAAAGATTTTACCCGCTGTCTTTGTTCCTTCCAATCTACTTAATCATGAAGTTTAAAAATTGCCCTCGGCTCTTCTACATGTTACATACTACTATTTTGAGATAGTATGTAATGATTAGTAGAAAAGACCTCAATATAAAAGTCCTAGAATTTTTAACAATATCTTCAAAGAATCTTAATCCCACCTATAACTTCATTTAGTACTATTTCATTGTAAAGGAAAATACATACAAATCAGTCACAATTTTTTAACTAAATGAAAAGGAGACAAACAATGGTACCATGGGGGAAATCAAAAAAGTTTACAGCGTTTTTAGTATCAGCAAGTATTTTCGGCAGTATGTGGATCGCACCAGTGAATGGTTCAACAAAGGTTCAAGCCGCGGAGCAAGCTCTTACTCAGGAGAATTTCGATCAAATCGCTAACGGTAAGCTGCCTGCTGGCTGGAAGTTGGTGGAGGGGGATGCCAAGGTCGTAGACGGGAAGCTGGTATTAACGTCGCCATCTTCCGGCGCTCCTGCCAGAGTAGTGATTCCTTTAGGAAACCAAACAGGGAATTACGTTTTTGAAGCGGATATGACGTTTCAAAGTGCCGTGGAAGACACCCGATGGGCTTCGTTAATGTATCGTGTCCAGCCGAATACATATCCGTATTATCAATTCGCTATGCGTAAAGGCACGACAGCGATGAACGGACTAGAGTTCGCCATACGGAATGAAAGCAATCAGTGGGTTGTACCGGAAACGAATTTTTATCCAGAAAATATGGCCATCAATAAGACTTATCATATTAAAGTGATTGCAAGCGGAAACCGTGTGCAGCAATTTATCGATGGTCAGCTTATGGTGGATACAGATCAGGCCGGGAAATGGACGAATGGAGATGTTGGCTTCCAAGCGAATGGTACAACGGTTCAATTCGATAATGTAATGGTCAATACCTACTCAAACGCACTTCCGCCATTAGCGAATACGAACGCATTTTTGCCGAAAGAAGTGAAAACGAATATCGTAAATCCACCTACGATTATTTCCAAAACCGTTGTGCAGGAAGGGGCATCTTCCGTACTCTTGCAGGCCAAGCGGAACGAGCAGGGGCAATGGACTGTTGACGGGGCACCTATTGAAAAAGCCCTAGTTAACATGAAAGGAAAATTCATTCCGGTTGTTCAAGTGGAAGAACATGCGGATATTGAAGGTCTCGCGAATATCCTGAAAGAAACACAGACACAAGATTTTCAGATTTTATCCAGCAATCCCGCGATCATTAAAGAAATGAGGGGTTATATTAAAACAGCCCGTGGTGCCCTTCTTTACGATAAGTCATCTTTCAATAAGCATGATATAGCTGCTTTCGCGCGTAACATTCATAATAGCGATGCGATGGTGGCGGTCATTCCGAAAAAAATTCTTAGCCCTGATAACGTTCATTATTTGCATAGCCGCGCCATTTCCGTTTGGGGAATCGGTGCTGGGGATGTCCAATCTGCCCATACGATGATCCATCTTGGAGTGGACGGCATTGTGACAGAGAACCCTTCTGCTTCCTTTGAAGCCTTGGGGCAGTATCCAGAGAATACTCTTGTGCAGCGTCCTGTGGTTGCTGCGCATCGCGGCGTACCTTCCATTGCTCCTGAAAATACAATGGCTTCTTATCGGAAGGCATATGAATTAGGAGCGGATATGATCGAGACGGACGTTCAGAGGACGAAGGATGGCCAGCTCGTCATTATGCATGACTATACCGTGGACCGCACAACGAACGGAAAAGGGAATGTAAAGGATTTAACACTTGAGCAGATTCGTGCCCTGGATGCCGGTATCAAGTTTAAGCCAGAATTTCAAGGGGAGAAGGTACCTACATTTAAAGAGTATCTAAATGAGTTTAAGGACAAAGATGTGGTCCTCCTTGTCGAGATAAAGGCTGATGGCATCGAGAAGCAGGTGATGGAGGAAATCGAGCAATCCGGAATGGTTGATAACGTCGTGATTCAAAGCTTTAATGCCAATCATATCCGAAACACTCACAGTATCAACCCTGAAGTGGGCACTGGCTATCTCTACTCTGCAGGTGTTCCATCAACGATTGACGCCAGGTTGAAAAAAGCTCAGCAAATGATGCATTACGGCGCTAGTATGAACGCGACACTAAACGCAGACTATGGTAGTTTGAATCCGGAGTTCATCCAATACATGCGCCAGCGCGGATTCTTGAATATGCATTGGACGTTTAGAAACGAGGATCCGTTTGGACAAGCATTGGAAGCTGGTGTCGTCGGACCGATCACGGACTATACCCAGTGGTTGACAGATGCCCCGATTCGTTTGGAACTTCCGAACAAAATGGTCAACCTGAAGGTCGGAAAGTCGGCTGCGATTCAGGTGAAAACATTTGTGAACTATCGTGAAGCCAAAACGGAAAATACTCCGACGACGCTCTTTGTGAACAGCGGAGAAACGAAGGTGAAAATCGAGGGTAATACTATTCATGCAATTGAGCCTGGAAAAGTGAATGTGTTTGCGATGCATACATTCAAAATGCTTGGCAAAGAATGGCATCTAGTGTCTGAGCCGATTGAAGTAACGGTGTCAGAGTGATAAGTTAAAAAAATGCGCCTCATTCCATTGGAGGCGCATTTTTTTGTTATCGGTTATTGGTTGATCAAGTCGAAAGAGATTGTGCCACTGCGACAAACCTTTTTACCCCTTCACTTAATTGCTTTTCATTAGCGTAAGAATAGCTTAAACGGATCCAGGATGATAGTTGCTTTAATGGATCACACACTTGACCTGGGACAAAGGATATAGATTGTTCAATGCTTTTTGTTAATAATAATTCTGTTGGAAGGTTATCTGGGAGCTGGACCCATAAATTCAGACCGCCTTTTGGACTGTTCCATTTCCAATCTGTTACCGCTAGCTCTTCCTCCATGATTTCCTTTCGGATCTGCAGGGCGATACGTAGTTTCTCCAAGTGTTGCTGCATTCTAAGTGAGGAAAAGTAATGGAGAAAAATTTTTTGATTGAGAAGTGGTGAGCCATTGTCAGTTAACGACTTTACTGTTATTAGTGATTTCATTAAGGATGATTGACAAATAACAGTCGCAATTCTCAAACCAGGTGAGATATATTTGCAAAAGCTTCGGATATAAATGACTGTCCCGGCAGTATCATATGTGTAAATTGGTGGTGGCGGGGCATGATCAAAATATATGTCGTGATAGGCATCGTCCTCAATTAATAGACAGCGATATTGTTCAGCCAGTTCTACTAATTTCTTGCGCTGCCCGACGGAAACAGTATAACCAGTCGGGTTATGGAATGTTGGGTTGAGATAAAAAAGGCGTGGTTTATATTGTTTAAGATATCGTTCAACCTGCTCAAAATCGTACCCGTCTGGATGGATATCAACCGTTATAATCTGTGCTCCTTGTGCTCTAAAAATATCAATCGCAGCACTATAGCTTGGACGTTCAAATAAGACGGTGTCTCCTGACTTAATAAAAGTTTGAGCAATTAAGTGAATCGCTTGTTGTGAGCCTGAAGTGATTAACAGATCATCGGGATTGAGATGAGTTTTATACTGGTTGATAAAATATTGAGTGAGTGCTTCGCGTAACTCTAAATCCCCTTGCACAGTTGAGTAGGTTGCAAGTACTTTGGGATAAAGGTCGAAAACTTTCTTCACGTAACCTGAAAAATATTGATTTGGCAAAAGATTTGGATCAATTAACGCCTGAGAAAAATGATAGGAAACAGGTGATTGATGGATTTCAGATAAATGATTTTTTTGAACGTATGCAGAAACAATTGGATTGTCCAGATATTCAAGATTTTTCGTCATATTTGCTTGGACAAAATAGCCTACTTTATCTTTTACATAAACCTTGTCATGCTGTTTCAGTAATTGATATGCCTTTAATACAGTTAATCGATGAAGATTCATTTCTGATGCTAATTGCCGAACGGAGGGAAGCTTTTGATGTTCTTTCCATTCATTACGTTCTATTCGGTGCAGTACATAATCATATACCTTCTTAAAAAGAAAATCTTCATTTTGAATCGCGTTGCCCACATCGATTCCTCCTATTCAAAACGATTGTACCACGATCCAATCTAATCTGTTCTATCTTTTCTAATCTGTTCTATTGCCCTTCTTTTATGATAGAAAAAAAGAGGAGGAGTTTTAAATGGTTATTATTAATTATTTCTTCATGTGTTTGATTTTTGGAACGACATTTTTAGCGATTAAAATTGGTGTTGATGCAGGAGTGCCTCCATTTTTATCAGCGGGACTTCGTTTTTTCATTGCTGGTTTGCTGCTATTTAGTATGATGGTTTGGAAAGGAAAAACGACAATATTGTTATTATTTCGGAAAGAGATGTTTTTTACAGGAGTAGGTTTAACATTTGGGACGTTTGCCACCTTATACTGGGCAGAACAGTATGTGACTTCAGGGATTGCAGCTGTCTTATCTGCTACTGCTCCGATGATGATCATTGTTATTCAGACATTCATATTGAAGCAAAAGGAAAATCGAAAATCATTGATTGGTTGTGTCGTTGGAGTCATTGGGGTCACGTTCTTAATCTTACCTAGTTTTTCAATTGTTGTTAGTCCCTTTTGGCTGGTGGGTTGTTTCGCCATAATAATCGGACAAATTTTTTACGCTTCGGGGACGATTTATACGAAGCATGTTATCCGGAAATTTGAAAAGACATCACCGATTGCCTTAAATGCAGCGCAAATGATGCATGGGGGGATTTTGTTAATCATTTTATCAATATTTACCGAGAACATTCAGTCTGATGATCTTTTAAGCCCAGCTTCCATTGGTTCGCTTCTTTATTTAATTATTTTTGGATCAATGATTGCCCATAGCATTTATTATTGGCTTGTCTCACGGACAAATCCCGTTTTTCCTTCCACCTGGCTGTATATCTCACCATTAATTGCCGTAATATTAGGAGTGATCCTTTACCATGAATATATTTCTTGGCTAACAGGCATAGGTGCTTTAACCATTATTGTTGGAACGATTTTAGTCAATTTCAAAACTTTACGAGAGTTGCTTTTAGGGAAGGGAACTGTTCTGCAGGATGTTAAAAATTAGCCTGTTAGATTTTGTTCTGATAAATTATCTCACTTTAATAATAATGATTATGTAAAGAAATGTGCGCTACCAAAATGCTAACATTTTGCTAACTCAATCAAGTGGAAAACGGTAAATTCCCGTTAAAGATGTTACACCTCTGACTTACAAAAATGTTGATATACCGCACTTTCTGCACAAATCGTTAAAGATATTACACACTCTCAACCTACGGGCGGCATGATGTAATAAACATCATAAAGCCTTGATATATAGAGATTTTTAAATGTATGAGGTTTAAATGCTCATATTTTTGCTCATAGTGAGGAAAAAGTTCAACTTCAATAAGCTAAAAGCTCATTAGAGAAGGTCTTTCATCAATTTACTAAATTGGTGGGAGGCCTTTTCTTCCATATTAGTGGTCATATTAATGTTGTTTTGAAGAATTTTCCTTTAAAGAAAATAAGCAGAAAACATTCAAGAAATTAATAAAAACTTGCATATTTTCTGCTTATTAATTATAAATATTTAACAAAAGCCTCCGTTTAAGTACATGTTTCTTCAATGTAAGGAACGGGTTTAAAGAGGAAATTATGATTCTACTTTCTAGATGTGGTTTCATGAATCATTTAAATTTCTGTTTTTCAAGTCTTCTAGTAATTGCATATTTTGGGAAATTCCCTCGTCATCCGGTCTATAATAATGTGCAATTTTGTTATGGTGGTAAGATAATTCATATTCTCCAATCTGAAAGTAGCAAAGACCAAGCTGCATATGTGGTATCCATGTTCGACTCGCCGTATTTTGAATGTTCCAACTACTGTTTTCCTGTGATTCAATTGCCGTTTTATACCAAAATATTGCTTGTGAGAATTGCTTGTTTTCTATAAAATAATAACCTAAGCGGCAGCACGCTTCAGGGCGAGGGATATCATATTCAAATGTTTTAAATGTATATTCCCTCTCTTTTTTTCGATTGCCAAGATGGTAGTAGCAGTCGGCGAGCTTTGAGCAGGCAAAAATTCTGTTTTCGTTTGATAGATTATCAAAGTTCAAGAATTTTAGATAGTATTTAACGGCTTCTTGAAAAAGTCGATGTTGATGTAGCTCCATTGCAAAGTGTAGTGAGTCTCTTGCGGTAAGTTTGTTTCCATCTCGTATTAATTTTTCATATATCTTTATATTTCGATCAGGGTCAGCCGTTTTGTAATTTTTTCGATGCATGACCACGATATCGGAATCGTAAAAGCAACCATTCCTTATTACTAAATCTTCATGAACTGCACCTTCCCACTGATAATTGTTTAACCGCTTTACCAATCGAAAACGCCGCACAGTAAGCGTGACGTTTCCATTGTCATCAAAATCGCAGTGGTATGGCATTGAGACCGCATCTATTTCCGATGAGAGTGATTTTTTAAGTTTGGAAAGCTTCTCGCAGTCTTCGGGCAACAGTATATCGTCCGCATCGAGCCACAGGATGTAGTCCATTGTGGCCTTTGTGTAGGAGAAGTTCCGTGCTGCCGCAAAGTCATGAATCCATTCGAAATCATAGACATTTAGAGTCCACTTGCTGGCTAATTCTTTGGTCCTGTCTGTAGATCCTGTATCGACAATGACAATTTCATCTACGATGTCTCGAACGGATTGTAAGCATCGTTCAAGGGTTTCCTCCTCATTTTTCACAATCATACAAAGACTTATGGTTATCATGTGGACACCTCTCTGGGTTCTCATTTTCTTTCTACACCATATGATTCAAACATTCCAGTTGCAACTGGCATTATCATTTGAATGAATCATCAATTACAGTAAAAAAGAGAAAGACAGCAGCTACTTGTAAGAAGACGAGAGCAACTGCTGTCCTTAAGAAGAACATCCTGGGAGTTCTGTTCCTCTATCAACCTCTAGGGGGTATTACGTCTTCATCAATGGATCGACTTTATATTCCCGTCATTGACCGAGATATTCCCGCTAGCTTCGTTAACCACGTATATCCAGTTTTAAGGATTCACGCCTATGCCGTCCGGACTATTACCTACTCCAATTGTATCGATGACGGTGTTGGTATTCCCACTGATGACCGAGACACTACCAGTTATTCCGGATTCATTCGCCACATAAATTCCGTTCGTTAAAGGATTCACACCTACAGCGGATGGACTCGCACCTACCGGAACGGTGGCTATAACCGTATCGGTACTTCCGTCAATGACTGAGACAGTATCATCCAATTCGTTTGCTACATAAATGCGGTTGGTTACGGGATTCACTCCTAGGGCGACTGGAACACCACCTACTGGAACGGTAGCGAATACGGTATTGGAAAGCCCATCGATAACGGAGACATTGTTACTGTTTGAATTTGCTACATAAATTACGTTAGTTAATCGATCGACGTCTGTGCCAATTGGAGCAACGCCTACCGGAATGGTGGCTATAACCGTTGCGGTATTTCCGTCAATGACTGAGACAGAACCAGTTGCGCCCGCATTGTTTACCACGTAAATTCGATTGGTTGTCGGATTCACACTTACGCCTTCTGGAGCAGCACCTACTGTAACGGTAGCTATTACAGTATTGGTGCTTCCGTCAATGACCGAAACATTGCTATTACTGTTTGCTACGTAAATTAGGTTTGTCACCAGATTTACGCCTACCGCCCTCGGAAAAAGGCCTACTGTAACGGTGGCTATTACAGTGTTAGTACTACCGTCAATGACTGAGACATTATTACTGCCCGAGTTTACTACATAAATTTCGTTTGTTACTGAATTCACGCCTACAGCATTTGGACCAGAACCTACTGCAACAGTAGTTATAATAGTTTCGGTATTTCCGTCAATGACCGAAACATTACCATTGCCGAAGTTTGCCACGTAAATTCGGTTAACAGAGATGGGAATTGTTGGTCCAGTGGCTCCAGTGGCTCCAGTGGCTCCAGTAGCGCCAGTGGCTCCAGTAGCGCCAGTAGCGCCAGTAGCGCCAGTAGCGCCAGTAGCGCCAGTAGCGCCAGTAGCCCCAGTGGCTCCAGTGGCTCCAGTGGCTCCAGTAGCGCCAGTAGCCCCGGTAGCGCCAGTAGCGCCAGTAGCCCCGGTAGCGCCAGTAGCCCCGGTAGCGCCAGTAGCTCCGGTAGCGCCAGTAGCTCCGGTAGCGCCAGTAGCGCCAGTAGCCCCGGTTCTACCAGGAGCGCCAGTAGCTCCAGTTCTACCAGTAGCACCAGCAGCCCCGGTTGCTCCAGTTCTACCAGTAGCACCAGTAGGTCCAGGATCTCCAGTAGGTCCAGGATCACCAGTAGCGCCAATAGCGCCAGTAGCTCTTTGATCTCCAACGGTAACGTTTACTTCAACATTTTGCGTCACATTACATATACAAGTAAAACGCCCACATCTATTACATCTTTTACCAGTATTGCTTGTCCTAGGATTTTGTCCTCTAGTTGAATTATCTTCTATTGACAATTTTTTCATCTCCTTTCTATAAAACTTATATATTTTTATGAAATAAGCATTAGATGAGTGTGGACAAGTAGCCTTTTTTTATTATTTTTCAAAAAATGTGTGTTTGTTTTAGCCTTTTCAAATCCAAAAGACAAAGGGTCCATTTAGTACCCCTTAATGGTTAAATAATATTAAATAAGAAAATCGCCCCCAAGTTCATGTAAATACGGAATTATGGAGGCGGTTTTTTTCTTTTAACTATTTATTAGGGCTGTACACACAAATTAATAGTTAATTTCATAGCATAAAACTAGGTAAAATATTTGTTAAAGGAGCGTTAAAGCTTGATTACTGTTAGCCTTTGCATGATAGTTAAAAATGAAGAGGACACCATAGGCAGATGCTTGGGTTCTGTTAAGGACCTTGTTGATGAAATCGTGATTGTTGATACTGGTTCATCTGATAAAACCAAGGAGATTGTATTTCATTATACAGACCGTGTAATTGACTTCCATTGGATAAATGACTTTGCTGCCGCCCGCAATTTTGCATTTAGTCAAGCAAAAATGGACTACATTTTTTGGTTGGATGCGGATGATGTGCTTCTGGAAGAGGATCGACAGAAATTTTTATCATTAAAAAAATCCCTTCATCCTTCCATTGACTCTGTAACCATGATTTACAACCTGTCTTTTGATGACAATGGAAATGTCACAGCCAGCCTCAGACGGAATCGCCTTGTAAAAAGGCAAAACAACTTTCAATGGATTGGAGTTGTGCATGAGTATCTGGAGGTTTGGGGAGACATTCTTCACAGCGATGTGGGCGTTACACATAATAGAATCCACCATGATTCAGACAGAAATCTTCGAATCTACGAAAACCGTTTAAATCAGGGTGAACAATTTTCTCCTAGGGATTTGTTTTACTTTGGAAACGAACTGTTTGACCATCATCAAATTGAAAAGGCTATTACATTTTATATACAATTTTTAAACACAAAAAAAGGATGGGTAGAAGATAACATTTCCGCATGTGGCAGGATGGCTGATTGTTACAACGCCTTAGGAGATAAAGAACACGAACTTCACTATCTTCTCAAATCCTTTGAATACGACTCTCCTCGGGCAGAGTTTTGTTGCCGCCTAGGAAACATGGCTTTTGAGGAACATCAGTACGAAAGGGCCATCTTTTGGTATAAGCTGGCGACGCAGCTGGGAAAGCCAAGTGATAACATGGGATTGATCAACCATGCTTTTTGGACATGGCTTCCACATTTAAAATTATGCGTTTGTTATGACCGCTTAGGAAACCATGAACTTGCATATGAACACAATGAGGTTGCCCGGCAGTATGATCCCAATCACCCTAGCATTCTCCATAACAAGCAGTATTTAGAGCCTCTTGTCAAAAAAACAGCCAAAGACGACTGGTTATAGAAGGCTGGGCAAGTAGATAGCCGTTTCCAACCGATGAAAGGTTCAAGTAAATGAATATCACCTATGTTTTGAATCACGTAGAAATATGCGGCAGGGTCAAGAAACTGCTTGAGCACAAATAAACAAGTTTAAAAATCAATCATCCTTTCAATTCGCACGACCCGTGAAATGAGAGCGATGATTGATTTTTTATTTAGAAAGACTAATATGATTGTCCACACCATATATATTTTTTTTTCATACCATAGAAATTAGGGAATTTAGTTGCAAATTGCATATGCAGACTCTACAACTAGATTGGAGTGAAACATTCTGCATCTCATATTATTATCTGGCGGTTCAGGAAAACGTCTTTGGCCTTTATCCAATGATTCACGCTCAAAACAATTTATTAAACTATTACCTTCTGACCATAAACCCATCTCGATGCTTCAACGTATTTGGCAGCAGCTTCAAAGGACACATCTGGCGGAAAATACCGTTATTTCAACTAGTCATTCACAGATGGATATGATCCATAGCCAAATAGATACGGGTGTCCCATTAGTGATTGAACCTAGTAGACGGGATACTTATTCGGCTATTGCTTTATCATCTGTCTATTTATATTCTCTTAAAGGTATAAAGCAGGATGAGATCGTCATTGTCATGCCTGTTGATTCATTGGTAGAAGATAAGTTTTTTGAACAGATAAAATCATTGGAAAGAATAATACAGAATTCTGATGCGGATCTTGTATTAATGGGGATTAAACCTACTTTTCCATCAGAAAAATATGGCTACATTGTTCCATCTGAGTCAACAGAAAAAATTTATCAGACTGTTCGTTGTTTTAAGGAAAAACCTGCTTATGAACATGCGGAAAAACTGATTGCTAGTGGGGCACTTTGGAATTGTGGCGTTTTTGTATTTAGATTGGAGTTCATTTTAAACGGCTTGAAAAAAAGGGGATTACCCTTAAATTATCCAGATCTAGTAAAAGCTTATACGCAATTACCAACCAAGAGTTTTGATAATGAAGTAGTAGAAAATACAAATAGCATCGTTGTAGTGTCCTATGATGGAAATTGGAAGGATCTTGGGACGTGGGATACGCTTACGGAAGAAATGGATGAACCTATAATCGGAAAGGGAAGTATCAGTTCTGATTGTAAAAATGTTCACATTGTCAATGAATTAGATATTCCAGTTTCGGTATTAGGTCTGTCGGATGTAATCGTAGCGGTGAGTCCTGATGGCATTCTAGTTTCAGATAAGAAAGAAAGTGCGAAAGTTAAAGTCATAGCCAATCAGTTCAACAATCGGCCGATGTATGAAGAACGCCGATGGGGTTGGTACCGCGTATTAGATTTTACTAAATTAAATGAAACGAAAGAAGTCTTAACGAAAAGAATCGGAGTAAATTCCGGCAAAAATCTCAGTTATCAAAAGCATTATCACCGTAGTGAAGTTTGGACGATTATAAAAGGGACAGGTATATTTGTATTAAATGGAAATATCAGAGAAATTCACGAGGGAGATGTATTACACATTCCAGCCGGCTCATTACATGCCATTAAAGCGCTAACCGACTTAGAGTTTATTGAAGTCCAAGCAGGAACAGAGCTTATTGAGGAAGATGTTGTGCGTATCTTTATGATATGGGAAGACATTGTAGCCCATTGTAATGGTTCACATTAGAAAGGGGATTAATATATTGGACGCTATAGAATATGTTACGATAGCGATTCTTGCTAAGGATAAAGCTCATGTTTTGCCATTGTATCTTGATTTGATTGAAAAACAAACCTATCCAGCATCTAAAATCAAGCTTTATATACGTACCAATAATAATAACGATCATACTGCAGTAATACTTAAACACTGGATTGAAAAAGTGAAAGATAGGTATTCAGAAATATATATCGATGATAGCGATGTAGAAGAGCGTGTCCAGGACTATGCTCCACATGAGTGGAATTCTATAAGATTTAAAGTTCTGGGACGTATACGCCAAGAATCTATAGATTGGGCTCTAAAAAAAGGGACCCATTATTTTGTCGTGGATTGTGATAATTTCATAGTACCTGAAACACTCGAAATTCTGCTGACTACCCGATTGCCTGTTGTTGGACCCTTATTGAGAAACGGAGATAATCCAAACAGTTTTTACTCCAACTATCATTACATTACGGACGAGTATGGATATTATAAAGATTCCAATTATTATTTCGATATTTTATATGGACGGATAACGGGACTAATTGAAGTAGAAGTAATCCACTGCACGTACTTGGTTCGGCATGAAGTCCTAGATAAAGTCTGCTATGATGATGGAAGCTCTAGATATGAGTATGTAATATTTAGCGATATATTAAGAAAATCGGGAATTCCCCAGTATATAGACAACAGGCGTGAATATGGCAGTGTCACTTTTTCTTAAATGATATCACTTAACAGGGGGTTCCGGGAATAATCGTTTTGAGTGATTTGTAAATAGAAATGGACTTGGGGCTAGAGATGAAAAGGGATTACTACTGTAGCCCTTTTCCTAATTCGATTAACGTAGTTCCTTTAAAATGGCAGGTATCGATAGGTAATTCGTAATTACCTATTGATACCTGCCATTCACTTTACTTATTAGGGATTTTTGGAATACCATTTTCGAATGTAATTTCCTGATTTTCCACCGGCGATTTTCTAATGATTAGCGAGTTTTTGTTTATCATAATCAACTGTTGTAATCCTTATCGCTTATCAGAAGTCCCGCTTTCAACAACAACATAAATGTCCTAAATTGATCAACCATTTATGATGTTTTTTAATTTTAGGCAAACGGTCAAGATTTTATTATACCATAATATTCATTTAATCTGAACATTAAATTCACAAGTACTTAATAAATCCTCGGTACTATTAGGGAGTAAACCAAACTCAACGCGAGGAGGCATTCTGTTGAAAATACAGCTAAGAGATATCACCATGAGATTTGATAATGTTACTGCTGTTGATCGTTTAAATGTAACGATAGAAGAAGGTACGCTTGTATCTTTATTGGGGCCAAGCGGCTGTGGAAAAAGTACTACGTTATTTATGTTAGCAGGCCTTTATCAACCAACCGAAGGTGAACTATATTTTGGCGAACGTCTCGTAAATAAAGTGGAACCAGAAAACCGTGAAATTGGGATGGTGTTTCAGAACTACGCCTTATATCCTCATTTGACTGTTTTCAAGAATATCATGTTCCCATTAAAAATGGCGAAAGTACCAAAAAAGGAAGCAGAAGGTAGAGCTAGAGAAATGGCTGCCCTCGTTCAAATAGATCACTTATTAGATCGTAAACCAAGTCAATTATCAGGTGGACAGCAACAACGTGTGGCAATTGCTCGAGCATTAGTTAAAAAGCCGAAACTACTCCTGTTGGATGAGCCACTGTCCAATTTAGATGCTAGACTACGTTTAGAAATGAGAGAAGAAATCAGACGTATTCAACAAGAAGTTGGAATTACAACCGTTTTTGTTACTCATGATCAAGAAGAAGCCATGAGTATTTCAGATAAAGTTTTACTAATGAAGGATGGAAAAAGACAGCAATTTAGTCCCCCGCAAGATATGTATGACTATCCTGAAAATCAGTTTGTCGCTCAATTTCTGGGGAATCCACCTATTAATATACTATCGGTTAAACTCCGCAATGATTTGCAAACTATCGTTTTACCCGATACGGAGGATACCTATCGATTAGACTCACTTGTAAAAAGTTATGTAGATATTAATGGTGAATTTGAGCTTGGTGTTAGACCAGAAGACCTTTATATAGAATCCGATCTAGCAAAAGCGGGGATCACAGTAGAGGTCATGATGGTTGAGCGAATTGGAAGAGATAATTTATTGTATGCAAGATTGGGACAAACAAACCTGCGTGCCATTGTTTCTCCAGATGTAAAGGTTAATCGAGGAGATATGGTGAAATTAGCTATTCGTCCTGGACGTACTCATTTATTTGATAGGAGCAATGGTAAAAACTTGCTGCAATAAAAAGGATAGGAGGTACTTATTTTGAATGATAAACCAACAATGAAAAAAACAATGAAGGCGATTCTGTATCTTATTCCTGCATTGTTAATCATTGGAACTTTTAGTTTTTATCCAATTATTAAGTCCTTTTTTATGAGTTTTTATACGGATTATGACTATTTTAAAGACCTTGTTTTTGCAAGAGGGTTGGATAACTATACATTTATTTTCCAGGATTCTGAATTTTGGAAGTCGTTACAAAATACGATGATTTTTGTCATCGGTGTTGTTCCGCTTTCTATTATCATTTCATTGGTCATTGCTACATTCTTACATCAAAAAATAAAGTTTCGCGGGTTGTTTCGTACCATTTACTTCATCCCGTTTGTTACATCTGTCGTGGCAGTATCAATTGTTTGGCGCTGGATTTTCCACAGCCAATATGGGGTGCTGAATTATGCCCTTGGTTATTTAGGGATTTCACCGATTAAATGGTTATCCGACCCTGATTGGGCTATGCCTTCCCTTATTATTTTAGCGATATGGAAAGGTCTTGGCTACAATATCATTATTTTCTTATCAGGATTACAAAATATTGATAAGCAATACTATTTAGCCGCTAGAATCGATGGTGCAGGGGCTTGGGAAAGATTTAAGAATATTACGGTCCCATTACTATCGTCGACGACATTTTTTATCTCGATCGTTTCCATTATCAACTCCTTTAAGGTGTTTGATGAAGTCTTTGCTCTCTTTGGTGGGCAACCAGGCCCTGCAGGAAGTGCAGAGACGATTGTTTACTATATTTATAATAAATTTTACGGAGAATGGAACTTTGGGGTTGCCTCAGCAGCGGCCTATGTCTTGTTATTTATTATTTTTATTTTTACTCTGATTCAACTATATGTTGGTAAGAAGAAAGTAAATTATTAACACAAGGGGGGAGAATATTGCAAAAAGAAGCACTTTCTAAAGGTTTTGTTTATCTTTTGTTAATCCTAGGCAGCCTATTGATGCTCTTGCCTTTTATATGGATGATAAGTACCTCCTTAAAAGCAGCAAACGAAGTGATGATTATGCCTCCAAAGTGGATTCCTACTGATATTCAATGGGGCAATTATATAAAAGCGTGGTTCTCAGCTCCTTTTGCTACGTATTCGGTTAATAGTGTGATTGTTCTAGTCGCTAGTACTATAGGTGAGTTGATCACTACTATTCTCGCTGCCTATGCTTTTTCAAGAATTAATTTTTATGGCCGCGATATTATCTTTTCTATTTTGCTAGGAACTATGATGGTCCCAGGTGAAGTCCTATTGATTCCTAATTTTGTCACCTTATCGAATTTAGGGTGGATTGATCATTACCAGGCATTAATCGTTCCATGGTTAGCAAGTGTTTTTTCCATCTTTTTATTGCGGCAATTTTTCCTTTCGATTCCAAAGGAACTTTCCTTTGCTGCAAAAATCGATGGCTGCAGTGATTTTCGTTTTCTTTGGTCAGTCATGGTCCCACTTGCAAAACCAGCATTAATAACGATTGCTATATTAAAAGCGATCGGCAGCTGGAACGCTTTTATGTGGCCTTTAATCGTTACAAGTTCTGAAAATATGCGAACTTTACCTGTGGGATTAATCGCATTTAGTACAGATACCGGTACGAAATATGAATTGTTAATGGCAGCGTCATCCATGATTATATTACCAATGATTATTCTGTATATAATTTTACAAAAATATATCATTGAAGGTGTTGCTAGAGCAGGAATTAAGGGTTAATTCAAAAGATCCTTAAGGAGGTGATACGCACTAAGTGATCCTATTTAAATAAAACGCAATTATCCTATTTTTTATAAAAAATTTGGAGGTTAGACACCGTGAAAAAAATCGTACACGTTTTATTCGTTTGTTTGTTGGCTATTAGTCTTGCTGCGTGTTCAACAGCACCGAAACCATCTAGTACTGAAAAGCAAAAAACAGCAGATATCCCAACGAAGATTGATAAGCCTGTAACCATTGAATTTTGGCATGCTATGACCGGTAACTTAGAGAAGACGTTACAAACGATGACACAGAAATTTAATGATTCACAATCAAACATCACTGTTAAGCTTGTCAATCAAGGGACATATGATGATTTAAACAAAAAGTTAATGGCTGCAGCTAAATCACATACTTCACCTGTAATGGCACAAGCTTATGAAGATTGGATGCAAGATTATATAAATAATAATTTAATCACAGATTTAACCCCATATATTCAAAATAAGACAGTAGGTTGGTCTGATTCTGAACTTAATGACATTGTAAAAGTATTCCGCGACGAAAATAGTTGGAATAATAAATTCTATGGTGTCCCATTTAATAAAAGTACAGAAGTTCTTTACTATAATACAGATATGTTCAAAGAAAATAATTTAAAGGTTCCAACCACTTGGGCAGAACTTGAAAATGCCGCTCAAACATTAACAAAGGGAAATGTAATTGGGATGGGCTTTGAAAATGCAATTGGTCTCAATTTTCCAACTTGGGTTCAACAAGCGGGCGGCCAATTTGTAAATGTTGACAGCAAAAAGGTAACATTCGATTCTGAAGAGGGTAAAAAGGCACTTACTTTCTTAAATGATATGGTTAACAATAAAAAGATTGCAAGACTAGCTGGTGAAGATAAATTTATGTCTGATCCATTTAGCCGTGGTGATGTAGCGATGTATATCGGTTCATCAGCAGGAATCTCTTTCGTAGAAGCTGGTGCGAAAGATAAAATTAATTGGGCAACGGCTCCACTTCCTGCAGGCAAGAAAGCATCAACACAATTCCAAGGTACAAATTTAGTGACTTTCAATTCAGCAGACGATCAACAGAAACTTGCCTCTTGGGAGTTTATGAAATTCCTTTCTAGTAAAGACCAGACTATTTATTGGGCTCAAAACACTGGATATGTACCAGTTCGTGAATCGGCTTTAAATGACTCTGTGTGGTTAAAATATATTGAAGAAAATCCAAAATACGCTGCAGCAGAAAAACAATTTGATGCTGGTTACTTCTTCCCGCATATTAACGGTGCATTTGCAATGAAAAATGCATATTCTACTGAAATTCAAGCAGTATTAGTAGGGAAAAAATCAGTTGATCAGGGACTCCAAGATGCTGTAAAGAATACACAAGATGCTTTAGATAGGGCTAGTAAATAATATAGAAGAAAGAAGAAATGGGGGGCCAGTCAATGGTTCCCTTCTTCATTCAAATAGACATGAGTCAATCATTGAGAATATTTTACGAGGTGACAAATAAAATGGCAAAAAATTTACATCATACCAATATACGATTTTGGGGCGGCTTAAGGACGATTGGTGGAACAGTGGTATCTGTAGAATACAAAAATTCCCGTGTTATTTTTGACTTTGGTCTTACTTATGATCCGGCAACCAATATTTTCGATGGGCAAATTAAAAGGCGTTCACATGGAATGGTGCGTGATAACCTCAGATTAAATTTGATTCCACCTATTGATGGCTTATATGCAGCTGAGAGTTTAGGTTTCTACCAGCGAGACCTTATCCCTGCGGAAGAAAATGGGCAAGAAACAGCAGTCATCATTTCTCATTTACATCTCGATCATATAGGTGCAATGGGATTAATTGCTCCGTCCATTCCTGTGTATTTAACGAAAGAGAGCCAAGAACTTTATCAAGCATTAGAAGTAATTGGGGAAGGCGTTCCAGGTAAACGGGACTACCAATCCTGTGACTATGGTGTATCTTTCTCAATAGGAGAAATCAACATTACTCCTATTCAGGTTGACCATGATATTCTCGGGGCATGTGCATACCATATCCAAACACCAGATGGAGTCATTCTTTATACGGGAGACCTCAGGATTCATGGGAAACACCCGGAACATATTGACCATTTTATAAATGAAGTGAATAGACTCGGACTAGATGCTCTAATCATGGAAGGAACCACATTACGCAGTGTGGAAGAAATGCGCGAAGCAATCGTTGGGAATGATGTCATTCCTGAGGGGATGATAACAGAAGGAAATATTCCTGAAAAAATGAGTGACAGCTTAAAAGAGACAAAAGGGTTAGGAATATTTAACGTTTATCATCGTAATATTGATAGATTAACTGGAATAATAAAAGCAGCACAAGACTCTTCTAGGAAAGCTGTTTTTGAACCAGAGACCGCTTATTTACTAGACAAGTTAACAGATGAGCATGACTTTCTAGTTTATAAGTCAATTGAAACTAAATTTGAAGAACATGCAGGAACATTACCAGAATGGAAATTGAACTTGTTCAATAAGCATGACACAATAAGTGCAGAAATGATTAATAACAATCCTGGTGAATATTATTTGCAAAATACGTATGAAAATGTCCTCGAGTTATTTGATTTAAATGTTGGTGAGGGGATATACATCCATTCAAACGGTGTGCCTTTGGGGGACTTTGATCCCGCTTTTGAAAATCTAAAAAAAATCTTAACTAAATTAAACGTCAACTATGCCTATATTGGTGCAGGAGGACATGCTATTCCTTCACATTTAAAATATATAGTAGATCGAATAGATCCCAAAATCTTAATTCCATTGCACAGCTTTAATCCAGAAAGGTTAAAACCTAAATCTGGAATTCAATTGCTAGTGGATTATGGTGTAGATTATGTTTTAAAAGATCATCAAATAGCTGCAAATTAAGGAGAGGAGTTCACTAATGGAAAAAATGGATCTTGTCATCCTTGAAACAAGTGATGTTCACGGCAACGTTTTCCCGATCAACTATGGTAGTAATCAATCATCCGATGTTGGTTTAGGCAAAATCGCTTCTTTAATCAAAAAGGAGAGAGCAAAAAACCCGCATGTATTATTGATTGACAATGGTGATCTCATTCAAGGAACTCCTTTAACCTATCACTATGCCAAAATCCAATGCAATTGGCCCAATCCAATGATTGTTTTAGCAAATGAATTGAAATATGATGCGGCTGTTTTTGGAAACCATGAATTCAACTATGGTAAAGGCATCCTAGCTTCCACTGTAAATGAATCTAATTTTCCCTGGCTTTCGGCTAATATTGTCAGTAAAGAAACGGGTGAACCTTACTTTGGAAAACCCTATCTAGTGAAAAAGGCAGGAGACATAAAGGTGGGCATTCTTGGTTTAACAACCCAGTATATACCTAACTGGGAACAGCCTCACCATATTGAAGGATTGAGGTTTGAGGATGCTGTTGTAACGGCCAAAAAGTGGGTTAAGACATTAAAGGATGATGAAAAGGTTGATATTGTCGTGGTTTCCTACCATGGAGGGTTTGAATGTGATTTAGAAACGGGAGAGCCAACAGAAACATTGACAGGTGAAAATCAAGGATACCAATTATGTATGGAAGTAGAAGATATTGATGTGCTATTAACTGGTCACCAGCATCGTCAAATTGCTGGCAATATGATTAATGGAGTCATCGTGGTTCAGCCTGGAAAAGATGGAATTGCCCTAGGAAAGGTGACCATACAGCTAGAAAAAGATGAAGTTGGCTGGAAATGTGTGCAAAAGTCCGCTGAATTGCTATCCGTAACTGCTGTTGAAGAAGATATCAGCTTACTGGAAAAGGTGAAGATGTACGAAGACATTACACAGGAATGGTTAGATCAACCGATTGGAAAAATCGAAGGAGATATGATTTTTCGAGATCCAATGGAAATTAGAACAAAGGATAATACCTTAATTGAATTTATCAATCGTGTCCAAATGGAGGTTGCGGGGGTTGATATTTCTAATTCAGCTTTATTTGATAGCATTTCACTTGGGTTTCCAGAGAATGTAACAATGAGAGCAGTTGTTTCAAACTATATCTATCCGAATACCTTAAAGGTAATCCGTATTACGGGACAAGATATGAAAGATGCATTGGAGCAGTCAGCCTCTTATTTTGAACAATATGACGGTGAGGAAATAAAAGTGAATCCTTCATTTATTACACCAAAACCGCAACATTATAATTATGATATGTGGGAGGGAATTGATTATTTGATTGATATCTCAAAGTCTATTGGCGAACGAATTGTAAAGCTGGAGTACAAAGGTAAACCGGTTGAACCTGAGAAAGAATATGATGTCGTCATGAATAACTATCGCGCTGGTGGCGGCGGTAATTATTTTATGTATCAAAACAAACCGGTTATTAAAGAGATCCCAACAGATATTTCAGAAATCATTGCAAACTATATACTTGAAAATAAAATCGTAAAAGCAACCGTAAATCAAAATTGGAGGGTCATTTATTAAATATTGGTGAAATCAGTCATTAGAGCTGATTACTTTTTATATCACGAAAAATCATATTATTCTTTAGTCGCTTACCTTACTCTTTAATAAAGGATACAATTCAAGCTTCTCACGGGTTTTAAACTTGTGGGAAGTTTTTTTGCAGATGAAGCAATAGTTACTCCTTCCGCTTCCTTCCCCCTATTTCGAATATTTTTCTATTAACCTCCCATAGTCAACTTACTAAAATAGGGCTACAGCCTTAGTAAATACTTAGGCTCTAGCAGGTTAATTTAATAAATATCATTTTGTATGATTACTTTAGAACGGTTAATAATCATTTAGTTGAAGTCAACTCAGAAACCTGCATGTAAGAATAATATGAATTCCAAAAAGTATGCAGGAAGGAGAAAAAATAATGTTTTTGAAAATAGTCAAGAATGATTTCCTCAGAAACAAAATTGTAACGTTAACTGTATTTGTATTTATCACGATGGCAGTTATTTTGGCGGCCAGTTCCATTAATAACATTGCCAATCTGATACAGTCAATGTCAGATCTTCAGGAGAGTGCAGTACCAGCTGATATTACGGTGATGCATGCCGGAGAATATGACCAGGCAGAAATCGACCAATTCACTGAACAATACCGTGACCATATAGCGATGCAGGAGACGATGGTTCTTAAGAATATTGATGGAAGCAATATTCATTTTGGTCAAAATCAAACGATGGCTGGAACTATACAGGATATTTCATTTGTTGTACAGAATAAGAAATTTGATTTTATATTGGATCTGGATAATGAAAAGCTGGATGTAAAGGAAGGTTTCGTTGCCGTTCCCATCTATTTCATGGAACAGCATGATTTAAAAATAGGTGATACGATTACGGTGAAAAGCGGCGGGTATGAGAAAGAGTTTGTCATTTCCGATTATGCAAGAGATTTTGAGATGAACTCTTCCCTTACTTCTTCGAAACGGTTTGTGATAAACCAGGCGGACTATGATGAAATGCTTGAAAAGCAGGCAGGGGAACTGGAATATCTGATCGAATTCAAACTGAATGAAAACGGGGATTCGGCTGCTGTTCAGACTGCCTATATCGAATCAGGTCTTCCGGCAAACGGTCCTACAATCGGAGGAAAGATATTTCTGCTGTTTAATGCCATGTCGGATACTGCAATTGCAATGGTCATTATACTTATCAGTATTCTGCTTATTGTGATCGCTTCGCTTTGTATCAGACTTACATTTCTGGCAACAATTGATGAAGATATTAGAGAAATCGGTGTTATGAAAGCAATAGGGATATCCAAAAAAGATATAAAAAAGGTCTATCTTAACAAATACAGAGTCATCTCAGTAGCAGCTGGTATTATCGGTTATCTGCTTTCCTTTGCAGCAGTCAATCTGTTAAACGGTAATATGAGACTTTACATATCTTCCGATTTATCAGGCAGCTTAAAATATGTACTATCGCTTATAGCTCCATTACTTGTATATTTTATGATTGTGATGTACTGCCAGCAAGTACTGAAAAGAATCGATCAGATTTCTGCGGTGGAAGCATTACGAAAAGATTCTATGGAGCGCGGAAATAACCGAAAATACAGTTTCCCGCTGCTAAAGAACAAATTCTTCAGCACCACTATTTACATGGGACTTAGGGATGTATGGAAACGATTCAAATTATACAGGCTGCTGTTTGTTATTTTTATCGTATGTACGTTTATTGTCATACTCCCCTTAAATATATATAACACCATGAATTCACCGGAATTTTCCACATATATGGGAATAGGAAAATACGACATGAGAATCGATCTTCGAAGGACAGATACGATTACAGAAGATTTTAAAAAACTGCAGGAAGAACTGCAGAATGATTCGGATATTGAAAAGTATGCGGCCTACATCACAAGTTCCTATCAGGTCAAAAATACGGAAGGTTCCTGGGACTATATTAATATTGAAATCGGAGATTTTTCCGTATTTCCATTAAAATATTTGGAAGGCAGAGCACCGGAGGGTAAAGGTGAAATTTCGCTTTCCTTTGCCAATGCCGCAAAAGACGGATTGAACAAGAAAGTAGGAGATGAAGTAACCGTCAGGGTTGGCGGGGAAGAACAGATTTTATCAGTCACGGGTATTTATCAGGATATTACAAATGGGGGAAAAACAGCAAAGGCGCATACGAGTCTTGGGGTAAATGAAAAGGCAGTCCTTTGGTATATTGTGAGCATGGATATGTCCCAAGGCGTTGATAAACGCGTGAAAATGGACTACTACCAGAAGGCTTACGATTCTGCGCAGGTAAATGATATCAAAGAATATACTAGCCAGACTCTTGGAAATATCATTGATCAGATGAGCCTGATTGTTATAGGCGGAATCGGAATAGCAGTAATCATTGCTGTATTGATCACTGCATTATTCCTTCGGATGTTATTATCAAAGGATATGTCTCAGATTGCCATCATGCGAAGTGTGGGATTAACTTCTAAAAGTATTCAACATCAATATATGGCAGGAACTATGATGGTACTCATATCGGGAATCATAGTTGGAGTACTGGCTGCGAATTTTCTAGGGGAATTTCTTGTAAGTATGGCAATGTCCTCTATGGGAGCTGCAAAAATTGAATTAGTTCAAGTTGCATGGCAGACTTGGCTGCTATGTCCGTTAGCACTAATTGTAGTCGTTGGATTGACTATTTCTGTGTGCTGTAAGGTAACAGTAGAAGATGATTTATCTGTCGTTTTAAGAAGTTAGAACGGATGAAAAAGGTCGGGGTTGAGGAGTATCTCCGAAGATGGAAGAAGCCTACTGTGTGAAGGCACCGATGCAGAAAAGAATGCAGATTCCTGAAAAGAAGCATTCCTGGAAGCTAGACTTTGATTTTAATATTTGGCATTGGAGGAATATATATGAGCAGAATATTAGAAGCAAGAAGTATGAACAAAAAAGTAGCATTAGGAAAAGATACTGAGCTTCTTATCTTAAAGGATATTAACTTGGAGATAGAAAAAGGTGAATTTGTTTCAGTCATGGGGCCATCCGGAAGCGGGAAATCAACACTGCTATATAATATAAGCGGTATGGATAGAATTACTTCTGGTAGTGTGAAATTGAAAGGCCGTGAAATCGGCAGACTCAAAGAAGAAGAACTGGCGAAGATTCGACTGAATAACATGGGTTTTATCTTTCAGGATATTAATCTTTTAAAGAATCTGTCATTGATTGACAATGTTATGTTTCCTGCTCTTGTATCAAAGGATGCGGATAAAGATGCGGTATACCAAAAAGCAAAAAAACTTTTGGAAATGACAGGAATTGAAAAGCTTGCAGATCATAATATCACTCAAGGCTCTGGTGGACAGCTGCAGAGAGTCGGCATCTGCAGAGCATTGATAAATGATCCGGATATCATATTTGGAGACGAGCCGACCGGAGCATTAGATTCCAAATCGACAGCAGAGATTATGTCAATTCTTGCAGAGATTAATAAAAAAGGGACAACCGTAATGCTCGTTACGCATGATGTAAAGGTGGCAGCAAAAACCGAAAAAGTATTGTTTATGGTAGATGGAAATATCGTGGCACAGAAGAAAATGCGTAAATACGATGCGCAGCATGACGATATTAAGGAAAGAGAAGAAAGCATTATGAAATGGTTAGTGGAAAAGGGATTCTAATTGTTCAACCTATTAAAATATCTTTAGAAAGGTATTACAAATGATTTAAATTCTTATATCGAGCACGATTGAAAGGTAATATTCCCCTACACCCAATAATTGGTTATAATGAGTGTATAAAGATTTTTGAGAGCGAGGGGCGGAAAAAATGTACACTTTTCTTACATATTTTGTTTCCCTTATTGTCATTATGATATCAGTATTTACTACACTTGTTTTCAAGAATGAACTAGAGCGAATGTTTCGAGAAAAAAAAAGTGTGCTTCCTTTTCATATATGTAATGTGCTAATTACCTTAATGGTTTCTTTTGGGGCACATGCTGTAATGACCATTTTTATCATTGGGAAAGAATCCAATTTGATACTTCAATTAGTAATCCTCTTGTTTATGATCTTAGCGATATATATTTTAGGGCACTTTGCGTTTGAAAAATATAAATCAGTTTATCGGAAATACATCCCCACTGAGAACAGGAAAGTTGTTGTCCTTAACGAAAAGTACTTAAAAAAGAAAAAACTGCCTTCAAAACTCAAAAACTATAATGCCATTTCGAAGGAAAAATAAATCTAAGGAATTTTAAAATAAGAGGTTTTCCATGAGTTGAGTAAACTTACGGGAAACCTCTTTTTTCATTTCTGAGTTACGTGGAAAGAAACATCTAGGTTAATAGAAAAAGAAAAAAGAATGTTTACATAGATCGTCTTTTATCGTTCACTAAATAGCGGTGGAGAATTTCGAGTAAAACCAGCGTTTTCCTAAATAGAATTCCTTAAGAAGGGGCTTAAATGCCCCTTTTTATGTTTCGTATCGCAGGGCGATATAACTTGCAAATAAATCTAAAAAGCTTCATATTTAATAGAAAAGGAGGTCCGATATGCGACGTGATATACAACCAAATGAACAAGCTTTCTCTTCTAAGGAAGTGGCGGAAGAAATAGGGATTGCAACGCCCACTGTTCGAAAGTATGGCCAAATCTTAGAGCGGAATGGATATGAGTTTTTGAAAGATGGTGATCGACGTATCTTCGTTCAATCCGATATCGGAGCGCTTATAGCGTTACGCGATACGGACAAACCCCTAGACGATACAGCTAAAAACCTTGTGTATCAACAAAAAGAAAGATTAGAAGGATCCATTGAAACAGAGATTGCGATACCCGATACATATGAAAATTCACTTCATGATCCCAATCAATTAAAAGAGGTATTAAAGTATTTAGTCAATGAACTCGCAGCCACACGAGAAATGAATGTCCAACTGACAAACGATATGTCACAGCTTAAAACAACGGTTTCCCGACTCAAGCAAGATCATCATGTTATAAGTTCCAGTATTGGAAATTCAGCGCAAAAAACTAATGCTAAAATTGAAAAATTAACTGAACAACAAAATACCAATTACGAAACATTGCTGCAATTAGAAAAACAAAAAAGTGAACTCTTACAAAAAGAAATACAAAATATGCGGGATGAACAGAAAAAGGAGTGGAGTTCACAAAGTGATTTTAATAAACTTTTAGAAGAAGCGATACAAAAGCCTAAAGAAAAACGGGGTTGGCTTTTCTCCATATTCCGCAAATAAGCTGGTTGAGGCGGATGAGAAATTCAATCAAAAACAAGAGTCAACCTTAATAAAGTTCCTCAAGAACGGGGCGTATCAACTCTTTTTCCGATTCGTATCGCTGGGCGATATAACTATCAAATAACCTATAGAGATACTCGATACGGACAGGCTCCTAGGCAATACTTTAAAAACTTTGTGTATTAAAAAAGAAAGATTAAAAGATACCAATAAAACAGAGATTGCGATACCCAATACATATAAAATTTCCCCCACGACCCCTAACAAGAAGAGGGCTTTTTTTTCGCAAGACAAATTCCATTGTTCCGAATATCGATTCATTAATTTTCAAATTTCAACAAATTCCCGGGAAATATCTACAAATTATGAGTAGATATCGACAAAAATATAAGTATTTCATGCATGCAATCACTAATTTAGCACAAGTCCTGGCATCAGCGTTTAAGAAATATATGAAGCTGCGTACCTGCGTACCTGCGTAATAAGTAGTCCCAATAAACAGCATGGTAGTAACTGTAACGCTCAATAGCGTATTGAACTTATTCTTAAATATAGGAACCTGTTTTTTGATTGTTGATCTTTTAATTGAACGTAAAATGGCATTTTCTAAAAAAAGACTACTTCCTTAAAAAAATGGTAGTCTTTTTTATATTGTTGAAGTATTCATCTTAAAATTATTTATTTTTGAAAAAATAAATTTGTTTACTTATTGAATTATGTTAAAATACATATTATTCATAGTAAAATGATAGGAATAATATTTTTGATAGAAATTTCGAAAGATTTATATTTCCTTCTAGGGGTGTTAACAGATGGGTTCTCATGTATTGGATTTAAGAATGCTGCAAAACAATTTTAGTACAGAAGAAATGCGTTCTGTGTGGAATGATGAAAATAGATTGCAAAAGATTCTTGATGTTGAAGCGGCATTAGCATTGGCAGAGAGTGAACTTGGAGTTATTCCGGAAAGAGCCGGAAGTGTGATAAAAAACGCTGCTAAAATAGAAAACTTTGATATTGAGACAATAGCAAATGAGGCTGCGAAACTAAAACATTCATTAATGGCGACTGTCAATCATTTGCAATCACTATCAGGGGAATATGGAGAATATGTCCATTATGGAGTTACAACGCAGGACGTGACCGATACCGGAACGATCCTCCAGTTGAAAGAGGCCAATGAAATAATCAGGCGGGATACGAAGAAAGTGGCCGAGCTCTTAATAGGACTTGCTTCTAAATACAAGGATACTCCGATGCCTGGAAGAACACATGGAATGCAGGGATTGCCGACTACCTTTGGCTTTAAGCTTGCGGTTGTAATAAGTGAGTTTGAACGTCATTTGGAAAGATTAAAGGCTGCTGAAGCGCGTGTTTTAACTGGAGTACTTGCTGGCGGTGTTGGAACGTATGCTGCATTAGGAAGTATTGGTCCAGAAGTGGAAGAAAAGGCTTTGAAACTTCTGGAACTGAATGCGCCGAATATTTGCTGGCATTCTTCTCGAGACCGCATTTCGGAGTATGGTTCAGTGCTTGGACTCATTAGCGGTTCACTCGGTAAATTGGGGAATGAATTCTACAATTTAATGCGCACAGAGATTGATGAAGTCGAAGAACCGTTTGCCGCAGGGAATGTTGGTTCAACAACAATGCCTCATAAACGAAATCCTGCCATTTTCGAAGGGATTGCGAGTTTAACCAAACCAATCTTACATAGCGTTGCTTTGCTGCATGAATCATTAGTAATGGAACATGAACGGGATGCGATGAGCTGGCGAAGTGAATGGATTGCTTTACCTGAAATTTGTTTATATTTATCCTCCCAGCTAAAAAGCATGATTACTGTGTTACAAGGTCTTGTGGTTAAGCCTGAAAATATGATGAGAAACCTGGAAGTTCAAGGGGGACTTCTCCTATCAGAACGTGTGATGTTTGCATTATCTGAAAAGGTAGGAAAACAAACAGCGCATCATATTGTTTATGAAATAGCAATGGAGTCCACTGAACAAAAGACACCATTTAAAACGCTTCTTATGCAGAATGACAAGGTGAGTGCAGTCCTATCTGAAGAACAAATTACTCAGCTTTTGGATCCTAGTCAGTATACAGGGCTGGCAAGCCAAAAGGTAGATGAGGTCATTGCATCAATCCAAAATGGGGGAAATTTAAGTGAGTAGTTTGACCTTTCATCAAGCGACGAATGAGGATATTCCAGCATTACTTGATTTATCTTTACGAGGCTATGCTTCCATTCGTGAATTAGGCATTTACTTTGCTGCCGCAACAGCCGATGAAGATTTGGTGAAAAAAAATATCAATGAAAATATTTGTTTTTATATGAGAGATGGGGATGAGATGGTTGCGACCGCTTCAATCCGTATGCCATGGAGCAGCCATCATGGGCCTTATGAAATCCCTCACATTTGGTGGGTAGCGGTGGATCCAAAGTATAAACGAAAAGGGTATGCAACCAAAATACTAGATTTTATCGAGTATGACTTTTTGAGGGATCAACTCCATTGCCCGTCTGTTTCCCTTGGAACGGCGAAGGAACATCCTTGGCTTGCTGACATGTATCTAAAACGCGGATACAAAGAGGTCGGCGAAACGGATTTAGGAAAAGGACACATTACGGTTTATTTAGAAAAATTGTTATTAGCAAAATCATATAAGAAAAGGTAGGGATTAAGATGAAAAGAAAATTTGGGTTAATCATTAGTTTGGCACTTTTATTATTATTAGCGGCTTGTGGCGGTGCAAAGGAAACATCAAGTGATAGCGGTGCAAGTAAGGAAAAGAAGGTCATTCGTGCAGGTTCAACGGCACAGAGCTATCCAAATGGATATGAAGAAAATGGAAAACTGGTTGGATTTGATGTGGAAGTACTTGAAAAAGTTGCTGCAAACTTAGACTATAAAGTAGAATGGGTCAAAACTGATTTTGCAGGTTTAATGGGCCAATTGGAAACAGGAAAAATTGATACAGTAGCGAATTTTGTTGCTGTAACAGAAGAAAGAAAAGCAAAATACAATTTCTCAGAACCATATGCCTATGCAGGGGCTACTATTGTTACACATAAAGATAATAAATATGATAGTCTCGAAGATTTAAAAGGAAAAACGGTTTCCGGTGTCCTAGGTTCAAATAATGTTAAAAACCTAGAAAAATTTGATTCTGAAATTATTCCAAAAACATATGAAACACGCGATGGAGCTATGAATGACGCCATCAACAAACGTGTTGATGGCTATGTTAACTCAAAATCATCATTAATTGCTGAAATTGCTAAAGGCAATCTTCCATTAAAGTTTGTTGGCGACCCATTTGTGTATGAAGATATCGCTTTTCCTTTTGTGAAAAATGAAAAAGGCGATCAATTAAGTGAAAAATTTAATGCTGAAATTCAAAAATTACGTGAAGATGGAACTCTTACAAAATTATCGAAGAAATATTTTGCTGATGAAGATATCACAGTTAAGCAATAAATCTGGAGGAACAACATGAATTTAAAACTGGATTTTGGGTATTTAGTCGATATTCTCCCAGAACTTTTGACATTCATACCTCTGACCTTATTTCTTGCTGTGATATCGATGGTCTTTTCAATTATCGGTGGTTTGATTTTAGCCTTAATTACTAGATCGAATATTCCAGTACTAAAACAGTTAGCGACGATATATATTTCGTTTTTCCGTGCCATTCCAACATTGGTGCAGTTGTTTTTAATCTATTACGGATTACCGCAGATTTTTCCAGCTTTTGGTACGATGAATGCCATTACGGCAGCTATTTTGGGGCTTAGCTTAAAACAGTCGGCGTTTTTGGCGGAAATATTCCGTGCTGCGCTTAATTCCGTTGATAAAGGTCAAGTGGAAGGGTGTCTATCTGTTGGAATGACAAAAGCACAAGCCTTTCGCAGAATTGTTTTGCCGCAAGCAGCGCGTAATGCGATTCCTGCGTCCAGCAACGTTTTTATCGGCTTAATAAAAGAAACCTCTCTAGCGTTTACATTAGGAGTCGTTGAATTATTCGCCCAAGGAAAAATCCTGGCGGCAGGGTCGCTTAAATTCTTTGAAACGTATTTAGCGTTAGCGCTGCTCTATTGGTTCATGGTTATTGTATTTACAATGATCCAGCAAATGGTTGAAAAACGAATGGAAAAACCGTATATATCGTAAAGGAGTTTTACCATGATATCTGTTACAAATCTGAAAAAGAGGTTTGGTGAAAATATCGTTCTAAATGGCGTTGATTTACATGTTGACCGGGGCGACGTACTAGCCATTATCGGACCATCCGGATCGGGTAAATCGACATTACTGCGCTGCCTAAATTTATTAGAAATGCCGGACGAAGGCACACTTCATATTGGCGATACAAAAGTGGATGTAACGAAAATGGGCAGAAGGGAAATCCATCAGCTCAGGCAGGAAACAGCCATGGTTTTCCAAAACTATAATCTTTTTAAAAATAAAACGGCTTTGCAAAATGTCACAGAGTCTTTGATCGTTGCGAAGAAAATGGACAAGCAGGAAGCAGAGAAAATAGGAAAAGAGCTTTTAGTCAAGGTTGGTCTTAAGGATAAGTTTCATCAATATCCTGCAACATTATCAGGCGGGCAGCAGCAGCGTGTCGGGATTGCCCGTGCACTTGCTGTGAACCCGCATGCGATTTTATTTGATGAACCGACATCGGCACTTGATCCAGAGTGGGTTTCTGAAGTGCTTCAAGTGATAAAAAATATTGCCCAACAAAAGACAACGATGATTATCGTCACACACGAAATGAAGTTTGCTGAAGAAGTGGCTAATCGGGTGATTTTTATGGCAGATGGGAATATTGTCGAAGAAAATGAACCAAAAGAAATTTTCTATAACCCGAAAAATCAAAGAACGAAACAATTCTTAAAAACATTGGAAAGAGATGATTAATAATCATGAACATGTCTCATGAACTATTAAGTGATTTAATTGAAAAACGAAGATATTTGCATGAGAATCCGGAGCTTGCTTTTGAGGAGTTCAATACAACGGAGAATATTAAAAAGTGGTTAGAAGAACACCATATTCCCATGCTGCCTCTTGAGTTGGAAACAGGCGTAGTCGCAGAGGTAAAAGGTGCATTTGAAGGACCAACCATTGCGATTCGCTCGGATATTGATGCCTTACCGATCAAAGAAGATACGGACGTGCCATTTAAGTCGAAATATGAAGGCAAAATGCATGCATGTGGTCATGATTTCCATACAGCTTCGATTTTAGGAGCTGCAATTCTTTTAAATAGCCAGAAAGAAAAATTGCACGGAACTGTAAGATTTATTTTCCAAGCCGCAGAAGAAGTGGCGCAAGGTGCAAAGAAATTTGTCGAGAAAGGGGCATTAGAAGGCGTCTCGGCAATCTTTGGTATGCACAACAAACCGGATTTACCAGTGGGAACCATCGGAGTGAAGTCTGGGGGACTCATGGCAAGTGTTGATAAATTTGAAATCAAATTTGTGGGGGTAGGCGGTCATGCAGGGATCCCTCATAATGCCATTGATCCGATTGTCATGGCTAGTCAATATGTAACTGCTGTACAATCGATTGTTGCTAGAAGAATGGATTTATTTGATAATGCCGTCATTAGTATTACAAGTATTCATGGCGGTAACACTTGGAACGTTATTCCAGATACTGTTACACTTGAAGGCACGGTTCGTACGTTCCAGCCTAAGGCACGTGAAGCGATTCCTGGTTTAATGAAGAAATTGGCTGAATCCCTTGCTGAAGGAAATGGAGGCTCGGTTGAATTTAACTGGGAAGATTACTTACCGGTCGTCAATAATGACCCTCAATTTGAAGAAATCATTCGAGCGACTGTCGTTGAAAGTGGCTTTGATGTTGTAGATGCTGTGCCGAGCGCGGGTGGAGAAGATTTTGCATTTTACCAAACTTACATTCCAGGCTTTTTTGTTTGGATGGGGGTCGATGGACCACAAGAATGGCATCATCCAAAGTATGATTTAAAAGAAGACGCAATTAAAGTGGCTTCTGAATTTTTCGCTAATTTAGCGGTGAATGTATTAAAAAAATGAGTGATTTAACCAAAGCAATCGTTAAGCTGATTCAAACTACACCGGCCTATGAACAGCTTGGAAGTAAGACGAAAACGAATTTAAAAAAGGGAGTTCTGGATTATTTTATTTCATGTTATGCAAGTGTAAAATTTGATCCAAACTTCCCTAATGTAGTAAATACAGCTATTTATTCGTGCTTTGATGAGGCAGCTGTGGTTGGCACCGGATTAAAGGTTCATCCCTTTGATGCGTGCTTGATTAATGGATATTCAGCACATGCATTAGATTTGGACGATGTTCATTCCGAGATCCGTGGTCATCCTTCTGCGGTTCTTTTGAGTTTGTTACTATCATTGCTAAAAGAAAAGCAAGATACCAACCGCTTCTATCTTGCATACTTAATTGGAATTGATACAATGACACGTTTTGCAAAATTATTGGGCCCTCGGCATTATGAAAAAGGGTTTCATACAACGGCTACAGCGGGAGTTTATGGTGCTGTTGCTGCTGGAGCGTATTATTTAGATTTTCCTGCCGATAAATTTGCTCACGCGCTTAACTTATGTGTATCGAAAATAAGCGGATCTAGAAGTCATTTTGGGACATTGATTAAGCCATTGCATGCCGGTTTGGCGGCCCAAAATGCTTGGCAGATTCTTCATTTTGTTCATCATAATGTGATTGGAAGCGAAAATACGATTCTATCAAAAAATGGTTTGCTTTCGATGTACGTCGAACACGAGCAAGATCCATGGCAACTTTTTGAACAATGGGGAGAGTCATGGGCGGTTGACACCCCTGGTTTATGGTTTAAATTATATCCATGCTGCTCCGCCAATGCCCACGTAATTGATGCTGTGAAGGATATTAAGAAAAAGCAAAAGTTTACGGCGGATGAAGTAGCTTTGGTGGATTTATATTTCCCACCTAGTGGTGATGCAGCTTTAGTGTATACTCGGCCGGAAAATGGTGAGCAAGGGCGGTTTAGTGCGGAATATTGCATAGCATTATTATTATTGGAGAAAGATTTATCAATTGATAATTTTACAGTAAGCAGTATTTCTGAAGATGTCTATGATGAGATGGCAAAGATTCATAGAAAATACGATGATCAGATTCCGAGTAGCGAGAATAGTTACCCAAAGGGCAGATATTGTATAGTAGAAATTTCCCTAAAGAATGGCCAGAAGATCGTTTCCAGAGTTGACGCTCCAACCGGTTCATCAGGAAATCCACTCGAAATGGAAGATTTGTTAAACAAAGCTACAGCATTATTAGGTAACCAGGGCAATCATCTAATCAAACTTCTTTCAGTTGAAGTGGAAGAATGGGTTCAGTTTTTGGAAGGAACTATCGGTGATTTGTAGAAAACGGTATATTTTTGCAAAAATGGCGATACCAAATAAGGTATCGCTTTTTTGTCGCCCTTTTCTCTAAGACCCGTACAATAATAGTTGTTATAAATTTTTATATTCTTTTTGTAATTTTTTCGGAGAAAGATGGTATTCCTTTTTGAAGAGTCTGTAAAAACTCGAATAGTCAGGAAAACCGCATTTCAAGGAGATTTCCTCTATGGAGAGCTGATTTTGCTTAATCATCGTTACCGCAAAAGATAAACGCTTTAATGATACATACCGGTAAAAGGGCAGGTTCATATTTTTTTTGAAATAATGAGAAAAATAGTATTTATTTAAATGAAAATAATTTGATACATTGTCTAAACTTAAATCCGGCTCTGTCAAATGTGACTCAATGTATTCTAGTATCGATACGAACCTTTGGTCCAGTTCATCCTTGTTACTTAGGTTTGGCGTACTACTTGCAGGATCGAAGATGGTTTGAAGTGCTTGAAATAATAGGTAATGTAATGTAAAAGAAAAATGATCTTCGCCATTTTTTATTCGATGAGTCATTTCATGAAGTAAAGAAATGATGTCTTGAAACTTTTTTGAATGCAGATGTAACACATGAGAACCTTGTGTCTTTTGATAAACTATATTCTCTTTCATGGATGGTGCACTAGATAGAAAGTCGTCCATTAAATGCTCACTAACGCTAACAATGATGCGCTCATAAGTATCGAAATTCTTAACAATAGCCTTATGAACAGCATATGGAGGGGTCACCACAACATCCCCCCTCCTTAAGGAATAGGTCTTTCCTTCACAAAAGAATTCACACTCTCCATCTAAAAATACAAGAAGCTCCAAAACATCGTGCCTATGTAATTGGAATAATGACTCTATTTGGGAGAATTTCTCGGCTGATTCGTTATATTTATTGAGCCAATTATGGAATTGATTTTTTTTGCTAAAGTAATTAATTTCAAACCCTTTATTTATGACTGGAATAAGATCAGATTGCTTCATTTGGTGTCATCCTCTTAAATAGCAATATTTACAATATTTTTAGCAATAAACATCATTTATTTTTAACTTTTTGTTGTTATTATAACACTAAAGAAAGAGATACATGGAGTGGAAATGAAAGATAGATTTATCTCAAGGGCATAATGAGAGGTAGACCAAGTTTAGGAGGCATGGATGTGGAATCTAACCAAAAACAACCTAAGTTAGAAGTCAGAGTCAAAAACATCATTGAAGTTGATGGTTTAAAATTTAAAGATTTGAATAACAGTGGGAAACTAGAACCTTATAAGGATTGGCGTTTGAGCCCGAAGGAACGTGCAGAGAACCTTGTCTCATTGATGAATATCGATGAAAAAGTCGGCATGATGCTGATTAATACACGTAAGATGGGACTTTCACAGGAAGATAAGAGTAAGACAAGCCATGATGGAGTGCTAGATGAAGCGATTGTCGAAAAAGGTGAAAATATTTTTGCTGTTTCAAAAATCTATGGTACAACCCAAACGATTGAAAACATGCATTTACGCCACTTCATTTTAAGAGACAATTTTAGTCCTGCTGAAATGGCTGAGTGGGTTAATAAAATGAATGAATTATGTGAGGGAACACGTCTCGGTATTCCATGTTTGATCGCATCGAATTCAAGAAACGAAAATGGAGAATCTATCTTTGGTATGAATGATGCGGTAGGAATCTTTTCTACTTGGCCAGGTACTTTAGGACTTGCTGCAGCAGCTAAAGGAGAAATAAAAAATGGCGGTGATGCATCACTTATCAGCCAATTTGCCAAAATAGCACATGATGAGTGGGAAGCTACCGGTATCAGAAAGGGATATATGTATATGGCTGATACTGCCACAGATCCTAGATGGCAGCGGTCATATGGCACGTTCGGTGAAGATCCGGAATTTATTTCTGATGCTATCGGCCGCATCATTGACGGATTCCAAGGGGAGAACTTGGGTAAACATAGTATTGCGATGACAACAAAGCATTTCCCTGGCGGCGGTGCGAGGGAAAATGGGTTTGATCCACATTATGAAGAAGGAAAGTGGAACTTATACCCAACACCCGGAAGCTTAGAAAAGTACCACTTACCGCCATTCCAGGCTGCGGTAGAACATGGTACTTCATCCATCATGCCATATTATTCAATCCCTCGTATCAATAAGAGTGTGGTTCAAGAATTCGAGGGGGAGGATATTCCTTTCGAAGAGGTTGGCTTTACATTTAATCATTATTTCTTACAGCACATCCTAAGAGGAAAATTAGGATTCAAAGGCTATATCAATAGCGACAGCGGTGTCACCAATAAAATGAGCTGGGGCGTTGAGGATAAGACTGAGGCTGAACGTTTTTCTAAAGCCATCAATGCTGGTACAGACCTTGTTGCGGATACAAATGATATTGAAAATCTTAAATTAGCCATCCAAAATGGATGGATCAGTGAGAAGCGTATTGATGAAGCAAATGTACGCCTCCTTACAGAAATGTTTACTCTAGGATTATTTGATGATCGTACCTATGTTTCAACAGAAAACGCGACAGCAGTGGTTAGCAAACCAGCAAGCTGGGAAGCTGCTTATGAAGCGCATAAAAAGTCGGTAACCGTTCTTAAAAATAGTGATCAGACATTACCTTTAACAGCAGAAAAGCTTAATAATAAAAAGGTTTATGTAGAAGCTTTTCATAAGGAACCAGAACGAGCAGCCGCTTACACGGAGCAGGCAAGGAAAGAATGCCAAGAATTAGGACAGTTTACTTTGACTGATAACTATGAAGAAGCAGACGTGGCTATTTTATTATTAAGTCCAAAATCCGGAGCATATTTTAATGCGACACCGGGACTATTAGAACTTGAACTAGTCGAGAATAAAACACTAACCGCTTTGGACGGGTCTACGTACGAAGAAACTACTTTGAGCAATATGAATCATCTAAAGGAAGTTGCTGACAGTATTCATGTTCGTGGCGGAAAAGTCATTATGACTGTGAATGTCGTTCTGCCTTGGATCCTTGGAAATGTTGAACCTTTGGCAGATGTTTTAATTGCAGGATACGATACATTCTATAAGGCACAGTTTGAGGTGATGGCGGGCAATTTCCGTCCAGTAGGTGTTTTACCGTTAACATTGCCAGCAAGTGAAGCAGTGATTGCTGTTGATGAAAATGGAGATTGTGTGTCAAGAAATGATGTACCTGGCTATGACAAGGACAAATATATGCCTGAAGGACTCACATATGCCTATAAAGATAGCGATGGCAATGTCTATAAACTTGGACATGGGCTAACGTATTAATTCAATGCTCAAAACCTATTGTTATATATTAAAACAACAAAAAAACTCGCCGCTAGCGAGTTTTTTTGTTGTTGCGAACCAAGCTCTTTTATTTGTTAAACGAACTATTCCTCAACATCCCCGCAATACTGATTAATCAGCTTCACAGCCCGCGTTTGGCTTATATTCAAATCTTTTGCAACCTTTCGCGAGCTCTTGTGCTTTTTAAACGATTCGACGATCAATGTTTTCTTCACATGTTCGATGGCTTCATCCAGCGTGGACGGAAGAAGGTATTCTGTTTTTGTGTTGGTGTTATGCAGGATTAGTTCCGGCAGGTCGTCTTTGGTGATGATGGCTTCACTTGTGACGACGAGTCGTTCCAATACATTTTCAAGCTGGCGGATGTTTCCCGGCCACGAATACAGATAAAAAATATCCAGGCATTCCTTCGAGATGATTTTATTCATTTCATACTTTTTATTAAATTTATATAAGAAATTGTACGTTAACGGGACGATATCTTCCCGGCGTTCCCGAAGCGGCGGCAGGAGGATGTCAATAATATTAAGGCGATAAAATAAATCCTCGCGAAACCTATTCGTTTTAACCATTTCGACTAAATCTCGGTTTGTAGCAGCGATAATCCGGACATCGACTTTCTTCAATTCGTTTTTTCCAATCGGAATAAATTGTTTCTCCTGGATAACCTGAAGTAATTTTGCTTGTAAGGATAGGGGCATTTCACCGATTTCATCAAGGAACAAGGTGCCTTGATCGGCTACTTCTAACAAACCTTTTTTTCCATACTTGCTGGCACCAGTAAAGGCCCCTTCCGCATAGCCAAACAACTCTGATTCTAGTAGATCCTCGGGCAGTGCTGCGCAATTTATTTTTAAAAAGGTTTTGTTTGCCCTCTTGCTGCTATCGTGAATGTATTGGGCCAATACCCCTTTTCCTGTTCCAGATTCCCCTTGGATTAAAATCGTTGAGTCGACTTTGGCAATTTTTTCGCACATCTTTAGGATACTTTTCATTTTGTCACAATTCGTAATCGGGTTTAAGCTGGCATTGGCACTATTTATGGGCATCATTTCTTTATCAGTTTTAATACTTTTATAGTTTTGCAATTCTTGTGATGTAATCACAACGAGATCGATTTCATCTTTTTCATTTAGAATGGGAACGGCCGTCGTTAAAAGTTCTGCTCCGATATAGGTTGTCTGTTTAATTGTGACGGGTTCCTTTTGTTTAAAAACCAAAGGAACAATCGAAGGCTTCCAATATCCTTTTTCGAATAGCTCTAAGTTATATTTCCCCATGACATCTGCCGGTTTCAGCCCGTAATGCTTTTCACAGGCGCTATTCACATAAATAACCCGTTGTTCCCCATCAAGGACAAAAATTTCATCAGAGGAATAGTCGAGGATCTTCTTCAGTATCTCCCCAGTAATTTCAAAAGGACTTTGCATGGTAAATAACATAGATTTCGACTCCTCTTATGGTTGATTTGTTTTTAATTCAAGTGAGTTAAAAACAACTCGATTTTCGAAAGGAATGTGAACAAAATGTGTCAACTTCCTAAGTAATGACACTACTTTTAATGTTGGCACAATAATTGCAATAAATAAAAGCGAGTATTGTTAAGATGCTTACTTCATCAGAATAGCTTATTAGATTCATTTAACTAAATATTCAGTATCCTGTAAACAATTATTGCTATATTCACAGTGATAAAAGGAGTTTATAGGGGTGAATTGTTTTAAACTCGATAGGAGTTTAAGGCAATAGTTGAACCGAAACTGTATCATCATTGCGTAAAAATAATCCACTTGAGGGAGAAAAAAAACATGGCAACTTATAATCCGGTACAAAACAAGACGAACAGAATATTTGAAAGAACGTTAACGTATGATCTATACACAGATCCAAAGGTATATCAGCAAGAAATGAATGATGTGTTTGCGAAATCCTGGCAGCTAGTCGGCCATGTGAGCCAAGTAGAAAAAGTAGGTCAATTCTTTACAACGGAAGTTGCCGGCGAACCAATCATTGTCACTCGCGACAAAGACGAAGTCATCCGTGCGTTTTATAATGTCTGCCCGCACCGTGCGACAAAACTTGAAAAAAGCGAGGCAGGAACGAAGAAAATTCTTCAGTGCGGCTACCATGGCTGGACATTCCATTTAGACGGAAAGTTAAACAAGGCACCAAACTTTACTGGTGAAGATGCTCATTGTGTCAGCGACCGCTGCTTACGTTCTGTAAAAATGGAAATAATGGAATCACTTATTTTCGTTAACCTTGATGATAACAGCAAGTCTTTAGTAGAAACTTATGGTGATTTCTTCGAACGCTTATCAAAGTTCCCGTTCTTGGGCGAATTAAAGCGTGTAAACCAGAAGACACGAGTGATTAAGGCAAATTGGAAGGCATTTATTGACAATTATTTAGAGTGTGATCACTGCCATGTGGCACATCCAAGCTTTGTTGCCACCCTAGATATGAAAAACTATCAAATTATTACTTGCCAAAACTATTCCGTGCAGGCTTCCATGGTTAAACCGGACAAGACAATGGGAACAACGGATTTAAATGAGGCAGAAATGCAGGGAGGCGAGTTCTATTGGTTATGGCCGAACTTAATGGTAACGATCTATCCAGGTCCAGGAAATATGGCGACGATTCAAATGATCCCAATTGACCATGAAACAACATTAGGCGTATATACGTACTATTTTAGAGATGAAAACTTAACACAAGAAGAAAAGGATTTAGTCACATTTGCGGAGCAGGTTAGACAAGAAGATGTGGAGTTAGTGGAATTAGAGCAAGTTGGTTTCCGTTCCCGTGCCTTTAACCAAGGGGTGTATTCTTCATCCGAAAAGGCAGTAGTTCAGTTCCATGAAATGGTATTGGAGGCGTTAGGTCGATGACAAATGTACAAACAGTAGAGAAAAGACATTTATTTATTAATGGTGGGGATGTAGAGGCTGCTGAATATGCACCTCTTTACTCTCCTTATTCCGGTGAGAAAATTGCAGAGATTGCCATGGCGGACGAGAAGCTGACAAAGGATGCGGTTAAAGCAGCAGGGGCAGGATTTCAAGTGATTTCGAAAATGCCAGCTTATAAGCGGGCAGCAATTTTAGAAAAAGTGGCGAAGTTATTGGAGGAAAGATTGGACCAAGCGGCAGAAATAATTTCGAAAGAATCTGCTAAGCCGATTACTTTTGCGAAAGGTGAAGTATCCAGGACCATCGAAACGTATAAATTTGCCGCTGAAGAGGCGAAAAGGATTCATGGTGAAACGATACCTTTTGATGCTTCTCCGGGTGGTGTGGGAAGAATCGGTTATACGGTCCGCAAGCCAATCGGGGTCATCGGCGCCATTACACCGTTTAACTTCCCGATGAATTTGGTTGCCCATAAAGTAGGTCCTGCCGTTGCTTCTGGTAACTCCATCGTGTTAAAACCGGCTTCACAAACACCGTTAATTGCGCTGTACATTGCGGAGCTGTTTAAAGAGGCAGGTCTTCCTGACGGTGTGTTAAATGTGGTAACAGGTTCCGGTTCAATTGTTGGCGAAGCCATTATCCGCGATGACCGCGTAGCGATGATTACATTTACCGGCAGTCCGGCAGTAGGAATTGCGATCCGCAATAAAGCGGGATTAAAGAGAACGACACTAGAGCTGGGATCTAACGCAGCTGTCATTTTGGATAAAGATACGAATGTTGATCAAGTTGTTGAACGCCATGTAACAGGTGCTTTCTCTAACCAAGGTCAAGTGTGTATTTCCCTGCAACGCGTTTATGCCCATGAAAAGGTGTACAACCAATTTGTAGAAAAATTTGTCGTTGCTGCAAAACAATTAAAAATAGGTGATCCGCTAGATCCTGAAACCTATATTTCAGCGTTAATTTCCAAAAAGGAAACAGAACGTGCGTTAGGGTGGATTGAAGAAGCGAAACAAAATGGCGCTGAAGTGTTAACCGGAGGCAAATTATCGGCAGAAGGAGTATTAGAGCCAACTATCATTACAAACGTTGATCCAAAGCAGAAGGTTTCCTGCCAGGAAGTTTTTGCACCAGTGGTAATTGTTAATAAGGTACGTTCTGTTGAAGAAGCAATCGACTACGTGAATGATTCTAGATACGGTCTGCAAGCCGGGGTTTATACGAAAAATGTAGATAAAGCATTGCTTGCAAGTGATGTTCTTGAAGTTGGGGCTGTCATGATTAATGACATTCCAACATTCCGTGTTGACCATATGCCATACGGCGGGGTAAAGGAGAGCGGAACGGGACGTGAGGGAATTAAATATGCAGTGGAAGAAATGACGGAATTGAAATTAGTTGTTTGGAACCGAGGTGAATAAGATGGGGGCATATAAAATTGCAGTGATTGCCGGGGATGGAATCGGCCCTGAGGTACTCCAAGAAGGAATCAAAGTTTTAGATACAATTGCTGAACTTGATGATACACTTCAGTTTGAATACACCCACTTTCCATGGGGATGTGAGTATTATACCCAGCATGGTGTGATGATGGATGAAGACGGGATTGAGAAATTAAAAGATTTTGATGCTATTTTTCTAGGTGCAGTCGGATTCCCGGGTGTCCCTGACCATATTTCTTTATGGGATTTACTTTTAAAAATTAGAAAGAGTTTTGATCAATATATTAATATTCGCCCGATTAAGTTAATCAAGGGCGCCCCATGTCCGTTAAAAAACGTGAAGCGGGAAGATGTCGACATGCTGTTTATCCGCGAAAACAGCGAGGGTGAATACGCTGGTGCAGGAGATTGGTTATTCAAGGGGCAGGAGAATGAAGTTGTTTTACAAACCGGAGTATTTTCTCGCAAAGGAACAGAAAGAGTAATCCGCTATGCATTTGAAACGGCGAGAAAAGAAGGGAAATCACTTACAAGCATTAGTAAGGGAAATGCCTTAAATTATTCTATGGTGTTCTGGGATCAAGTGTTTGAGGAAGTTGCAAAAGAATACCCAGACGTCAAAATAGCCTCATACCTTGTCGATGCAGCGGCGATGTTGATGATTACCGACCCAAAGAGATTTGAAGTGGTTGTTACCTCCAACCTATTCGGTGATATATTAACAGACTTAGGTGCAGCTTTGGCTGGAGGAATTGGACTAGCAGCTGGTGCGAATATTAATCCGAAAAAAACATATCCATCCATGTTTGAGCCGATTCACGGTTCAGCACCGGATATCGCTGGAAAAGGTTTCGCCAACCCATTAGCGGCGATTTGGTCGGCCAGCCAGCTGCTGGACTTTTTAGGGTATGAGAAATACGGAAAATTGGTGCTTGCGGCGATCGAGGAGCTTCTCGTGGAAGGTAATGTGGCGACGCCTGATATGGAGGGAACATCCAATACATCTGAAGTTGGTGACCGGGTGGCGAAAATCATCAAAAATATTCAAAATATTCCGCTTAATAATTCAGGACAATTAAGTGAAGTAGGTATTAATATTGTTTTATAAGGTGATAAAATTATAGATTTAGATACCTTAATTATCGATCGCTAATAACAAAATTATGATGGTTAATAGGTTAATCAATATAATGAATTAACCTATTAACTAATATATTTAATCTTCCCAAATAGCCCACTTAAATATAGGAGATGAAATTATGCAAGGAGAGACTGTTGTTAAAAAGAGTATTGTAAAAAAAACAAAGATTTTCACACCTATTTTCATTATTTCCGCTTTAATTACCGCATTTTTTTCTATCTTTTCGTTAATTAGCCCAAGTACACTTGCGAAAATTATGACGTTTATTCAGTCGCTATTTGCCACACAGTATGGGTGGACAGCCATGTTAATTCCTATTTTATGTATGGGATTTTTAGTGGTATTAGGAATTTCTAAATACGGCAATATCGTCATTGGCGGCAAAGATGCAAAGCCGGATTATAATATTTTTTCGTGGCTAGCAATGTTATTTACATCCTCTATTGGTATTGGAATCATATATTTTGGTGTGAACGAGCCACTCTATGCCTATTATTTAGCACCGAGCAGCACGGAGGCTCCAAATAAAATGGAAGCAGCTAGAGAGGCAATGGGGACCGCACTTTACCATTGGGGTGTTTCTGTATGGGCTATTTTTAGTGTCGTGGGATTAGTCATGGCATACTTTGTTTCCAAACATAACACTCGCTATTTACCTGGTGATGTCATTGAAAAAAGTTTCGGCAGGAGGAAATGGGTGCCTGCAACAAAAAACACGATGAATATCTTAGCCATTGTATGCTCGGCGATGACAATTGCGGCGACAATGGGGTTAGGAAGTGTACAGATTTCTACCGGGATGAATCAATTGATTAACATTGGCAGTTCTCTCAAAGGAGCCCTTCCGTATCTGGTATTAATCATTTTGCTTATCGTGTGTTTTTTTGCATCAACAACGAAGAAAGTCGGTAAGGGAATGCAAGTATTAGGGGATTGGAATGTCTATTTAGCCATTTTAATTTTACTTTTTGCCATATTTTTTGGACCAACTCGCTATATTTTAAATCAAGTTGTCCAATTACTAGGAACCTATATTGATCAACTGATCCCAAGAAATTTCGATATGTTTTTATTTAGTAAGGACCCTACTTATTCGACCACATGGGATGTTGCCAATAATATGTGGTGGATTTCATGGACACCTTTTATGGGGGTATTTATTGCCTCTATTTCAAAAGGCAGAACGATTCGCCAATTTGCCTTCGCAACAATGACAATACCGGTCCTATTTATGTTGGTTTGGCATGCTGCGTTTGGCGGAATTGCCCTTTTAGATGCAGTTTTGGGAACTGGAAAAATAGCTAAGCACGCTATGGAAAGTCCGGATATGACCTTCTTTGCTATTCTACAGACTATGCCTTGGCCAAAATTAACCTCTATTGCAACCATCGTACTTTTGATTATGTTTATTTCAACAACCGTGACAAGTGCGGCCTTATCACTAGCAAGAATGACAGATGTAGAAGGAAAAGAAGCAGCCCCTGTTAGAAGTGCCGTATGGGTTATACTCATGACCATTATCGCTTTAACAGGTATTTTTGCTACTACTTTAGGTGGAAATGATGCATTAAATGCAGTGAAATCTTTGGCTACTACACTTTCGTATCCCTATCTGTTTTTCTTTATCTTAATGATTACTGCATTCATGAAACAACTAATGAAAGATAAACCACAAATATAAGTTTATGTTGAGGGAGGATGAACGAAGATGGATTTGTATTATTTACATGGCTGGGAACTGATTGCTGAAAAGGTTTTACAAATTGGAATGTTACTTTTTATCATGTGGAACGTTAAGCTGTTACTTTTTGAAAAAAATAACAACATTGAAGGAGATCACAAAGATGGAAACGAACAAATATAATGCATACCAAATGATGACTCCTAAAATGCTTGAAACATTAACAAAACAAAATGAACTTGTTAAGGATGCATTTTCAACTGATGTAACTTTTGAAGAAATGCGTGAAAACTATTCTGAAGAAAGAAAGTATTGGAACGAAGGTGGCCCTGAACCAATAAGAACCATTGATATGGAGTTAGAAGGACCACACGGATCTATTGCAATTCGTTTCCACTATCCAAAGAGTAGGGCTGGAAAAGGGGCGATTGTTTATATTCATGGTGGCGGTTTCGTAGTAGGAAATCTTGACACACATAGTAAAATTATGCGCTTATTAATGGAGGAAACAGAATCAGTTGTCATTGGAATTGACTACCATTTAGCTCCTGAATTTAAATACCCAACTCAAGTCGAAGAGTGTGCCTTCTTAGTCGAGTGGTTACGGAGTCATTCGGAAGAATATGATATCGATAGGAATGATATTTCCTTTGCTGGGGATTCAGGTGGAGCCAATTTATCCTTAGCAGCGGCTTTATATTTAAGGGATACAAGGGCAGATGTTTCTTATATACGTGGTTTACTTCTTTATTACGGTGCTTATGGACTAACTGATTCGAAATCAATGCGCTTACTTGGCGGCGATTACGATGGATTAAGTCGTAAAGATTTAAATGCGTATACAAAAATGTATATAGGTGACGAAAATGCAGATTTACGTTACTTTGACTGTTTTTCAAATGATTTAACTAAAGGAGTGCCTCCTTGTTATATTGCATGTGGAGATTTAGATCCGCTTTTGGATGACAGTAAATTATTATATGATATATTAACATATAATAATGTAAAAGCAGAATTGGAAGAATTTAAAGGCGTGATCCATGCTTTCTTACACCATTCCCGTATTCTTCCGGAATCTATAAAGGCAATTCAACATGGTGCAAATTTCTATAAATCATTAGCTGAATTGTAGTAATTATATTCAGGTATCTTCACATATTCTCATAGTTTTTTAAGGGGCTTCCCTATAAGTCAATATTTCGACTTTTGGATGTCACTAATAGAAAGACTGACCTATCATTTTTTGGAGGTCAGTCTTTTTATTTCCTATGACCTCCATGGTTCACAAGCATTTCTAATTCTTTTCTAGTAAATAATGCGCTATTTTTGAATATCTTATGACAATTTTAACAGGAGTTTTCCAGAAAAAAGTAGAATACATAGATAGCATGCAAAAAACGGTATAGACCCGCTTGAGGAGGAATCCACTTGTCACATGAACAAATGAATCCAACGACAGATAAAATAATCGCCAATATTGAAAAGGTGATGATAGGAAAAAGAAACGTTGCGGAATTGAGCCTTGTTGCCTTGCTTGCCGGCGGCCATGTGCTTCTCGAGGACGTGCCTGGTGTTGGGAAAACGATGATGGTGCGAGCCCTTGCGAAATCGGTTAATGCCAACTTCCGCAGAATTCAATTCACCCCAGACCTGTTGCCATCCGATGTCACGGGCGTTTCCATTTATAATCCGAAAGAGATGGAATTTCAATTTCGCCCAGGTCCTTTAATGGGCAACATTATTCTCGCTGATGAAATCAACCGGACATCGCCAAAGACGCAATCTGCGCTTTTAGAAGGAATGGAGGAAGCTAGCGTCACGATTGATGGTGTGACCCATAAACTGCATAAGCCGTTTTTCGTGATGGCGACACAAAATCCGATTGAATATGAAGGCACCTACCCGCTTCCGGAAGCACAGCTCGACCGCTTTTTATTAAAAATGAAAATGGGCTACCCTGATTTGGATGAAGAAATCGAAGTCCTCAATCGCGCCCAAAAGGTGCCGCCAATCGAGGATTTATACCCTGTTATCGATCTTGAAGGTCTGCTCACCCTGCAAAAAGAAATTAAAGACGTTTTCGTCGATGATACGATAAAGCGCTATATTGTTGATATTGTAAACCGGACAAGGGGACATGGCAGTGTCTATCTTGGAGCAAGTCCGAGGGGTTCCATTGCCCTCATGAAAGCAGCCCAGGCCTATGCCTATATGTATGGCCGTGAGTTTGTCCTGCCAGATGATATACAATATTTAGCTCCTTTTGTGTTATCACATCGAATTATTCTTAAATCAGAAGCAAAGTTTGAAGGGATTTCTGCAGAGGATGTAGTAAACCGGGTGGTTGCGAGGGTGCCTGTACCGGTCCGAAGGTTAGTGAAATAAAATGAAAAAACTATGGATTTCATTCAAAAAGGTATGGAAGTTTATCCTATTACTCTTTTTGATTCTCCTAACCTTCTCGTATGCGATGTTCCAAGGGGGATTTGTCAGCTGGTTTCTCTTTTATAGCTTTCTGCCATTTGCCATTTACTGTGTCGCGCTTTCGTTCTATTCCTTAAATGAGCTTGAGGTAACAAGGGTGCTGCCGAAATCGGATTACAATGCCGGGGAAGCTTTGAAGGTGACAGTAACCGTGAAGCGCTCAAATGCTTTTCCGTTATTTTATTTGCTCATCGAAGACCAGTTAGATGATGTGTTGAAATATGCCCCGCAGCGAAAGAAAGCAAAGGCACTCATCCTTCCCGGCCTCAAAAAGGAATTTTCCTATGACTATATCATTGATGAGCTGCCGAGAGGGGAACACCTTTTCACCTCTTTTACGTTAAAAATTGGTGATTCGCTTGGATTATTTGAAAAAGAGAGGACCGTTGAGGCTGCAGGAAAAATCATTGTTTATCCTGCCTACTCAGACCTTTTATATCGACCGTTTGAAAATCAGTATGATCAAGGGTTAACCGCATCAAGGGAACGTGTGCAGCGCGATACGACAATGGCAGTTGGTGTAAGGGATTATCAGCCGGGGGACCGCTTTTCCTGGATCAACTGGAAAGCTTCTGCCAAGCGGAACGAAATTATGACAAAGGAATTTGAGCAGCGGCAATCCCATGATGTCTTTGTTGTCATGGACTGTGTACCTGATAAGTGTTTTGAACCGGTCGTGTCCTTTACTGCTTCGCTAGTACGAGCCATTTTGAAAAAGGGGGCGCAAACCGGGCTGTTAACCATCAGTAAAGAACGAGCAACGTTTCCCATTAGAGGCGGAGAACAGCATCTTCAGCAGCTTTTTTATCATTTGGCAAAAATTGAGGCAAAAAGTTTACGGCCATTTGAAAAAGTGTTGGAGACAGAGGGACTTTTCATCCAACAAACGGTCTCGTTTATGCTCGTTACGGCGCAATTAACAAAACCTTTGATTGAAAAAGCAAGCTTTCTTGGAAAAAGAAAAGGCTCCATTACAATTTTTCTCATTAAAGGTCAAACGGAATCGCCATCAGAAAATGAACGCTCCCTTGTTGCAATTGCAAATGCACGGGGGGTTCGAGTGGTCATGGTCCATGAGGGTGATTATAAAGCAGCCTTTTCGGAGGTGGTTGCACGATGATGAAAAGGAATTTTCCCTCCTTTCTATTATATACGCTCAGCTTTTTCCTTTTGTGGGAATGGCTACGGCCGGTTAAACAGTTAACGGATACGAATAATCTTGAAACATTTATTGTCTTCTTACTGCTCTCTTTTGCCGTTTCTTTTTTTCGTATCAAAGGGATTTGGCAATCTATTATTAAGCTATTATTTATCTTGTTTTCGATCAATCGATTCCATTATGATGAAGGATTCTTTCACCTTAGCTGGGTAAAGTCGTTCATCACCGATATTGCCAATAATATCGGGCTGCTAGCGGGCAGGCAATGGAACGACCTGTCCAATGAATTCCGAACGCTGTTGTTTTTTATCCTGCTTTGGTTAATGGTGTACTTAATTGATTATTGGCTCTTGAACCGTCAGCGGATTTTTATCTTTTTCTTTATGACCTTGGTTTATATTACCGTTTTGGACACGTTTACGCCTTATAATGCGAAAGTGGCGATTGTTCGAACGGTTGTGGCGGGATTTGCGGTGATGGGCATGCTGACCTTTTACCGGATTATTCAGAAGGAAAAGGTAAGCTGTGAGTCATCCTATTTTCGAAAATGGATGGCGCCACTGGCGGTGATGATTGCTGTTAGTGTGGCAGTAGGAATTACGGCACCTAAAGCGGCACCAATATGGCCGGATCCGGTTCCTTTTTTTACAGCAAATAATCCGAAAGACGGCGCGAGCGGCAATGGGGCAGGCCAGCATCGAATTGGCTATGGTACGAATGATGGAGCACTTGGCGGTCCGTTTATTGCCGACGGCAGTCCGGTTTTTAAGTATGAGGCGGATGGAAAGAACTATTGGAAGATGGAAACAAAGGATATGTATACGGGAAAAGGCTGGAACGCTTCTGGTGCAACGCCCATTTCATATAGACAGGAGGATCTTGTGCCTGTATATTCGATTCCCGATACAGTGGAAACTATTAAGGAATCTGCTAGTGTTATGATGCATGAAAAGTATCGCTACAACTTTATCATGTACCCTGCTGGAATACAGAAAATCTTGACGATAGAGCCGTCTGATCCAAATGGCAATCGATTCTTGGTAGACACAACCAACGAGAGGATAAGCTTTTACAATAAAAATCAAGAGCCTGTTGTACCCCATGGCTTTTCTGTTGACTTTGAGATTCCGAAATATAAGGCAAAAGATTTAAAGCAAACAACAAGTATGGATACGTCAACTTTTTTTTATCAGAAGTATACGAATTTACCGGTAGGATTACCTCCAAGAATCTATGAATTAGCAGAAGAAATTACTGCCGGAAAAACGAATTGGTTTGACAAAGCGAAAGCAGTGGAAAGCTTCTTTGGCAATACGGAATACAGCTATGACCAAAAGAATGTCGCAGTGCCTGGCACCAATGACGATTATGTTGACCAATTTTTGTTTGAGACAAAGCGGGGCTATTGTGATAATTTTTCAACTTCGATGGCGGTTATGCTAAGGACGCTGGGGATTCCAACTCGCTGGGTTAAAGGATACACCGGCGGAGATTTCCTTGAATACAGTGTGGATGACACATCAAAACAATATTACGAAGTGACGAACAATAATGCCCATTCCTGGGTAGAGGTCTTTTTTCCAAATCAAGGCTGGGTGCCATTTGAACCAACAAAGGGATTTTCCAATGATATTTTAATCAATTATGAAGCAGCTGATGGTACATCCTCTTCTAATGAACAGACGACACCGCCGTCTGTGAAAAAACCACAGAAGGATCAGTTGGATGAACCGAAAACAGTGGAGAAGGAAGACAAGTCCTTTGATATGAAAACGCTTTGGGAAAAAGCAAAATTGATGGTGAAAAATAATTGGAAAAAGACTGTTCTCATTCTCGTAATCCTTACAGTCATTTCGGTATTTCTTTATCGAATCCGCGGCAAGTGGCTTCCATACGGGTTATTGCTGCTATATAAATTCAAGAAAAAGGATAAAAGTATCGATGCAGCTTATTTGATTTTATTAACTCAGCTAGACCGCTATGGATTAAAACGGAAGGAAAACCAAACATTAAGGAATTATGCGCGCTATATCGATTCGTTCTTTTCAACGCGGGAGATGACCCGATTGACTCACTTTTATGAACAATATATGTATCATCAACATCTTCCAAAAGGAACATGGAAAGAGTCACGTAAATTATGGGAAAATTTAATTAAAAAGACAATCGCTTGACCGGAAAAACAACCTATTGATACAATATGTACTAATTCAATGTCTAGCTCCAGGCGTCATCGGCTCGAAATCACAAGCTGATAGGCAGGCGCCTTGCGCTTTTCTAAATATGGTTCGTTTCCTTCATATATCCTCGAAAATATGGTTCGAGAGTCTCTACCGGGTCACCACTGAAATGGCCTGACTATGAAGGCAGAATTTTTCTGTCGGTGATTTTGCGAGATAACTAGAATTCTGCCTTCCTGATATTTTTTCGGAGGGAAGAATTCTAGTTTTTTTTATTAATTTTTTCCATTGTGGTAAAGCTAGTAATAACTTTTAAAAATTGAGGTGGCTGCTTTGACGGAGAAGCAAAATATGATTGTTGTTTTAGATTTTGGAAGTCAATATAATCAGTTGATTACACGCCGGATTCGTGAGTTCGGTGTCTATAGTGAATTACATCCGCATACGATTACGGCAGAAGAAATTCGCAAAATGAATCCGAAGGGAATTATTTTCTCAGGCGGACCGAATAGTGTTTATGATGAAAATTCATTCCGCTGTGATGAAGCTATTTTTGAAATGGGTTTGCCGATTCTCGGAATTTGCTACGGGATGCAGCTCATGACCGTCCATTTTAAAGGGAAGGTTGAAAAAGCACAGCACCGTGAATATGGCAAAGCCATGATATCGGTCGAGCAGGAATCAGCCCTTTTTACGGGTCTGCCAGCTGAACAGACGGTATGGATGAGCCATGGAGACTTGGTTGTCGAGCCTCCTGAAGGGTTCTCTGTTGATGGCACAAGCCCGTCCTGTCCAATTTCATCGATGAGCGATGCGGAACGAAAGCTTTACGCTGTACAATTTCACCCAGAAGTGCGCCATTCAGTTTATGGCAATGAACTGCTTAAGAATTTCGTCTTTAATGTTTGCGGCGCTAGCGGTAATTGGTCAATGGAAAATTTCATTGAGATGGAACTGGCGAAGATCCGCGAGACTGTGGGCGATAAAAAGGTTCTCTGTGCTTTGAGTGGCGGGGTGGACTCCTCTGTTGTTGCTGTTCTCATCCATAAAGCAATTGGTGACCAGTTAACTTGTATTTTTGTTGATCACGGTCTACTTCGGAAAAATGAAGCGGATAGCGTGATGAAGACTTTCTCTGAAGGCTTCCATATGAACGTCATCAAAGTGGATGCCAAAGATCGATTCTTATCGAAGCTTGAAGGTGTTTCTGATCCGGAGAAAAAGCGGAAAATTATTGGCAACGAGTTTATTTATGTATTTGATGATGAAGCGACAAAGCTTAAAGGTATCGAATTTTTAGCACAAGGAACACTTTACACAGATATCATTGAAAGCGGCACAGCAACAGCACAAACGATTAAATCCCATCATAATGTTGGCGGGCTTCCGGAAGATATGCAGTTTAAATTAATTGAACCATTGAGCACCTTGTTTAAAGATGAGGTTCGCGCGCTTGGCACGGAGCTTGGTATTCCGGATGATATCGTTTGGAGACAGCCGTTCCCTGGTCCGGGTCTTGGGATTCGCGTGCTTGGAGCGATTTCTGATGATAAACTTGAAATTGTTCGTGAGTCGGATTGGATCCTCCGTGAAGAAATTAAAAAAGCCGGGCTTGACCGCGAAATTTGGCAATACTTCACAGTTCTGCCGGACATTCGCAGTGTTGGTGTCATGGGGGATACCAGAACCTATGATTACACAATTGGCATCCGCGCGGTCACTTCCATCGATGGCATGACCTCCGATTGGGCTAGGATTCCTTGGGATGTACTTGAAGTCATCTCAACTCGTATTGTTAACGAGGTAGCACATGTCAATCGGGTGGTTTATGATATTACCTCTAAACCGCCAGCAACGATTGAATGGGAATAACAAAAGCGTAAGCGCCATAGAGCTGGTTGGTTCTCGAAGTTCTTAGAATTAATTCATAACCCGAAATACGAACGATTACAAATTTCATTTGATAATCGTTCGTATTTTTGTTGACGAAACGGTTTATTGCTCTTATAATAAAAGGGAAATGAATAGGTTGTCGAATCACGTCGTATAATATTGGGAATATGGCCCAAAAGTTTCTACCGAGCCACCGTAAATGGCTTGACTACGAGGCAGGTTTTGAATTAAGAGGCAATCTTTTTTCCTCTATTTATTGCACATGCCTAAAGTCAGACGCTCCGGTAGAACATATCGTGAGCGTTTTTTTGCGTAAAGAATGAATAGATTTATAGGGGGAAGAGACATGCAGAAATATTTTGAGTTTGAGAAATATGGTACGAATTATCGAAGAGAAATTATTGGTGGGTTTACCACCTTCTTGGCAATGGCCTATATACTGGTGGTTAACCCATTAACATTATCACTGGCGGCGGTTAAAGATTTCCCGGATGCCTTAAGAATGGATCATGGTGCTGTATTTGTTGCTACTGCCTTAGCCTCTGCAATCGGTTCTATTATCATGGGACTGATAGGGAAATATCCATTGGCATTAGCACCTGGGATGGGATTAAACGCCTTTTTTGCCTTTACGGTTGTGTTAGGCAGCGGGATTCCATGGCAGCATGCACTGGGTGCGGTATTGATTTCCGGTGTGTTTTTCTTCTTGCTTACGTTAACAGGACTTCGTGAAAAAATTATCAATGCGATTCCGATTGATTTAAAGCATGCAGTTGGAGCAGGGATTGGCTTATTTATTACTTTTGTTGGTTTACAAAGTGCACAAATTATTGTCAATAATGATGCCACACTTGTTGGATTAGGGGATTTGACAGCAGGCGGTCCGCTACTCGCAATTTTTGGAATTGTCGTAACTGTCATTATGATGACACGTGGCATTAAGGGTGCCGTATTTTATGGGATGATTTTGACGGCTATTGTTGGAATAATTTTTGGCGAAATTAAAATGCCACATCAAGTAGTCGGACAAGTTCCTAGTTTAGCGCCCACCTTTGGGGCTGCATTTTCTGCCTTTGGCGAGAGTTCATTTTATACAACAACGATGCTTGGAATTATCTTAACGTTTTTGTTTGTTGATTTCTTTGATAATGCCGGGACCTTGGTTGCGGTTGCCAGCCAAGCAGGATTAATGAAGGATAACAAGCTTCCTCGTGCAGGAAGGGCGCTGATTTCTGATTCCGTTGCCACTAGTGTTGGGGCGGTTCTTGGAACATCGACAACCACTTCTTTCGTTGAGTCAACAGCGGGGGTTGCGGCAGGTGCAAGAACTGGATTTGCTTCGTTAGTAACCGGTGCCTTATTTATTTTATCGCTCTTCTTCTTTCCGTTATTATCGGTCATAACAGCACCCGTCACAACACCAGCTTTGGTCATTGTAGGGGTATTGATGGTTTCTTCTTTAGGTAAAATTGACTGGAAACGGTTTGAAATTGCTGTTCCGGCATTTTTAACAATGGTAACGATGCCTCTCACCTATAGTATTGCGACAGGGATTGCAATGGGTTTTATCTTCTACCCGATTACAATGATGGTTAAAGGGAAAACCAAGGAAATTCACCCTATTATGTATTTATTCTTTGTCGTTTTTGTCTTATATTTTATCTTCTTGAAATAGTGGTTGATCGGGAACTGTGGTTGGGTCGCAGTTCCTTTTTTTATTTTTAAAAAAGACACAATTTTACAAATTTCGCCATCTCGCTTCTGTATGATGTTAGGTGATGATTGAAATAGGGAGTGGTTGCTTAATGAACATGCTAACCGTTCAGGATTTGCGAAAAAGCTTTGGTGATTTTGAGGCTGTAAAGGGTGTTTCGTTTGCAGTAGAAAAAGGTGAGTCTTATGGGCTTCTTGGGCCAAATGGAGCGGGAAAATCAACCTCAATTCATATGATTACCGGATTGTTTCCGCCCACTTCAGGTGAAATTCGGATTAAGGACATCGACGTGATCAAAAACCCGAAGCAAGCCCAAAAATGGATTGGGGTTGTCCCGCAGGAAATTGCACTCTATCAAACGATGTCGGCGCGGGAGAATTTAAAGTTCTGGGGAAGAATGTATGATTTATCCGGCAATGAGCTGGAAAAGAGTGTGGACCAGGTGCTTGAGATTATCGGTTTAACGGAGAGGGCGAAGGATAAGGTGGAGACCTTTTCCGGGGGGATGAAGCGGCGTGTCAATATCGGTGCAGCAATTTTACATAAACCGGAATTGTTAATCATGGATGAGCCGACAGTCGGAATCGATCCGCAATCGAGAAATCATATTTTAGAAACGGTCAAGCGCTTAAACAGTGAAGGAATGACGATTATTTATACCAGTCATTATATGGAGGAAGTCGAATACCTTTGTGAACGGATTGGAATTGTTGACCACGGTCAATTAATTGCTTCCGGTACTTTACGTGAGCTGAGAGAGACTATTGGTGATCATTCGCGCATCATTCTATCAATCGATAAAGAAAGTGCTAATGTGGAGAGGATTACCCAGACCGTGACAAGCCTTTTTTCAGAGCAAACGGTTCAAGTTCAAGAAAACCAAGTAACAGTCTTTCATAAAGAACCACAATTGATATTAAGCGATTTTATTCAGTCGGTGACAAAAACGGGTACAAAAATTACCTCTGTAGATATCGTAGAACCGAACCTCGAAAGTGTCTTTTTGCATTTAACCGGACGAAATTTACGGAATTAGGGGTGGGGACGATGAAATTTTGGTGGCTTTCATGGAAGGATTTATTACTTGTTGCTCGTGATAAAAAGGCTTTTTTAACCCTCATTTTGATGCCACTACTGTTAATTGCAATTTTAGGCTCAGCCTTTGGAAATATGATGAAGGAAGACGAAGAGATTACGATTAAAAAGTTTACTCTAGGGGTCGTCAATTTAGATCAAGGTCAGTTGAGTAAAGTGCTAACCGACGAAGTCTTTTCCAAAAGTTTATCCAAACAAATTCAAGTGAAATATTATCAAGAAGATGAGTTATACCGCAAAATAAAAGACCACAAGTTGACTGTGGGAATCGTGATTGAAAAAGACTTCACCCAATCATTAATGACCGGAAAAGGTACAAAAGTAAAACTTTTATCGGTGCCTGACACCGTTATTCATACAACCATCGTTCAAAATGTGATTGAGCAGTTTTCTCGTACGATCCCAATTGAAGCTGTGGCTTCGCAAATGGCCCAGCCTGTTCAGGGGGGGAATCCAAGCGGAGCTATTCAAGAAGGATATGGCAAGAAACCGCTTTTAAAAGAAACAACTATTGATGCCAAAACGAAGCCGGTCAGTTCATTTCAGTATTACGCTGCAGCCATGGGCGTGATGTTTTTGTTAATGACAGTCGTCCAAGGTGTTTCTACAATGATTCTCGAAAAAGAACAAGATGTGTTTCAACGTTTGCTCCTTACGAATTTAACGTATCCAAATTATCTTTTCGGAAAAATGCTCGGGTTAATCATTATTTGTTTGACACAGGCTTTTATCATCATTGCCGGAACACGGCTCATTTTTGGTGTTGATTGGGGCCCATCCATTTCCGGAATTGCTATCATGACATTGGCGTTTGTCGTGAATGCCAGCGGACTCGGTGTATTAGCAGGTTCATTTATTAAAACGGAACAGGCGTTCAATGTTGCCGGTATGTTTGGCACGCAAATTATGGCTGCACTGGGCGGGAGTATGGTCCCACTGTACGTTTTTCCGGATTGGGTTGTATTCGTTACGAAGTTTTTGCCGAATGGGCTTGCCTTACAGACCTATTTAGACTTAATGTCCGGTGCAGCATTTACGAAGATTCTACCGGCAATCGGCGGGTCAATTGGCTTAGGTTTGCTCTTTTTCGCAATTGGATTAATTCGCCTTTCATTGGAAAGGAGAGGTAAATATGCGTAAAATCTGGACGATACTAATATTTCATGTGAAGGAGTTTTTTAAAACCCCAGGGGCAGTGGTGCTCATGTTTGTGATGCCTGCACTATTTAGTTGGATTTTCGGCGGCATTTCGGTGAACTCGGAACAAAACAAACCTATTGTTAATGTAGTTCTCACTGATACTGAGGTCACCCAAGGGATTTTAAGTCTTTTAAAACAGGATGATCATTTTGACTGGAAAACTGTAACACGAAAACATGCTGAAAAAAACGTCTCCGCTCAGGATGCTGTTGCGGCTGTGGTGATACCTGACGATATTGGTCAGAGAATTACAGAAAGGAAACCGTTATTTGACATAATCGTGCAGCGGAAAAGCGAGAATTATCTTGCGTTATCTTCTCATTTAGAAGGGACTGCAGGACTTGTTCTCCGTTCTTATCAGGCGACTTCGAGCTTAGAAAACGGCGCTTTTCCAAAGGTGCTTGAAGCCATCTCGTCGAATAAAGGTGTGACAGTCGAAAAGGAAATTATCCAAAAAGATACGAATGATTCTGAGGCAATTAATTTGATGTTTGTTGGTTTTGCGATCATGTTTATGATGTTTGGTCTTTCCGGGGCAGCTTCCACGATTCTCGATGAACGCATTGGCGGCACCTGGGGAAGGCTGATCATATCTCCGGTTAGTAAGCTGCAAATTAGTTTAGGCTATTTACTAGCATATTTCTTTATGGGATGGATTCAGTTTGCCGTACTAATGGCCGCCATGAATGTTATGTTTGATACATCCTGGGGCAGGTTAACCTATTTAATCCCATTTGCTTCACTTGTTATCCTATGTGTTGTAGGCTTTGGTCTCATGCTTGCCGGACTTGTCAAAACAAAGCAGCAGGCCTCGGCAATCGGTGCAGTTTTAATTGTAAGCACCTGTATGCTTGGTGGTGTCTACTGGCCAATTGATGTGGTACCGGATATCATGCAGAAAATTGCCTTGGCCGTTCCGCAAACATGGGCGATGTCAGGTTTTAAAGAAATCATAAGCGGCAGCCTGCACGCAGGAACGTTACTGAAGGACACGGCAGCATTGCTTGGATTTAGCGCATTGTTCTTTTTTATTGGCTTAAGGGGAATGAAATTTGAATGATTTCCCAGTTGTTTTTTCGAAAAGCTGTCGAACTTTGTCGTTGACTTCCTTTCCTACCTCTTATAACATGAAATTACTAATGGTATGAAGGTAGGAATGGGGGGATAGGGTTTGGCAAACTTATTAATTGATAAAGTTTTAAACAACAATGTGTTAATCGCCGAACACCCTTCCTATGAAGAAGTTGTTTTAATTGGTAAAGGTATTGGGTTCAATCGAAAAAGGGGAGACTTTATCGATACGGATGCGGTCGAAAAGCTGTTTGTTTTAAAAAATGAAAAAGAACAAGAAAATTATATAAAGCTTCTGCCATTTATCGACAATGACTTTTTAGAAGTTATTATTACTGCCATTGACTTAATTAAGCAAAGGACCCATTCTGTGTTAAATGAACATATTCATGTGGCGCTGACAGACCATTTAATGTTTGCTTTGACAAGAGCTTCACAGGGAATGGATATGAAAAATCCCTTTTTAGTTGAGACAAAGGCACTTTACCGCCATGAGTATGAAGTAGCGGCAGAAGTTGTTCATCACATTAAGGAAAAGACAGGCATCGATCTTCCTGTTGGAGAGATTGGATTTATTGCCCTCCACATCCATAGCGCGATTACGAATAAAAATCTATCTGATGTGAATCAACACTCACAGCTTGTCAGCAGGCTAGTTGAAATGGTTGAGGAACAATTTGAATTTGACATCGATAAAGAAAGTATAGATTATATAAGGCTCGTTCGTCACCTTCGATTCGCTATTGATCGGGTAACAAAAGGCGAGAAAGTAGAGGAACCAGAAAAAATTGCTTCCCTATTGAAAGAAGAATATCCAGTGTGCTATAATCTCTCATGGAAGCTCATTAAAGTGATGCAGCAATCGTTAAAATTGAAAGTCTTTGATGCAGAGGCCGTTTATCTAACGATGCATTTGCAAAGGCTTCAAAACAAATTTAAATAGCTATTATTTTTTACGTGTTACTGATTCGATCAGGCATGAGTAAAAAGGATAATTGAAATGAAGTTTTAGGGGTAATGTATACCTATAACTTCTTTCGATTGAACTTTTACTCATGCCTTTTTTTGTTGTTTTTTTACCAATCATGTAAACGCTTTATGAGCAAAACGAAAATTAGGAGGTACAATTATGTTTAAAAATGCATTCGGCGTACTACAAAAAGTCGGTAAAGCCTTAATGTTACCGGTAGCGCTTTTACCAGCGGCAGGGATTTTGCTCGCATTAGGTGCAGCACTTAGAAATCCAGCCCTTTTAGATTTAGCTCCATTTTTAAATAACAGCGGTGTCGATATGGTCGCTTCTGTTATGCAAAATGCCGGGGATATTGTCTTCGGAAACTTGCCGCTCTTGTTTGCAGTCGGTGTTGCGGTCGGATTAGCTGGAGGAGAAGGTACGGCAGGGCTTGCGGCAATCATTGGTTACATGATTATGAACGTAACCATGGGTACAGTATTAGGTATTGATGCAAAGGACCTTAATGCTACGAGCTATGTAAGTGTACTAGGGGTTCCAACCCTTCAAACAGGAGTGTTTGGCGGGATTATCGTTGGTATTGTTGCAGCATCCTTATACAATAAATTCTATGAGATTGAATTGCCATCATATTTAGGTTTTTTTGCCGGTAAACGTTTTGTTCCGATTGTAACTGCAGGAACAGCCATTGTTTTGGGACTTATTATGCTGATCATTTGGCCGCCAATCCAATCAGGATTGAATGCCTTCTCGAACAACATGGTCAATGCGAACTTAACACTTTCAGCTTTTGTTTTTGGGGTTATTGAACGTTCGTTAATTCCTTTTGGATTACACCATATTTTCTATTCTCCATTCTGGTTTGAATTTGGCAGTTACACAGATAAAGCTGGACAGGTTATTCATGGTGACCAACATATCTTTATGGCCCAAATTAAAGATCATGTGAAAAATCTTACTGCAGGTACGTTTATGACAGGTAAATTCCCATTCATGATGTTTGGGCTGCCAGCTGCGGCGTTAGCAATCTATCATGAAGCAAAGCCAGAAAAGAAAGTGTTCGTCGGTGGTTTAATGGCATCAGCTGCCTTGACTTCCTTCTTAACGGGTATCACAGAACCAATTGAATTCTCTTTCCTTTTCGTTGCACCAATTTTATTTGGTATCCACGCAGTCTTTGCAGGGTTATCGTTTATGGTTATGCATTTATTAGATGTAAAAATCGGAATGACTTTCTCGGGTGGATTAATTGACTATATCTTATTTGGTTTAATCAACCCACAAACACATGCTTGGATCGTCATTCCGGTTGGACTTGTCTTTGCGGTTATTTATTACTTCGGATTCCGCTTTGCCATCCGTAAGTTTAATTTAAAAACGCCTGGCCGTGAGTTAGAAGAGGAAGAAAATCAAGCACCAACAGGTAAAGCGAATTCTGGCGATTTAGCCGGTAACATCTTAGATGCGATGGGCGGAAAAGAAAACATTGCCCACCTAGATGCCTGTATTACACGTCTCCGTGTCTCAGTAAATGATATTCAGAATGTAGATAAGGCCCAATTGAAAAAGTTAGGGGCTGCCGGTGTACTTGAGGTAGGTAACAACATTCAAGCGATCTTTGGACCACGTTCTGAAACGATCAAAGGTCAAATGAAAGATATAATAGAAGGAAAGCGTCCTCGTACCACAGTTGTTAATGCGCCGGAAAAAGGTGTTGAACAACAGATAGAAGAAATAAATCCGGAAGCATTACAAACGGAACGTAAGGTTGATGATGTGTTTGTTGCACCGTTAAAAGGCGAAATCAAACCAATTACAGAAGTGCCGGATCAAGTTTTTGCTGGAAAAATGATGGGTGACGGTTTTGCGATTGTACCTGAAGAAGGTATGGTTGTTTCACCTGTTGATGGAAAAATCGTTAATCTATTCCCGACCAAGCATGCGATTGGCATCCTATCTGACAGCGGCCGTGAAATATTAATCCATGTTGGGATTGATACGGTTAACTTAAAAGGTCAAGGATTTGAGACATTAGTTTCCGAAAATGACCGCATTGAAAAAGGACAGCCATTATTAAAAGTCGATTTAGACTATGTAAAAGCAAATGCAACATCTACAATTACACCAATCGTGTTTACCAACCTAGCTGAGGGTGAAAAGGTGGTAATTGAAAAACAAGGTCTTGTCGATCTAAAACAAGAAGGTATAGTTAAGATTATAAAATAAGAAAAAGCCGGCCATTGTGTCGGCTCTTTCTTATTTGTTTAAAAAAGTATAATTAGTTGTTGACGTTCTATGCACGTGATGTTATTATATTAAAGCAGTCGTTAATGACGAGTTAACAACACTAAGATGTTAAAAACATTTAAAAAAGAGTTGACTTACGAAAGACGACATGATATAGTAATAGAGTTGCTTCTGAGGGAAGTAACGAACTTGCTCTTTGAAAACTAAACAAACAAAAACGTCAACAAACAATATTTATTCGTTTCATTTTTGAAACGAAGCCAACGTAACTTTTTAGAGCTAATCAACTTTCTTGGAGAGTTTGATCCTGGCTCAGGACGAACGCTGGCGGCGTGCCTAATACATGCAAGTCGAGCGAATCTTTGGGAGCT